>CP022738.1:0-117810 GCA_002257525.1 Halomonas ventosae
GCAGGGTATTGAAACCAGCGCTAGATTTTGCCACCACACCAATCGAACGGTCGCTCGCATTGCCGTTCGGGTCTCGCGGATGCCCGAGATCAAGGCTCACGTCGGTGTCGCCATTACTTAGCTTTCCGTTCTCGCTCATGCGGTACCGTACTCATGAGCCAGACGGCTGAAGAATGCCAAAAATACCATGAAGTCTCCTTACTCGCCTCAGTGGAATCCGGCGAGCACCGCTCCCAACAGTAAAACCACCTTCCGACCCGACCCGCTCACGCGACTTCGTTGGCGTCGTTTTCCAGGGCATGCTCCCAATCCGCGATGTAGTTCCGGTGCGAGGGAACGGCGTCCCGCTGGCGTGTGAGCTGGATCTGGAAGACCATTATCGGTCCGTTGCGAAAGGCCATCTCGCACATGTTTAGATAGAATTCCCACATGCGACAGAAGCGTTCGTCGTAGAATGCACGCACCTGCTCGCGGTTGGCCGCGAAGCGTCGCGCCCACTCCCGCAGCGTCTCCGCATAGTCGAGGCGCAGCACCTCGATGTCCGTTACCCACAGGCCGGCCTTTTCCACCGCGGCCAGCACCTCCGAGAGCGCGGGGCAATAGCCGCCCGGGAAGATGTACTTGCGCAGCCAGGGATTGGTTTGCCCCGGCGGCTCCATGCGCCCGATGGCATGGATCAGGGCGACGCCGTCGGGCTTGAGCAGGCCCTTCAGGGTGCGGAAGAACCCCCCATAGTGCGACACCCCGACGTGCTCGAACATGCCGACCGAGACGATCCGGTCGTAGACCTCGCGCTCCGCTCGGTAGTCGAGCAGCTCGAAGCGCGCACGCTCGGCCAGCCCGGAGCGCACCGCCCGCTGCTGGGCGACCTTCAACTGCTCCTCGGAGAGGGTGATCCCCTTGACACGGGCCCCGGCGCTCTCGGCGATATGCAGGGCGAGGCCGCCCCAGCCCGAGCCGATATCGAGCACGCGCATGTCCGGCTGCAACAACAGCTTGGCGGCGATATGGCGCTTCTTTTTCTCCTGCGCCTGCTCGAGGCTCTCGTTGCCGTCCGGGAAATAGGCGCAGGAATACTGGCGATCCCGGTCGAGGAATAGATCGAACAGCTCGGCCGAGAGATCGTAATGATGGGCGACATTCGCGCGCGAGCGGCCGAGCGGATTGTACTGCTGCAGATAACGCAGGGGCCGGCCGAGCCGCCGCCGCACCCGCTGAATCGGATGGCTATCGAGAGCCTCGCCGTTGGCGGTGCAGAGCTCGAGCAAGTCGCGCAGGCTCCCCTCCTCCACGGTCAAGGTCCCGTCCATGTAGGCCTCGCCCAGATACAGATCGGGGTTCATGATCAGTTTGCGATAGAGCGCCCGGTGGTGGAGCCGCACCGTGACCGCGGGCGCGCCACCCGGCCCGAAACGCTGCCGCCGCCCGGACGGCGTTATCACCGTGAGCTCTCCGACCCGAACGATGCGGCTGAGAAATGCCGACAACATCATGGAAGCCTCCTTGCTAGTTGCAGTGAAATGTCATGACTCAGTGAAATACCATGCCGGCGGCATGAAAGCCGGCGTCGACGTAGAGCACCTCGCCGGTGATCGCCGTGGTGTAGTCGCTGGCCAACACCAGCGCGGTGCGACCGACCTCGTCGGCCTCCACGGTGCGGCGCAGCGGCGCCCGCTTCGCGGACTCGTTGAGCAGTTCGTCGAAATGCTCGATACCGGAGGCCGCCCGGGTCTTGACCGTACCGGCGGAGAGCGCGTTGACGCGGATGTTGCGGGGGCCCAGTTCGTGGGCCAGGTAGCGCACCGAGGCCTCCAGCGCGGCCTTGACGGGCCCCATGACGTTGTAGTGATCGACGACCTTCTCGGCACCGACGTAGCTCAGCGTCATGAGGCTGCCGCCCCGGTCCATCAACGGCTCGGCCAACTGGGCCATGCGGATCAGCGAGTGGCAGGACACCAGCATCGACTCCGCGAAGCCCTCCGCCGAGCAGTCCGTGAGGCGTCCGTGCAGCTCCTCCTTGCGGGCCCAGGCGATGGCGTGCAGGAGAAAGTCCAGCCGCCCCCAGCGCTGGCGGATCGCCTCGATCACCGCCTCCAGCTGCCCCGGCACCGTCACGTCGCAGGGCAGCAAGAGCCCGGCATCCACCTCCCGGGCCAGCGGCTCGACATGGGGACGGGCCTTGTCGTTGAGATAGGTAAGCGCCAACTCCGCGCCGGCATGGCGAAAATGCCGGGCGGCCGACCAGGCCAGGCTATGTTCGTTGGCGATGCCCACGACCAAGCCCTTGCGTCCTTTCATGTCAATGGTTTCCATGTTTGTTTTCTATCTCCCTAGAATTCCAGCGGCCGAGGATCCTGCCGCGACGCGGCGGCCCCCGAGTTGATATGACGCCCGCACAGGCAACGCAGGCAGGTGCAGGCGTTGTCGCAGCAGTCCGGATCGTGCTGGGGTATGCGTCCGTGGCGTCGCGCGAATGGGTACAGGACCCGGCCCAACAGGCTCGGGCGGTATAGCTTGGCGAGCATCGGGCGCGCATCTCCCGCCGCCAGCCGGCGAAACATGGCCCGTCGTCCTCGGTCACCGACCTTCGCGTACAGCAGTCGGTTGCCGATGCCCTGGCGGATGGCCGGCAGCAGCGAGCGTCGCCACAGCGAGTCGTAATCGCTACCCTCCAGCAGGCTGCGCGCGGCCAGGACGCCCGAGCGCAGGGCATAACGCATGCCGAAGCCCGCCAGTGCATCCTGAAAGCCCGCATGCTCGCCCACCAGCAGGCGTCCCTCGTGCTCGCCCCGGCAGGGCGGTCCATAGTTGCCGACCCCACCGAAGGGGCGAGCGGTGCGCATGTCCAGCCCGGCATGCTCGGTAAAGAAGGCGATCGTGCGCGCCAGGAATTCGTCGTTGCGGGTGAACTCCCTGAACAGACAGGTGGCGACGGTCCCCCGCCCACCCTGCACCAGCAGGTAGGCATAGCCGTCCGGCGCCAGGCGGTCGCTGAAGCAGGCCCACTGGCCGTCCGGCATAGCGGTCTCGAACAGGTAGCCCACCGCCATGATGTTGGCGAGCACCGGCCCCGTGGCCACGACGGCGAGGCCGGGAGCGCTCTTGAGGGGAGAGGAGAGCCTTACCTCCACGCCGCTGGCCTGGGCCTGCTCGAGCAGCGCCTGATCCAGCGTGTCCGTCCCCGACCCGCGCCGGACCAGGTAGTACAATGGCTTCTCCGCACGAATCTCGTGGCGAGCGTCCCGGCCGTCGAAGGCCGTCACGTGCGAGATGGCATGATGCTCGAAGCTGGGTCGGATCCCCGCGCTCGCGAGTTCATCGAGCACATCGATGTCGTCACTCCAGCTCTCGAGCCCTTGGAAGTCACCGTGAAAGCGGGCGCCAACGCGACGGCGGCGCTCGTGCACGATCACGCGCTGCCCGGCGCGCGCCAGCACGATGGCGCAGGCCAACCCGGCGGGGCCCGCGCCGATCACGGTCACGGGCTCCCGGCGCGTGGGGACGGCGCAGACGGTCTGGGCCTGGATCACGGCTGAAGGGCCTCGACGTTCACCCACGTCTCGACCTATGCTGCCACTGCGCACGAGCGTACCGTTCGGGATCCGCCTCGAACTGTTCGCGGCAAGCCGCTGAACAGAAGTAATAGCGCTTTCCCCGGTATTCACTCCCCACGGCGGCAGTCTGGAAGCTGATCGCCATGCCACATACCGGATCCACGAAAGACTTCCGTTCCGCTTGTTCGTGTTTCATTGCTGTTCACTCCTTTATAAGTCAGAACCACGCCTTCTTGCTGCGCCCCCGTCTACAAACGCAGCCCGCCATCCAACGCCAGGATGCGGCCATTGAAGTAGTCGTTTTCGAAGATGAACTGCGCCGCGTGCGCGACCTCTTCAGGATCGCCGAGCCGTCCCAGCGGGATCTGGGCCCGCAGCTTGTCGAGGATCTTGTCGGGCATTGCCTCGACCATGGCCGTGCGGAAGAATCCTGGAGCGATGGCGGCGACACGGATGTTGTGGCGGGCGAGCTCCTTGGCCCAGGTGACGGTCATCGCATCCACCCCCGACTTGGCCGCCGAGTAGTTGGTCTGGCCGATATTGCCCGCACGGCTGATACTCGAAATATTAAGGATCAGCCCAGGGGATTGGCGGGTGGTGTCATCCGCCCGCATCTCGATCATCCGCGCCACCGCCTCCCGGGCGCACAGAAAGACGCCACGCATATCGATATGCGAGACTGCGTCCCAGTCCGCCAATGACATCTTCTTGACGACATGGCCATCCTTGGCCTTGACCAGCAGGCCATCCTGGGTGATGCCGGCGTTGTTGATCACCCCGTCCAGCGCGCCGAAATCATTCGCCAGCGCCTGGAAACAGGCTTCCACATGGGTTTCCTCGGTAATATCCACGGGATAGTACCGGCTTCGCACTCCCGCTTGCTCGCAAGCGGCGTGGGTCTGTTGCAGGCCGTCCTCATCCCTGTCCAGCAGAGCGGTCCGCGCGCCATATTGCGCCAGGCGTACCGCCATGGCGCGGCCAAGCCCTTGGGCGGCGCCGGTGATCGCGATCGTCTTGCCGTTCAACTCCATGCTTGAGCTCCTTGATTGACAGGATCGATATCGGTGACCTCGAGGTGACCGCCATTCGCGGTGCGGGTGAGCATCACTCGGCGGTCAGCAGCATCTTGATGGCCTGCTCCTTCGCCGCCTGGGAAAACACGTCGTAGGCTTTCTCGATGTCGTCAAGCTTGAAGCGGTGGGTCACCAAACCCGCGGGCTCGACGCCACCGGCCTCGACGATGCGCATCAGCACCGGAGTCGTGTTGGTGTTCACTAGGCCGGTACGCACCGTGACATTCTTGATCCACAGATCCTGTAGGCGGAACTCGACGCTCTTGCCGTGTACGCCGATGTTGGCGATATGCCCCCCGGGCGCACGATGCGCTGGCAGATATCGAAGGTCTCGGGAATGCCTACCGCCTCCATGGCCACGTCCACGCCTTCGCCACCGGTCAGCTTGTCGATGGCTTCAAGTGGGTCCCGGGCAATGGTGTCGGTGGCACCCAATTGGCGGGCCATGGCCAGTCGGTTCTCGTCGGGGTCGATCATGATAATCCGTGCGGGAGAATAGAAACGTGAGGTCATCAGGGCCGCCAGACCGATGGGGCCGGCGCCGACGATGGCCACCGTGTCGCCGAGCCCCACCTCGCCGTTCAGGGCGCCGATCTCATGACCGGTAGGCAGAATGTCGCTGAGCATTACCGCCGCGGCGCGGTCCATGTCCTTGGGTAAACGGTGCAGGCTGTTGTCCGCGTGCGGGATACGCACGTACTCGGCCTGGGTGCCGTCGATCAGGTGACCGAGGATCCAGCCGCCGTCGCGGCAGTGGGCATAGAGACCCCGCTTGCAATAGTCGCAGCGGCCACACGAGGTGATGCAGGAAATCAGCACCTCATCGCCGACCTGAATATGGCTCACGCCGTCGCCGACCTCCTCGACGACGCCGACGCCCTCGTGGCCGAGGATACGACCATCCTCCACGGCGGGTACGTCGCCCTTGAGGATGTGCAGGTCGGTGCCGCAGATGGTGGTATGGGTAATGCGCACCACCGCATCCGTGGGCTTGGTGATGCCTGGGCGCGGTTTGTCCTCCCAGCGACGCTGGCCAGGACCATGATAGACGAGTGCTTTCATGATGTTGCCTCCTTGAGTGGCGCGGCTCGGCACTTTCATAGCGAGCCGCGCGTACGGGTTGATTCGCGGTTACGCTAGGCGCTCCAGCGCCAGCGCCACCCCCTGGCCGCCACCGATGCACAAGGTGACCACGCCGCGGCGCACGTCGTCCCGGGCCATGGCGTGCAGCAGCCGGGTGGTCAGCACCGCCCCGGTGGCGCCGATGGGATGGCCATGGGCGATCGCGCCGCCTTCCACATTGACGATGTCCTCGGCCAGCCCGAGCTCCCCGATCAGGGCAAGGACGATGGCCGCGAAGGCCTCGTTGATCTCGATGCGCTCGACATCACCCATGCGCCAGCCGGCGCGTGCTAGTGCCTGTTGCACCGCCGGCACCGGGCCGAGGCCGAAGTAGCCGGGCTCGACGGCGCCGACGCCGTAGCTCACCAGACGCGCCATGGGCGCGAGGCCCTGGCGTTCCGCCCAGGCGCGATCGGCGACGATCATCGCCGCCGCGCCCGTGTTCAGCCCGGGGGCGTTGCCGGCGGTGATGGTGCCCTCCTTGCGGAAGGCCGGCCTGAGTTTGCCGAGGCCCTCGGCGGTGGCGTCGGGGCGGTTGTGCTCATCGCGCCCGAAGGCCACCGTGCCCTTGCGGGAGTTGACTTCGACCGGCACGATCTCGGCGTCGAAGCGTCCTGCCGCCTGCGCCTCGCCGAAGCGCTGCTGGCTGCGCGCCGCCCATCGGTCCTGATCCTCGCGGCTGATGCCGAAGCGGCTGACCAGATCCTCGGTGTGCCACCCCGAGTGCTGATCGGAGAAGGCATCATTGAGCCCGTCGCGCAGCATGCTGTCGTAGATTTCGGCATTGCCCATGCGATGGCCCCAGCGTCCGGCGAGATCCAGGTAGGGCGCGAGGTCCATATTCTCCATTCCGCCAGCGATGGCACAGTCGAGATGCCCGAGCATCACCTCCTGGGCGGCGCTGGCCACGGCTTGGGCGCCGGAGCCGCAGACCCGGTTGACCGTCATCGCCGGCACCGACACCGGCAAGCCGGCATGGATCGCGGCCTGGCGCGCCGGGTTCATCTTGGCGCCGGCCTGGACCACCTGACCCAGCACCACGCTCTGCACGTCCTCGGGGCCAAGCCCGAGCGGCGCAGGCTCTCGGCGATGGCGGTGGCGCCGAGCTCGGGTGCCGGCGTGGCCTTGAGTGTGCCGCCGTAGGTGCCGATGGCCGTGCGCACCGGGGCGCAGAGAACGACGTTGGATTCCTTCATGATTGCTCACCTCGCTGACTATGACATTGGCCGCGCCCTTCGGCACGGCTGCTCTGGGGCCATCGATGGCAGCGGCCCCCTTCCCCGCAGGACGGGCTCATTTCTCCAGGACATAACGTCCTGGCGCTTCGTCCAGCGCCGGATAGCCTTGGGTCTCCCCCGGCTCCCGGGCGGGCACGCGCTGGGTGCTGTGATCGGTCAGCCAGCCCTGCCAGCAGGGCCACCAGGAGCCGTCATGATGCGCGGCAGAGGCCTGCCAGCCATCCGGATCCATGAAGGGGTCCTCAGGCTGGATGGTCGAGATCTGGTGGAAGCGGTGTGAATCGCCGGGCGGGTTGACGATACCGGCGTTGTGTCCACCGCTGGAGAGTACGAAGGTGACGTCCGCCGGCGTCAGCCACTGAACCTTGTAGACGGAGCGCCAGGGGGCGACATGATCCTTGAGCGTGCTGACGGCGAACACGGGGATCTCGATGTCGGTCAGCGATACGGGCCGTTCGTCCACCCGGTAGCGCCCACCGGCGAGATCGTTGTCGAGGAACAGCCACCGGAGGTACTCGCTGTGCATGCGTGCCGGCATGCGGGTGCCGTCGGCGTTCCAGGCCATCAGGTCGAACATGGGCGGACGCTCGCCGGCCAGATAACTGCGCACCATCTTCGACCAGATCAGGTCCTGGGAACGCAGCAACTGGAAGGCGCCCGCCATCTGGCGCGTATCCAGATAGCCCCTGACCGCCATGAGGTCCTCGAGGAAGCGTACCTGGTCCTCGTCGATGAACAGCATCAGCTCGCCGGCCTCGCTGAAGTCGGTCTGCGCGGCGAGCAGCGTCAGGCTGGCCAGGCGAGTGTCACAGTCCCGCCCCATGGCGGCCGCGGCGATCGACAGCAGCGTCCCGCCCAGGCAATAGCCCACGCCGTGGACGCGCTGCTCCGGGCAGATGGCCGTGACCGCGTCGAGGGCCGCCATGACCCCCAGCCGGCGGTAGTCGGCCATGCCCAGGTCTCGCTCGTCGCTGCCCGGGTTCTTCCAGGAGACGACGAACACCGTATGGCCCTGGGCCACCAGGTAGCGGATCAGGGAGTTCTCCGGGGAGAGGTCGAGGATGTAGTACTTCATGATCCAGGCCGGCACGATCAGCACCGGTTCGGCATGGACCTCCTGGGTGGTGGGCGCGTACTGGATCAGCTCGATGAGCCGGTTGCGGTAGACCACCTTGCCAGGCGTCACCGCCACGTCTCGGCCGACCCGATACGCTTCGACCCCCACCGGCCCTTCGCCGGCCTGGCGTCGCTGCCAGTCCTCCAGCAGATTGGAGGCACCACGGGCCAGGTTGGCGCCACCCTCGCGCCGCGTCTGCTCCTGCAGTTCGGGGTTGGTGGCGAGGAAGTTTGACGGCGACCAGATGTCGAGCATCTGCCGCGCGCCGAAATTCACCATCGCCTCATGGTGGCGCGAGACGCCCGGTACGCCGGTGGTGGCCACATGCCACCACTGCTGCTGCAGCAGGAAGCCCTGATAGAGCATGTTGAAGGGCCAGCGCTGCCAGGCCTCGTCGCGAAAGCGTTTGTCCTGGGGCAGCGGCTCGATGCAGGGCTCACACGGCGCCTGGCCGGCGCGCTCGCAGTAGCTGCCGAAACGTTGCCACTTGCGCAGGGCCTTGCCGACGAGTTCCGTCTGCTTGTCCGGTGACAGCAGCAGGTGTTGCGCCCAGTCCCACCAGGCCTGCTGGACGGCGGTCGGTGACAGCCCCCCTGTGAAGAGGCTCATCATGGCGTGCAGGCGCGCGTCGGTGGTCGTCGCCGGTGGGCTCGCTGTCGTCCCGTCGATGGTGGCTCGGGTGGTGGTTCGGGTCGTGGTGTCCATCAGCGCACCTCCCTGGGGCAGCAGGCCGACTCGGGTTGCGGGGAACAGCAGAAGGTGGATTCCGCTTCGTCAGGGGAGGGCACGGGCAGGCGGATCCCCGCGCGGTACATCAGCGCCGCCACGGCCAGTCCGGCCAGGCGCGCCTCGGGCGGGTCGGCCCGGGAACTCAGTACCGCCGGCACCGTCAGCCCCATGACCACCCCGGCCGCCGTGGCGCCGGCATGGTACTCGAGGTTCTTGGCCAACACGTTGCCTGACACCAGATCCGGCATGAGCAGGATGTCGGCCTTCCCCGCCACCGGGGAGTCGATGCCCTTTTCGCGCGCGGCCCGTTCCGAGATGGCGTTGTCGAAGGCCAGTGGCCCGTCGACCTCGGCGCCGGCAATCTGGCCGCGGCGGGCCATCAGGGTCAGGCAGGCCGCATCCAGGGTAGAGACGATGGCCGGATTGACCGTTTCCACGGCGGAAATGACCGCGGCATGTGGCCGCTCGAGCCCGATCATGTGCATCAGCTCGATGGCGTTCTGGAGAATCTGCGCCTTGGCATTGAGGTCGGGGGTAATGTTCACGGCCGCATCGGTCACGGCCAGCAGGCGTGGGCAGTCGGGCACGTCCACCAAAAAGACGTGGCTCACTCGCCGGCCGGGCTGTCGCAGGCCATTGCCCAGCAGGGCATGCATGAAGGTATCGGTGTGGAGGTGCCCTTTCATCAGCGCATCCGCGCGTCCGGCCTGCACGAGCTCCACCCCGATGCGGGCGGCCTCCACATCCGAATCGGCCTCGATCATCGCTTGTGGATCGAGGTCCCACCCGATCGCCGCGGCGGCCTCGACGACCTCGGCGGGGCGGCCGATGAGCACCGGCTCGGCGATGCGTCGCCTCGCCGCCTCGCGAAGCGTCTCCAGCACCGCCGCCTGGGCCGCATTGACCACGGCGACGCGGATCGGGTCACCGCCACCGGCCTGCTGAATCAGGTCATCGAGCGTCGCAAGGGCCACTGGCGTTGCCATCTGGGTCATGTCACCTCCTGGGTGTTGGTTAATGTGCGCTGCACGTGCCGGGCGATCATCCGTTCTTCATCGGTGGCCACGGCCTCTACCCGGACCGGGCCCTCGTCGGCGGAAATCACCGGCCCGGGCGTGCGGTTGCGTCCTTCCTCCAGTGTGATGCCGAGATACCCCATTCCTGCGCAGATCTGTGCCCGGATCGCCGGTGAGTTCGCGCCGATGCCGCCGGTGAAGATCAGCCGGTCCAGCCCGCCGAGCGCGGCGCTCAGGGCACCGATGAAGAGGCGGGCACGATGGCAGAAGAAGTCGATCGCCTGGGCGGCCTCCGGGATGTCATTACGGCGCGCTAAAAGTTCGCGCATATCGGCGCTGACGCCGGAGAGACCCAGCAAACCGGAGCGCCGGTAGAGCAGCGTCTGTAACGCCTGGGGATCGAGCCCCTGCTGCCCGGCTAGATACAGTAGGATGCCGGGATCCAGATCGCCGCTGCGGGTCCCCATGGGCATGCCGCCAAGGGCGCTGAACCCCATCGTCGTCTCGACGCTGTGCCCACCGCGAATGGCTGCCAGGGAAGCACCATTGCCCAGGTGAGCGACGATCAGACGTTCGTAAAGTGCCGCAGGGCCGTGGCGACGCACCAGGTTCTCGACGATGAATTCGTAGGAGAGCCCGTGAAAGCCATAGCGACGCACGCCCTGGGCCTCGTACTCGCGCGGCAGCCCGGTGTGTCGGGCGACCGCGGGTAGGCCATGATGGAACACCGTATCGAAGCAGGCGAGTTGGGGCACATCGGGGAAATGCGCACGCATGGCGGTGATGCCGGCCAGGTTGTGCGGCAGATGCAGCGGGGCCAGCGGGATCAGCGTTTCTAGGCGGCGTAGCAGCGCGTCGTCGACGCGCTGCGAACAGTCGCAGTCCGGCCCACCATGAACCACTCGATGGCCGATACCCACCAGGTGGAGTCCTTCGCCTTGCTGATGCAGGACCTCGCCGAGGTGGGCGATGGCCGCCGCATGATCCGCGAGCCGCACATCGCTATTTGCGAGTACTTGCCCCCGGGCTTCCATCACGCGAAGCCGTCCCTGCTCGGTACCGATGCCACTGGCCGCTCCCCACCACTGACGGTTGAGGCCATTAGCCAGACCAAACACGGCAAACTTCAGACTGGATGAGCCACAGTTGACCACCAGAATGGCTGGCATCGTCGACATTGACTGACCTCCTGATAAACGATTGCTCTGTCTTGGACGAGACAAGGATCAATGACAACTCCAGGGATCCTTGGCGGCATTGTCCTTGATGTTTTGGTCGACGAACCGGTAGTGATCTTCCTTGAAGCGGTTCCACCAGCCGTGGCTGATGTCGATCGAATGTCTTGTCAGAACCTCTTCGACGCATTCGATACAAATACGCGATGCATCGTAAGCCAGACGAAGCATTCGCTTATTTTCATCGAAAGCCACGCTGTCGAGTCCATAAAGCTGATCGATTTCCTGGAGCGCTATCTCGAGCTCTCGTTGGCTGCAGGGCTCGAGCTTCAGTTTCCGAGTAACTAGGTTGGCTTCGCTGACGCCAAGACGATGTTCCTGATGCATGGTAGGCCTCCCGACCTTTCGTGAATGAAGATCTTTCTCTCAATCGTTGCTTGTCTTTACCCATGCCATACCTGCCCAGGGCCCGGCATAGAGCGTTCCAAATGCCATCTCGAAAACGCTATCGCGAGTCGTGCCGGCCAGTTCCAGCGTCGAGGCGATTGAATCGCTCATCAACGTCTCCCATTGCCGATAGGGGCTGCTGCTATCGACCGGCGTCGGCATGGTCTCCGCCATCTCGGCCAGCCACTTCACGCCTTTCATCCAGGGAGCGAAGCGTTCCGAGAACATCAGCCGACTGGTCCGCGCAGGATGCAATTGACGCAGCATCTCGGCCGTCCAAGGGGTCGTGTACAGCCGCACCCAGGGGCCGACGAAGGTCTCGTAGAGGGCCACATTGTGCTCGGAAAGTGCGCGCACCTGCTCGAACGCCGGTGCCTGAGAGGGGTAATCTAGGTCCTCCACCCGGCGTTCCTCGAACCGCACCTGGAACTGGGGCTTGTGGCAATCGGGATCGCCGGTGGGGTTGTCGATCTTCATCTCGTAGAGCCCGGGGGCAAGATCGTTGAGATCGCCTACACTCTCGAGGATCGCTCGGTGCTCGAGGCGCGCCACCTTGGAGGAGACGAAGATGCCCAGATGCCCGACGTGGGGATTGAGCAGGTAGACGATGCGCTGGTCGGCGGCCTTGAGTGCCGCGGTATCGGGGTAGACCGCGGGGATCCAGTTGAGCGCCTGATGGGGCGGGGTGATGTTGTCACCGCTGGAGGCGAAGATCACCAGGGGGTTGCGGATGCGCTTGAGATCGACGGTGCAGCCCGGGCAGACCTGCAGCTCCCCGCGTTCGAGCCGGTTGCCGACGAAGAGGTTCTCGACGATGGCGGTGATCTCTTCCTTGCTCAGGCTATAGAACCCCGTCCACCAGCGCTCGAACTCGAGGAAGCGCTCGCGCTGGCCGTCGATGTCGGCGAACAACCGATAGTCCTTCTGCCACAGGGTATTGGCCGGCTTGAGGGATTCGAAGTTGGCGGCCAGGTGGGCGCCATCGAAGCGGCCATCGCCCAGGTCCGCCGCCAGGTGCGTCAGCCAGGCGCCGCCCAGCAGCCCACCGGCCAGCCGCATGGGATTGACGCCGGATTCACCCGACCAGTAGGAGAGCGGCGAGCCGTTGAGCACCGCCGGCCCCACCAAGCCCTCGCAGTCGGCGGAGAGCAGGGCGATGGCCCAGCCCGCCTGGCAGTTGCCGTAGAGCACCGGCGGCTTGCCGGGATGGCGCTCGGCCAGCGTCTCGACGAAGCGCCGCAGGACGTGCAGCACGTCCTCCAGGGTCTGGCCGGGGACGGGCTCGGGGAAGAAGATCACGAAGTAGACCGGGTGCCCCTCATGCAGTGCCATGCCGACCTCGGAGTCGCGCTTGAAGCCGCCGATGCCTGGGCCGTGGCCGGCACGCGGGTCGACGATCATCACCGGCGGCCTAGTCTCGTCGAGGCAGTCCTCCAGGCAGTCATCCCCCACGCGGGTGATGCGCAGCAGGGCATAGTTGGCGGGGCGCGCTAGTCGACGGCCATCCACGAGCATCTCGTAATCGAAGTCGAGCAGTGGCGGCTTGCCCGCCTGCTCATGCTCGAGCATGTTGTCCGCGCGCTCACGCAGGGTATCCAGGTAGCGCAGGCCGCGCCGCCACAGGTCGGTCTGGTAGGCGAGCAGTTCCGTCGCCGGGTGGCTCGGGAGGAGGCCCTCTTCGGGCTCGGGTACGGTCATCGGGGCGGCCATCTCTGGTGGGGCGGTGGGTTGGCGCTTGCGCGGGGCTTTACGCGCCGCGGGGGCCTTGGTGGTCGATGTCTTGGCGGTCATGGTGGATTACCTCTCGGTGTCAGGATGTCGTGGGCTTCGGGTCGACGCCGATCTCGACCCGGGACTCGGACAGGAAGCGGTACGGCGGAACCTCCAGGTTGGTCGGCGCCGGCACCGCCTTGTACACGCGGCCGGCGAAGTCGAACTTGGAACCGTGGCAGGGGCAGAAGTAGCCGCCCGGCCAGTCGTCGCCGACCGAGCCTGGCTCCGGTCGAAACAGGGGCACGCAGCCGAGGTGGGTACAGATGGCGATGACCACCAGATACTCCTCCTCGAGCGAGCGCAGTGGCCCGGTGATATAGGTCGGCTGCTGTGATTCCACCTCGGCGAGGGGATCGCGGAGCCGGTCGGAGTCGGTCAGTGTCGCCAGGCGCTCGAGGATCGCCGGGGTGCGGCGCAAGACCCAGACGGGCTTGCCGCGCCATTCCACGGTCAGCTGCTGCCCCGGCTCCAGCTTGTCGACGTCGACCTCGATGGGGGCGCCGGCGGCCCTGGCGCGCGCACTGGGCTGCCAGGAGGCAATGAACGGCACCGCCGTGAAGGCCGCCCCGACGCCGCCGACCACCACCGTCGCGCCGACGAGAAAGCGTCTGCGTTTCATGACAACCTCCCAGGATCGATAGTCGAATCCTCCGCCGGTGGTGCAGACTGCCGGGGCAGCGTCGCCGCCAGCACCGCAGCGCCGACCAGCGCCGCGACGGCTGAGGCGAGTAACACGCCCTGGCGGGCCGCGGTCAGGGCCGCCGGGGTATCGAAGGCGAGCCCGGCGATGAACAGGCTCATGGTGAACCCGATACCCGCCAGCACGGCCACCCCGTAGAGGTGGCGCCACCGAACGCCCGCGGGCAGCGGCGCGAGGCGCAGCCGGATCGCCAGCCAGGCGAAAGAGAACACTCCCAACTGCTTGCCCAGCAAGAGCCCGAAGGCGACGCCGAGGAAGACGTTGCCGAAGCCCTCGCCTCCTGCTCCCACCGCGATCCCTGCGTTGAAGAAAGCGAACACGGGCACGACGCCGAAGGTGACCCAACGCCTCAGGTCATGGTAGGTGCGATTGAGTGGAGAGCCTTCCTGGTGGCCGTCCCGTGTCTTCGCGGGGATAGCCAGGGCGATCACGACCCCGGCCAGGGTGGCGTGAACCCCGGACTTGAGTACCGCGACCCACAGCACTAGCCCCAGCAGTACGTAAGGCATGGCACGCGTGACCCGAAAGCGATTGAGAACCGTGAGGCCAGCGAGGGCAATGCCGGCGATGAGCAGTGCCTCGCCGGCGAGGCGCTCGGTATAGAACAGCGCGATGATCACGATGGCGCCAAGATCGTCGAATACCGCCAGGGCCATCAGGAACACCCGCAAGGCCGGGGGCACGCGCTTGCCGAACAGCGAGAGCACCGCCAGGGCCAGCACGATATCGGTTGCGGTGGGCACGGCCCAGCCATGGGCGGCGATACCCTCGGTACCATTGACCAACAGATAGATCAGTGCCGGCAGTAGCATGCCGCCGACCGCGGCGATACCGGGGAGTGCCACCTGCTGGATCGAGCCCAACAGGCCGCCGAGCATCTCGCGCTTGAGCTCAACCCCCATCAGCAGGAAGAAGAACACCATCAACCCGTCGTTGATCCACAGGATCAGCGGCTTGTCGATGCCCAGGGCGCCTACCTGCACCGACACGGGGGTGTGGTGGAGCAGTTGGTAAAACTCGCGCAGTGGTGAGTTGGCGAGTATCAACGCCGCGAGCAAGGCTCCGACGGTTACGAGACCCGCCGTGCGCTCTTCGACCCCCTGCTGTGCCGCAGTCGTCATGATTGGCTCCCGACTGGTGTCCCTAGGGGCGCTGGCCACTGGGGTGAGTGGCTCGTAGACGCGGAATGAATCGCGGCGTGCTGGCCGCGTAGGTCTGCCATTTGTCGCCGAACTGGCGCGCTACCTCGCGCTCT
Source organism: Halomonas ventosae (assembly GCA_002257525.1). Taxonomy (GTDB): domain Bacteria; phylum Pseudomonadota; class Gammaproteobacteria; order Pseudomonadales; family Halomonadaceae; genus Vreelandella; species Vreelandella ventosae_B. The sequence continues at coordinate 15,200 of CP022738.1, forward strand.
TCGTGGATCGCCAGTCGTGAGTACATCCACACCAATACCGGGAACATGATCAGGGTCAGCAGGGTGGGCCACTGCAGCAGGAAGCCGGTCATCACCAACACGAAGCCGGCGTACTGCGGATGCCGGACATGGGCGTACAGTCCGCTGGTGGCCAGCTCTCCCCGTTGCTGGGCGGCATAGAGCACTCGCCAACCGGCGGCGATGAGCCAGAACCCAGCGGCGATGAACACCATGCTGAGCAGATGGAAGGGCCCGAAGTGGGGGTTGGCCTGCCAGCCGAACAGCATCTCCAGCAGGTGCCCCGCATCGTGGCTGAACCAGTCCACCTCAGGGAAGCGTGATTGCAACCAGCCGGAGAGGAAGTAGAGGGTCAGCGGAAAGCCGTACATCTCCGTGAACAACGCCACCAGGAAGGCGCTGAAGGCCCCGAGCGAGCGCCAGTCCCGGCGCGTCTGCGGCTTGAAGAAGCTGAAGGCGAAGAAGATGAAGATCGCCGAGTTGAGAATCACCAAGCCCCACAGGCCATAGGATGGCACCTCGCTACTCATCGCGTTCCTCCTTGTGCGTTGCCTTGTGATCGCTGTCCGATCCGTGCCCACCATGACCGCCATGCATGAACACATGCATCAGCGGGCAGGCGAGCAGGATCACCCAGGGCAGGGCGCCGAGCAGGTGCACCCTGTGCTCCTCCCAGAGCAGGAAGCCCATCACCGCCAGGGCGAGCGCTGCCATGAGCCAGAAGGTGCCCTTGCTTGGTCCTCGCTCCAGCCACCCCTTTTCGTCATTCATGATCCGATCCTCACTCGGCGCAGGCGCAACGAGTTCATCACCACCGACAGCGAGGAGGCGCTCATCGCGAAGGCAGCGAAGATTGGGCCGATCAGGATGCCGAAGAACGGATAGAGAATCCCGGCGGCGATGGGTACGCCGGCCCCGTTGTAGACCAGGGCGAAGAACAGGTTCTGCTTGATGTTGCGCATGGTGGCCAGCGATAGCTTGCGGGCACGGACGATGCCATCCAGGTTGCCCTTGACCAGGGTGAAGCCGGCGCTTTCGATCGCCACGTCGGCGCCGGTGCCCATGGCGATGCCCACATCGGCCTGGGCGAGGGCGGGGGCGTCGTTCACCCCGTCGCCCGCCATGGCCACCTTGCGGCCTTGTTCCTGCAATTCACGGATGATGCGCGCCTTGTCCTCGGGCAGCACGTCGGCACGGATCTCGTCGATGCCCAGCCGGTCGGCCACCGCCTTGGCCGTGCGCTCGTTGTCGCCGGTGGCCATGATGATGCGAAAGCCCAGCCGGTGCAGCGCCTTCAGGGCATCGGGCGTGGTTGCCTTCACTGGGTCGGCGACGCTGACCAGGCCGGCGATCTGGCCATCGAGCACGACGAACATCACCGTTTCGCCTTCATCGCGGCGGGCGTTCGCGGTCTCGGAGATCCGGCCGCCATCGAGGCCCAGTTCGGCCATCAGCTTGGCGTTACCGAGGGCCACCGACTTGCCGTCCACGACCCCCTTGACGCCCATGCCAGTCACGGCTTCGAAATCGGTGGCATCGGCGAGGGACACGCCGCGCTCCTCGGCGCCGGCGACGATGGCCTCGGCCAGTGGGTGCTCGGAGCCTTTCTCGAGGCTGGCCGCCAGGCGCAACACCTCGGCCTCGTCATGCCCTTCCTCGGGCAGCACCGCCACCAGCTTCGGCTTGCCTTCGGTCAGGGTGCCGGTCTTGTCGACCATCAGCGTATCGACCTTGGCGAAACGTTCCAGCGCCTCGGCATTCTTGATCAGTACGCCGGCCTGCGCGCCGCGCCCGGTGGCCGTCATGATCGACATCGGCGTGGCCAGGCCCAGCGCACAGGGGCAGGCGATGATCAGCACCGCCACCGCCGAGACCAGCGCATAGGACAGCGCCGGCGCCGGACCCCAGATCGCCCAGCTAATGAAGGAGAGAATGGCGACGCCGATCACCGCGGGCACGAACTTGCCCGCCACCTTGTCGGCGAATTTCTGAATCGGTGCGCGCGAGCGCTGGGCAGCGGCCACCATCTCGACGATCTGGCTGAGCATGGTGTCGGCGCCGACGCGGGTGGCTTCCATGACCAGGCTGCCGGTGCCGTTGATCGTGGCCCCCGTGACCTGGTCGCCTTGGACCTTCTCCACCGGTACCGGCTCGCCGGAGATCATCGACTCGTCGATCGAGGAGCGGCCCTCGACCACCATGCCGTCCACCGGTACCTTGTCGCCGGGGCGCACCCGCAGGTGATCGCCGACCTGCACGTCTTCCAGCGGTATCTCCTCTTCGCTGCCGTCGGGCCGGATCACCCTCGCGGTCTTGGCGGCCATGTCGAGCAGTGCCCGGATCGCCTTGCCGGTGCCCTCGCGAGCGCGCAGCTCCATCACCTGGCCTAGCAGGACCAGGGTTACGATTACCGCTGCGGCCTCGAAGTAGACTCCGACGGAGCCGTCTTCCCGGCGAAAGCCGTCGGGGAAGACGCCCGGCACCAGCACCGCCACGATGCTGAACAGATAGGCCGCGCCGACCCCCATGCCGATCAGGCTGAACATGTTGAGGTTCATGGTGCGGAAGGAGTTGTAGCCGCGCACGAAGAACGGCCAGCCCGACCACAGGATCACCGGCGTGCTGAGCACCAGCTCGATCCACATCGCGTTGCGTTCACCGAAGAAGTCGCGAATGGCCCCGAGGCCCAGGTAGGGGCTCATCGTCAGAATCAGGACCGGAAGCGTGAGCACGGCCGCGACCCAGAAGCGTCGGGTAAAATCGACCAGCTCGGGATTCGGCCCCTCATCGCCGACGGCCGCCGATTCAAGCTCCAGTCCCATGCCACACAGCGGGCAGGCACCGGGGTCGGTTTGCCGCACCTCGGGGTGCATCGGGCAGGTGTAGATGGCACCGGCATGCCCGGCCGGCACCTTGTCGTACTTGCCGCCGTGGGCCGGCGCGGAGGCCCCATGACCATGCCCGTCATGCGTCTGCGAGTCGTCGCTTCCCACGGGCACGAGGTGCATGCCGCACTTGGGGCAGTCACCCGGCTGGTCGGAGACGACCTCCGGGTGCATCGGGCAGGTGTATTGGGCGCCACCCTGGCTGCCGGCGGCGTGTTGGTCCGTATCGCCGCTGCCTCGTGTCGGTGCCTCGTGCGAGGCATGCCCGTGACAATGGTCGTGTTGGTGTTGCGTCATGGAATCGTCTCCGTCGCTTCCGCGTCTTGATTCAACCTCGTGGCCCTATCTCGATAGGGTCGAAACTAATAGTGCCGTATCCAATAATCAGGAGGTGCGATCAAAGCAGAAGATCGCGCTTGCGTTGCTCGTACTCCTCGCGGTCGATTTCTCCCCGGGCGTAGCGTTCTTGAAGAAGGTCCAGGGCCGTTGGCCGCCGTTGAGAAAATGGCTCGCCCCGGCCTCGGGTCAGGCCACGCACCAGGAGAACGGCCAAGGCAATGACGGCGCCCCAGAACAACACCATCATGACCCCGCCGAAGAGCATATGTCCCCAGCCGTAACTCCCCATATACGCCGTCATGTCGTCCCACATGGTCGGATCTCCTTTCAAGTTGAATCATCCTGATATCAGGCTATAACCTGTGGGAGACCCAAGGGTCAAGATAATATGAGGTGAAAGCATGCGGCTCTTGATCCCGGTCAACGTTCGGCATCTTCAGTGGGATGAAATCAACGCCGCCCGCGTGTGTTGATGTGTGAATCCAGGATGTCAGTGAACCCCCGGCTCATCGTGAGTATTGCGTGAGCTACCCGCTAGCTTCCGCCACTGTCCCCAGCGAGGAATGAACATCGGCACCCGCCGCTGGTAGGCGCGATAGGCGTCACCGAACCAGGCCAGCATCTGCCGTTCCTCGCGGTGGGCCAGCCAGGTATAGGCAAGCACGATCACTGGAAACAGGCCGATCGAGAATAGTGTCGGCCAATGCACCACACCTTCGCCGAACAAGGCGATGAACAAGCCGGTGTATTGGGGATGCCGTACCAGGGAATAGAGTCCGCCGGTCACCAGGTGGTTCTCGCGCCGTGCCTTGTAGACTTGCCGCCAGCCCTGGATAAAGATCCCGATGCCGGTAAACGCGAGCCCGTAGCCAAGCAGCATGGAGACAAGCATGCCGGTTTCTCCCAGCCCCACCAGCGTCGACCAGAGGCTGGCGCTGACATACTCGCTATCCAGACCGAAGAAACGCACCAACAGATAGATAGTGAGCGGAAAGCCATACATCTCGGCGTAAAGCGCGATGATAAAGGCCTGCACCGCGCCGGCACCGGTCCATTCGCGCCAGTTCTTCGGTGCGAAATAGCGATAGAAGAACCAGGACACCAAGACGATGACGATCAGCGCGAGGCCCCAGGCGCCGGTATGGTTGAGGGATTCGTTCATGGCCTACGCTCCGCTGCGCCGGTTGAGGCGTGTGACAAAGAAGTTGTAGAGCGGGCCGAAGACCAGGGCCACGTACCAGCCGTAGCCGAAGCTTTCAGCCAGGCCCAGGAAGAAGCTTGGCCAACTCAACCAGGTGAAGCCAGGCAGCAGGCGCAGCCAGCTCTCATACATCGCCCGGTCGGGAAACAGCAGGCCGAAGCCGACGCACAGGATGAAGGTCACGGCCAGAAACAGCCCCAGGCTCATACCCAGTGCGATCACCGGGATCCGCGGCACGGCTTGAACCGGCAAGCGGGTTCCGTAATGCGGCTTGGCTGTCGGCGGAACATCGGCATCAGGCATGTTCATTCTCCGGCTGGGCGGGCGGGCTCATGGCTTCAGCGGCGAGATATTGCTCGGGCGCGGCCTCGAAGCGTTCTCGGCAGTCACGTGAGCAGAAGTAATAGACATGGCCCTCGTGGACGCTCGACTTGGCCTTTTCGGTGCTGACGGTCTTGCCACAGACGGGATCGACGTCCTCGGCTGGCGGAATCCAGCGCAGGCTCTCGGTGGTCGCCTGCCTCTCTGATGCCCCCTCGCCATGCTTGGCCTTGCCACGACCATGACCCATCACGTGAGCACCGCAGCCGAAGCGCATCATCAGAAAGATGATTCCCGCCCAGAGCATGAAATATACGAGCTCGTTCATGGACTCTCTCCTGCTATTTCATTATCGGGACCCGTGTCATATCGGCCGCCTTCTTCGTTATGCCGAGAAGCTGTCCAGAGAAAGGCTAGAGCCTATGTGTGACACAATGGTCAAGGCCGGAGTCGCTGCCCTACGCCTCTCGGTTTCGCGGAGTGTCTCAAAGCATACGCAACGAAACTGAATTGACGCTGAAAAGCGAAGCACCCCGACGCCTGGCAGTGGTTTATAGCTCGAGATGCTGATAAGTCTGGTGGGAAGAGTCTCTGCACGCACAGCGGCCACTCCGGCAGTCGCCTGGTTCGATACGAGGGCGGGCACGAGTTATCTCCCCGCGTATCCGTCTGGAGTCGTGGGGCTGGGGAAATGGGGATGACTTAGACTCTGAAGCGTTGGCTCAACAGGTAGACTGCAACCGGAGAAGGGGCGGGAAGGGCACGTGGCGTGCCGCTGGCGGTGACAACCCGGGGCGCTATGGTCGGGGCAGCCATGCTCAAGGGAAGAAGCTTGCACTCGAGGTCCTGGCGTTCCAGGCGCAACAGGGCACTGCTGGCATGGCGAGCGCCATGGTGGCAGCGCGGCCGAGGGTGTTCCGTGTCGATGCGTTCGGCGCTCGAGTGCGTGTCCGAGAGAAACTCGACGCCAACCTGGCCAAACGCGGTCGAGGAAGGCACAGGCGCCGCCGTGGCGGCACTGAAGAGAAGCACCAGCACCATGCCCAGCAGGATGCCCATCCCAAGGCGCGGCCAGGCGACGTCAGGCCGCGTGGAATGCTTGGGAAAGAGGGCATGCCTGGCCATGTTGCAGGGCTCCTGTGGCAGGTTATGTCCCCACCATATAGCCCAGAACCGGATCCTGTCGATTGATCCAGATCAAGTCAGATGGCGCTGCAAACCTCGGTTGCAGTATCCTCAGATCGATCCGGTTGCCATCGCCATCGGGCCGGTGCAGATTCACTGGTATGGCCTGATGTACGTTGTCGGCTTCGTGGCGGCATGGCATCGCTTCCTTCGCATCAAGCTGAGCTGTACCTTGGACCTCATCGATTCGCAATGACAGGGATGACTGACCCCATGCTGACGAGATACACCACGCTTCCCGACCCTCGCGTCTGGCGGTTTGTCCTTGTGCTGATCATGGCGATGCTGTTGACGGGTTGCGGCGTCAACAACATCCCCACCTATGACGAACAGGTGAAGTCGGCCTGGGCGCAGGTGGAGAACCAGTACCAGCGACGCGCGGACCTGGTGCCCAACCTGGTCGAGACGGTCGAGGGCTTTGCCCGCCAGGAGCAGGAGACCCTGACCGCCGTGGTGGAGGCGCGGGCCAAGGCCACGTCCATCCAGATCGACGCCGAGTCGCTCGACGACCCGGAAAAGCTGCGCCAGTTCGAGCAGGCCCAGCAGCAACTCACCGGGGCACTGAGCCGCTTGATGGCGGTGTCCGAGCGCTATCCCGACCTGAAGTCGAATCAGAACTTCCTGGCCCTGCAGTCCCAGCTGGAGGGTACGGAAAACCGCATCGCCGTGGCGCGGCGCGACTTCATCACCGCGGTCGAGCGCTACAACACCGAGATCCGCACCTTCCCCGGGCGGTTGTGGCACAGCATCCTCTACAGCGACATGCCGCTGCGCGAGACCTTCGAAGCCACGACCGAGAACGCGGACCAGGCCCCCCAGGTGGAGTTTGAATGAGCGATCTTCTGCGCATCCCGCTATTGGCGCTGCTGCTGTCGGGGGGCCTCGGCCTTCAGGCACAAGGCCTCCAGGCCCAGGAGCTTGAGGAACAGGAACTCGACTTTCCCGAATTGACCGGTCGTGTGGTGGACCAGGCCGGGCTGCTGGATCCGGCCACCGAATCACGCCTGAGCGAGAGGCTCGCGGCCCACGAAGAAGCCACCACCGAGCAACTGGTGGTGGCCACCCTGCCGGACCTGCAGGGCGTCACCATCGAGGAGTATGGCTATCAGCTGGGGCGCCACTGGGGCATCGGCCAGCAAGAGGAGGACAACGGCGCCCTGCTGATCGTCGCGCCGAAGGAGCGCAAGGTGCGCATCGAGGTCGGCTATGGCCTCGAGGGTCGACTGACCGACGCCCAGTCCTCGGTGATCATCAACCAGACCCTGACGCCGGCCTTCCGTGAGGGCGACTACGCCCGCGGCATCACCGAGGGCGTGGAGGCGATGATCCAGGTGCTGGGTGGCGAGCCCATGGACACCAGTGCCACCGCCAGCGCCCCGGCTCGGGAACAGGGACCTGAAGGACCGGCATCGATTCTCTTCTTCGTGATGTTCGTCATCGTCATGACGCTGGTACGGGGCGGTCGCGGCGGCCTGCTGGCCGGCATGTTGCTGGGCGGTGCGCTCGGCGGCAGGTCGCGCGGCGGCGGCGGGGTGGTTTCGGCGGAGGCGGCGGCTTCGGCGGTGGCGGCGGCGGCTTCGGTGGCGGCGGCGCTTCCGGCGGCTGGTAAGCCAGCCTTCCCGCCGGTGGCGACACCGACATGACAATCAGGATTCGGAGATCACAACCCCCATGGCCTTACTGAGTGAAAACGAGCAACGCCAGGTAGCCGAGGCGATTCATCGGGTCGAACGCGACACCGATGCCGAGCTGGTCACCGTGCTGGCTCCGCGAGCGGACAACTATGCCTATATCCCGCTGCTCTGGGCCGGCCTGCTGGCCCTGGTGGTACCGGGTGCGGTCAATTACTTTCCCGGCTGGTTGACGGCCTACGAGCTGACGCTGGTGCAGTGGGCGACCTTCATCGTGCTGGGACTGGTGTTTCGCATCCCCGCCATCACCACCCGGCTGATCCCGCGATCGGTTCGTCATTGGCGGGCGGCCAACCTCGCCCGGCGGCAGTTCCTGGAACAGGAGCTGCACCACACCGAGGGGGGAACGGGGATGCTGATTTTCGTCTCCGAAGCCGAGCGGTATGTGGAAATCCTGGTTGACCGGGGCATCTCGGCACGTATCAGCGACGAGACCTGGCAATCCATCGTGGCGGCGTTCACCCAGCAGGTGAAGGCAGGTGAGACCCTGCGGGGTTTCCTGGCGTGCATCGAGGCATGCGGCGAACATCTCAAGGAGCAGGTACCAGCCACCCACGAGCGCAACGAACTGCCCAATCATCTGATCGTGCTGGATTGACCCTCATCTGCCCATGCACCGGGGCATGACGAGTGCTTCTCCCCGGCAGAGGTGCCGCCGTCTGACACGGAACACGTGGGGCGATACGTTGAGAAGTCGCAGGAGACTCGACGGTTGGATGTCGATCAACGCCCTCAGCCGATTGTGGCCAGGGCCGGAAACCAGTCCACCAGGATGCTGGAGAGCCGGGTGAGCGTCCCGGAGACGATCAGCAACCCCATGAGGATAAGGATCACTCCGGCGACTGGTCGGGCATAGGCACTCCACTTACCGAGGCGGCCCCGGTAGTGGCTGAACCTGTTGAGCAGCAGGGTGCTGGCCAGGAAGGGCAGGGCCAGGCCCAGGGAGTAGGTCGCCAGGTAGAGCATGCCGGCCTGGGCATTGGCGGTGGTCGAGGTGGCCATCAGGATCGCCCCCAGGATCGGGCCGATGCAGGGCGTCCAGCCGATGGCGAAGGAGATGCCGAAGAAGGTCGCCGCCATGGGAGAGCCCCCTCTCAGCTCGGGCGACCACTGAAAGCTGCGCTGCAGGACGGGCAGCCGGAACACGCCCGTCATGAATAGGCCGAGCACGATGACGATGCTGCCGGTGATCCAGTTGAGCTCCTGGCGATAACCACGCAGCAGCTGGCCGATGCTGGTGACCCCCAGGCCCATCAGGATGAAGACCACGCTGAAGCCGAAGACGAAGAAGGTGCTGAGCAGCAACGCCTCGAAGCGCCGATCCGCCTTGCCGGCACTGCCGCCGGTGACCACCGACAGATAGGCGGGCAGCAAGGGCAGGGTGCAGGGCGAGAAGAACGACAGCAGCCCGCCGAAGAGGGCGCCGATCAGGCCGATGGAGGAGAGCGTTTCCACAGAGCTTCTACCTGGGTGAAATGAAGGGAATGGCTATCGGCCGGCGATCGTCAGGGTCGCCGGCCTAGGTGCGGAAGCAGACTTCGCGGTCACCAACTCATTGGTTCACCTGGAAGGCGATGCCCCGAGAGATATCTGGTGACCGATGCCCCCCAGCTCCACGGTCTGCAACACCTCGAGGGTGTCCGGGGCGATGATCCACAGGTGGGGTTCGTCGCGGCTGGTGACCAGCACCCGCCCATCGGTGGGCGAAACGGCGAGATGGTAGGGGGCCGGTGCCAGCTCGGCGGCATGCCGTGTGCCCTCCTCGAGGGAGATCCTGACGAGGCGGTTGTCGCCCTGACTCGTCGCATAGAGCGTCTGGCCATCCGGACTCAGGTCGATGCCGTGAGGCGCCGTGCCGATCTCATAATCCTCCGCCACACTGCCTGTCGTCAGATCCACCGCCAGGACGCGGCCCCCGGCATGATCGTTGACGTAGAGGGATTTACCGTCCTTCGAGAGCACCATGTGTTCCGGGTTCCCGCCGACGCGCATGTTGCGCCGCACGAACCAGTGCTGAGGATCCACCTCGCTGATGGTGCCGTTACCGGCGTTGCTGACCAGTATGCTACCCCCCTCCTCGTGCTGAACCAGGTAGTTCGGATTCGGCCCCGTGGCCAGGGAGGCGATGACCTGGCCGCTATCCAGCGACACCATGCTGATGCCTCCGCCCGTGGGGTGGGTCGAGACGGCATGACGCCCGTCTCGCGTGACCAGCACATGATGCACGGCCCCTGGCACTTCCAGGGTTCTGACGATGCGGCTCGTGGCCGTGTCGACGACGTAGAGCAGGCCGGTACTCGCTTCCTCCGGGGAGGTCGTTGCGCCATCGCCATGATGGGCCGCGTGCTCGTCTTCCGTCACCCCCTCGGGACGAACGATCTCGCGACCGGCATCCTGCGGGGAAAGGCTCCCCACGATGAGGTGTCGTCCGTCAGGAGTGAGGGCGGAGCCGTGCGTATTGATCGTATCGGTCACGGTCGATATCACCTCCTGACGCTCCAGGTCGATGATACCCACGGCATCTGCCGTCCCCATCGGCACGAAGGCCCGGTCGCTCGCCGCCAGGGCGGTCGTTGAGGCTGCGAGGGCGATGCCGGCCATGAGACTAGCCAGCCAAGAACTGTGCAGAGAGTTCTTCATGAGAGACATGTCCTAAGTATTGAGGCCCCTGTGGGGCGTGGGCGACCGTCAGCAGACGGTCGGGGCTATGGAAAACGTCGATGAGATCGACATCGATCAATAGCCATCGACAGACCTCGTGGTCAGATCCTCATTTGGCTCGAGCGCAGGGAGTGTCGTATCACCGATACCGAGCCGAACGACATGGCTGCGGCGGCGATGAAGAGAGCAGTCAATGGCAACTCCATGGCTCCTTGCTGGCATTGTCCTTGATGTTCTGGTCGACGAACCGGTAGTGGTCTTCCTTGAAGCGCGTCCACCAGCCATGGCTGATCTCGATGGCGTGCCAGGCGAGGATCGCCTCGATATGGTCGATGCACAGCCGCGTCGCATCATAGGCCATACTGAGCTTGTGCTTCTCGGTGTCATAGGTGACTCGCTCGAGCCCGTATAGCCCATCGATCTCGTCCATGGCGACGCGTAACTCATCCTGATCGCAGGGCTCGAGCTTCAGCTTGCGAGTCACTAGATTGACCTCGGAGACGCCGAGGCGGTGTTCGTTCTTTGACATACGAAACTCTCCCTTCTGCCATTTCGTCATGCACGGGTAGATCCACATCTGGTGGAAGTGCGGAGCATTGCCCGCCACCGACACCGAGCTGATCGCAATGACGATACTGATCTACTCCCCCTTCGGCCCAGGGCATCCTTGATGCCGTCGCCGGCCCTAGGCCTCTGGCGATACCTGGACGCTGGGAAGCCGCCGATTTGCTCGAAGCCTAAAGCCCTTGGGTAACGCAAAGGTCAAGCGAGTGGGGAGCACCAGGGTTGCGGATAGCTCCGAACCTTGATCGATGTCATGCAATTTCCGGTTTTGTGAGGCTCACCCCTAGCCTAGATGGCAAAGCTGAACCAACCCTGAATGGGCGGAGCCTGTTGGGGCGTCATGTCATTGGGATGTCGGCTAGGCATGCCGGGTTAGGCGTCCCCGTACCCCATGCCAGAACCCCATCATTGACGCTTCAAGCAGGGCGCTTGGCGGGGCTGAGACTCGGCTACCCGAGATGCAGCCAGCGCCTTACGGTCGCGCGATAGCGCGCCGGAGCCGCCTTCCAGGCCAGGGGGAGCAGGGTGATGGTGCCGAGCGCGAGCACCGTGAGGCCCGCGCGGCGCAGATCGCTGGAGGCGAGCTCGTCACCGAAATGCGCCAGCAGGAAGCTCGCCGGAATGATCCCGAGCAGCGTCGCGACGGCAAAGCGCCAGGCCTTGAGGGGGGTGAGGCCGGCCGCGTAGCTGAGGACGTCGAAGGACAGGAACGGCATCAGCCGGGTCGCGAAAACCGCGACCATCAGGGCATTCTGCGAGCCGATGAAACGGTGTAGCAGGTTTGGAGTAGGGCGCACGCCCAACCAGGTCCTCAGGGCGTCATATCCCAGCAGGCGGGCAATGGAGAAGGCGATCAGCGCCCCCGTGCCGGAGCCGATGGCGACATAGAGCGTCCCCCAGGCATGGCCATAGGCCGCGCCGGCGGCAAGCGCTATCGGGGCGCTGGGAATCGGGCTCATGACGATGGCCAGGGTCATCAGGCCGATGACCAGGACCGGCCCCAACGGGCCAAGCCGTATCACTGCCTGCTCGAGGGTGTCGCCGGTCAGCAGGGTTTCCAGCGTCCCGGTGCGCCACAGCAGCAGGGTGGTGGCAAGGAAGGCGGCAAGCAGCCCAACGCCACACAGGATGCGCCGCCTCGAGGCTTGGGATAAGCGGGAAGGGGCGCCGTCTTCCGGCTTCTTCTGCCTGGCCATGTTTTCCAATCCCGATCTCCCATGCTTGTCGTTGCACCCACTCGGCCTCCTTGGGGATGAATGACAGCCGGCTGGCAGATGCCATCAAAGCCCGAGCGCTTTCCTCATGCTGTGCCTGCTTCAGTGGACGAAGCCCCAGGGCGGTGGCAATCGCCAGTGGCACCTTCACGCCGAGCACCCACAGCGGCGCATGTTTTGTCCTGCTCGTCCTCAATGGCAGTCACGGGAGCAGAAAAAGTAGTCATGGCCATCGTGAACACTCGGCTTGGCCTGTTCGGTACTGACGGTTTTGCCACACACGGGATCCACGTCTTCGGTGGGTGGAATCCAGTGCGGCCCCTCGGTAGTCGTCTGGCTCTCCTGCCTCTACCGTGTAGTCAACGGTGCTGCGGTGATTCTATGAGCCCAGGCACTATAGCCTGTGCAGCTCAGAAGAGGGGGCTTCAGGTGATTCCTGCCTGTGGCATGAACAGCACCAGCCTGTTCATCGTCGCTGTCCTTTGCCGTCTGCCGTCAACCTATCGCCACGTTGCGAATGCGAGCTTGTTATCAGGATACAACCTATGGGTTGCTCAAGGGTAAAGTGAGGAAGTGGTTAAGGATTCTTTTCTTGACCCTTGTCAGCTGTCAGTCTGCGCAGCCAAGCTGAAATGGCGCTGAACATTGGGGGGTTGATTGTTGTTGGCCTAAAGGGTGTGGAAGCACAGCCATTTTCTGAAGAAGGGTAAAGGGGGAAAGTGGGACGTCTTTATGCTTGATTCATGGCGGTAGATTGTGGGAATATTTTGACTTTTGTTCAGTATTGATATTGGTTAATTGCGTGAAAGGAGTGAAAGAGATGCGAATGACTAAGAGTGCCTTTCAAAACCTTGAAAACCCCTTCAGTCATTCCTAGATTTTCGGTATGGCTAAGAAAATCGTATCCGACGAACTCTGGTCCATTGTCGAGCCACTGCTGCCACCACCGACGCCCAGGCCACGCGGTGGCCGGCCTCCCATCTCCAATCGCGCAGCCTTGACGGGCATCCTGTTTGTGCTGCGCTCGGGCATTCCCTGGGAGATGCTGCCCCAGGAGATGGGCTGTGGCTCGGGTGTGACCTGCTGGCGACGACTGCGTGACTGGCACGAGGCGGGCGTCTGGGAGCGTTTACATCGGACACTGCTGGAACACCTGCACCACGCTGAACAGCTTGACTGGGAGCGGGCTTGCATGGACAGCGCATCCATACAGGCAAAAAAGGGGGCTCAGCCATCGGCCCCAACCCGACAGACAGAGGAAGACCCGGTACAAAGCGCCATCTTCTGACCGATCGTCAGGGGGTACCTCTGGCCATTCTGCTATCGGGAGCCAACATGAACGACAGTGTCCCTTTGGCGGCCTTGCTCGATAGCGTGCAGCCAGTGTCGTCGGGCCGACCAGGGCGGCCTCGACAGCGCCCTCGAAAGCTTCATGCAGACAAGGCTTACGTGTGTGGTCCCGAAGAGTAATGGTCTACCTTACGAACCATTATCGGAGGATGATCCATGGCTCAGGTTCTTCATCAACGCGCCACGACCACGCACGCCATCCGAGCAGAAATACAGCGATCGACGGAGTCGGCCGCGACACTGAGCCGTCGCTACGGCATCAACCCCAAGACCGTACGCAAGTGGCGCAGCCGGGATACCGTTGAAGATACGCGTATGGGACCCCGTGCTCCTCGCTCCACGTCGTTGACGCCCCTGGAGGAAGTTGCAGCCATTACCTTCCGGCAGAAGACCCTGCTGCCCCTCGATGACTGCCTTCATGCACTTCAACGACAGATCCCTTCGCTCACCCGCTCGAGTCTGCATCGGCTTTACCAGCGGCACGGCATCAGCCAGTTACCCAGGACTGGCGACCAGAAACGCGAGAAGAAGCTCTTCAAGCGCTACCCGATTGGCTACCTGCACATCGATATCAGCGAAATCCGTACCGGCGAGGGCAAGGCCTACCTGTTCGTCGCCGTGGATCGAACGTCCAAGTTCGTTCATGCACAGCTATACCGGAAGATGACGAGGCAGATCGCCGCTGACTTTCTCGAGGACACGCTGCAGACCCTGCCTTACCGCGCCCATACGGTGTTGACGGATAACGGGGTACAGTTCGCGAAGAAAGCCGGGACAGAGGCCTACAAACCGCATATCTTCGATGTCGTCTGTTACCGCCACGGCATCGAGCACCGACTGACGAAGCCCTTCCACCCCTGGACCAACGGGCAGGTGGAAAGGATGAATCGCACCATCAAGGAGGCGACGACCCGGGCGTTCCATTACACCTCCCTGGAGCAGTTGCAGTCCCATCTGAAGGACTATCTATGGGCTTATAACAGTGCCCGGCCACTCAGGGCGCACAAGGGCAAGACACCGATTGGATTCATCCTTGAGCAATGGCAGAAAGAGCCCGAGAGGTTTTTTGACGACCCGAACCACTACTTCACGGGACCAAACACCTAGAGGCCTCAAGCATCAACCTCAATGTCGATGTGGAGAGCCTCAATAGCAGCCATGCCGAACGGGACAAGCACATCCTCAGCGGTGATTTTCTAAGTGCTTCCGAGTACCCCCAGGCGAGCTTCGCATCAACCGATTTCGAGCCTACGAGCGAAGATCAAGGTAAGCTGACCGGTGATCTGACCCTACATGGTGTGACCCAGGAAGTGACCTTGGATGTCACGCATATTGGTGGCGGTGAAGATCCTTGGGGCAACTACCGTCAAGGCTTCGAGGGGAGCACCACATTGGAGCTGGCTGATTACGGTATCGATATGAGCCAATTCCCCGAAGTCATGCATGAAGTCGAGTTATATGTTGTGCTTGAAGGTATTCGCCAATAAGCCTGGTTAGGTACTTTATATCTTCAAGACTGAGCTACGGCATCAGCCGATAGTTCATGCAACAAGAGCCAGCTGACAGTGTCGGCTGGTTTTTCTTGGTTTCATACTCTCACCAATAGCGAACCCTGAGCTACTCAGAAGTTAGGCGGTACAGCTGAATCTGGATGTTGCAAAACATTACCAATTGCGATTGCAGTATTCCCTCCACCTTCTGCGTCCCAGCAGCTTACGAAGGCGAGAGTTGATGGAACGTGGTGCGGGACGTAGGTAGTAGGTGCACCTGTCTAACTGATACCAAGTGGCTTCGTTCTAAATGACAGACAGGAGGCCTGGTTGGGGCGCTCCGGCAAAAAATATTCGCCACTTGGGGTGGAATAACGACAAAGCCATAGCGGAAGTAGCTCATGTCGCTCAACATGTTGATTTTCTGGCCGTACAGGAGTTGATGGATCCTATGGCGCTTGTACAGCTAGAGGAGGCTGTAGAGGCTGTCAGTGGTGAGAATTGGTCGAGCATGGCTAGCGATGACTTGGGACGCTCATCATACCGTGAGCACTATGGTTTTTTGTGGCGTGAAAGCGAAATTGAGTACGACAGCGGCGCAGTTGTGTTTCTTGATAGCCGCGACGTATTTGCCCGCGAGCCGTATTCAGCCAAGTTCACCGCATTGGAGGATGGGCATCAATTTGCCGCTGCTACAGTGCATGTGTTGTACGGCGATAGCATCAGCGACCGACTACCGGAAATTGAAGCATTGGCTGACTATTGGCAGTGGCTGGAAGAAGTGTACCCGGATACGCCACGCCTGCTGATGGGTGACTTCAACCTGCCGCCAGATCATTCAGGCTGGTCAGCGCTGCTAAAAATTGGTGTTACTCCCGCTATCACCGAAGGTGCTACGACACTTGGTATGAGTAACGGGATATGGACCAACCTCTACGACAACATCTGGCACGACGACAGTGCGCCGATTACCGCTAGTGGCATCATCCGCTTTCCAAATCTGCTACCGGGTGAGCATATTGCCGTGCGCAACACTGTTTCTGATCATGCGCCTGTATGGGTTGCTATTGGTGATGCTGAACTTGAATTGGTGACATTCAATGGCAACGTATACGAGGCTGTAGATGAAGAGTTGTACTGCATTGATCTTAACGAAGCGACCGCAGAGCAGTTGGCTGAGTTGCCAAATGTTGGGCCAGCCAGGGCAGAACAGATCATCGACATCCGACCCTGGGGGAGCGTCGGTGAGCTAACACGCATAAGTGGTCTGGGGGCTGCAAGCGTGCGTGATATTGAAGAAAGCGAGCTAGTTTGCTCGACTAATTAAACAGCCTTCCTACTTGCTGCTTAGATAGCACGGAAGATGAAAAATCGGAGTATTTATGGGTTACTTAGTGGCGGTGATTCTTGGGCTTTCTTCCTGGATTCAACTAATAAGTGCAGCACCTGCGGTTTCTAGTGCTCCTGAGTATTCACCTAAGAACACCTGGGCTGGGGTTCGGTATCCCAGCCGCTTTCTTGGTCTATCGTTTAGCTTATTGACGACACTTCGTAGCTCGGCATTGGTCACTTTGCGGAAGTCAGTACCTTTAGGAAAATACTGCCTAATCAGACCATTGGTGTTTTCATTAGTACCACGCTGGCATGAGCGGTACGGGTCGCAAAAATAGGTCTTAGCCGAGACGGCCTTGGCAACTTTCCGGTGCTCAGCGAATTCCGACCCATTATCCAAAGTGATGGTGTGCACTGCCCCTCGGCGTGGTGCCAATAACCGCGTCATTGCCTGAGCCGTTCTAGTGGCGGTGATTGTTGGCAGCCGCGCTGCCAAGAGGTAGCCACTGCGTCTTTCGACCAGGGTCACCAGTCCAGATTCTTTGTGGCCCTTAAGCACCGTGTCGCCTTCCCAATGTCCGATATGGCGCCGTTCTTCCACCTTGGCAGGGCGCTGCTCAATGCCTACTCGGTGCGGGATTTTGCCTAACCCCGCCCGCTTAGCCAATTGGCGCTGGTAGCGCCGCTGGCGTGGCAGTCGGAGCCGTTTCCATAATGTTCCACCGTGCTTCTTGTCGTCCCAGATTAACGCATAGATCCATTGATGGCTTACGCAGACCCCGTTGGCATTGGCCATGAAGCCACTGATTTGCTGAGGGCTCCATTCGTCCATCAATTGGTCAGTGACCCAGCGAATCAGGCTGGGCAGCCGCTTCGTCACTTTCCAGGCAGTGCGTCGGCGCTGATCACTTGCCGATTGAGCCTGTTCAGGCGCATAACCACTGGTCAGACCGTTGCGCTTTATCTCGCGACTAATGGTGCTGCTATGGACACCAATGGCCTTAGCTATCTTTCGCTGGCTAATGCCGGTCTCAAGATAGGCAAAAATTTGGTATCGTTGGATCTGGGTCAGTTGTCGGTATCCCATGCTCTGCTTCACTTTGGTAGGTAAGGCAGAGAGGGTACCGGCGCTGGCCCTCCTGCCTCTACCTTGTGGTCCAAAGTGCTGCGCTTATTCTATGAATCCAGGTTATCAGCCTATTTTTAATAGCAAGGCTGCAAGAGGATGTTTCTATGATAAGAAAACGGGAATTTTTCCTAAAGTATCATTACAAATTGCCGATATAACAAACGCATGGATCAATAAAACCCGCTGTGGAGAGGTTATGCAATGCTTAAGTCAATGTTGAAGATTGCACAAAATACAATTAACTCAAAAACAGGGAGTGGGTATCGAAAAATTTATTTAAGCCGGTACCAACAGGACGAGCATGCCTGTGCTGGGTGCAAAAGTACTTTTCCTACTTCCCGTATTCAAGTTGATCACATCATTCCTCAAAAACATGGCGGAAGCAACGCCATAACCAACTTGCAGGCCATGTGTGCGCCTTGTAACAATGCCAAAAGTGCGAAAATAGATCAGCTTGCTCTTAAGTACTCAGGAGCGGCCCTGGTAAGAGAGATCAAAAAAATATATAGGTGATAAAATGTCAGAAAGTATATTTTACAATGGCGAAAACTTGACGCTCGTGAAAAGTGTCGATGTTAGTGACTTTTTAAAAAAAATAAGTGTCAGCTCAAATAAATCAAGCAGTATATCAATAAAGGAGTTCGAAAAAGGGAGGGAGACGCTTTGGCTGTTAGAAGAAGAAGGAATGGTATTAGCTATCTGTAGGCCGCCGCCACGCGAGCCAACGGAAATACATAATCCTGCTCATAAAGAAATGGCTGAGACTTTCGGCGAAGTGATAGAGGTTTTAGGGAAGAAAGAGTTTGAAAATATATTCGAGATTTTTTCATGTAACGACCGGCTTGAAGAAGCTTTTTCTTTAATAAGGGAAGACTACATAGAAAAGGCAGGTGAGATTGAAGAGCCAATAGATTTAGGTTGTTTGTATTATTTGGGTAGAGAGTCTGACGGAAAAATATACCTTTACGACAATCAGGGGGAAATATTGGTATATGCTTACGATCATGAAATAGGTGATACATCCCTCCTTGCTGTAGAAGGGCAGCCCGCTGATACATTCTATCACTCAAGCAGCTTTAAAACAGTTGTTGAAGTTTTGAAGAATTGTATCAATCAAGAGTAGCAAGGGATGATAATTTTTAGAATATTTCTTTTTCTTGCCATAAACTATGTATTTTTGTGGCTTCATGTTTTCGTTTTCGTTGCATTTTTTGTTCTTCTTGTAATAACAATACCTCTGCATTTGGCTTATATAGGTAGCTCTTTGCGCCGCCTTAAATCAAGATAAAGGATAAAGCGCTCTCATGTCAGGCTGAAGCCATGCAGAGGCCTTATGCAGCCTATCCGCTGGGCACCGTGGCGTAGTATGCCATTTAAAATGCCAACATGGTTCAGGATGTAAAGAAAACCAAGGTTTCTTTACATCTGGGCTCACTAAGCGTCCGCTCTTGGCCGAGGCTGTGTGAAAACCCAAAATCAGTTGGCGATTACAGTGCTTAGCCGTTTTGGCACCACTAACGGGCCAGCAAGGCAGTTCAGAGCGCCTTCATTCATTCCGCCAATATCTGAGTTAGTCGAGCGAGATAAAGCCTAGGTAGAACTTACTAACAAGCGCTATTGGCTACTACAGGTATGGCAGAGCCAGGTCAGCATCAAGGCCCTATGCCCGCATCGCCTGGATCAAACCCTTGGTGCCAAGGATATTCATGACGCGTTTCATGTTGTAAGCAAGTACATGAAGGCTCATTTCCGTGCTGACGTTCTTAAGGCGCTTAGTCAGGAAGTGCGTCGCCCCCATCCATGCTTTTAACGTGCCAAAGGGATGCTCAACCGTTTGACGTCGGATGCGCATTATATCCGGCGTCTGATCCAAACGTGAGGTTACCGCCTCCAGTACCTCTTCGTGTTCCCAGCGTTTGATGCGCCGATTGATACCCGTGGTGCACTGCGACTTCATTAAGCAACTCGGACAGGCCGAACTCCAATAGCAATGTAGCGTCTGGCCTTTTTCGACGTTCTTGAAGCGCCAAACCAGTCGCTCTCTCGCGGGACAGCGATATTCATTACGTTCGGGCACGTAACGGAACGCCTCTCTGGGAAACATGCCTTTGGCCTGGCTCGGCGAGGTTTTGGGCTTGGGAAGATATGTCGTGATACCGGCCTCGTGACACGCAAGAATCTCCTCCCCTGTAAAGTAACCGCGATCAGCCACGACGTGGAGATCACTGACGCCGCTAGCATTGCGGGCTTGCTTGGCCATCCGGGAAAGCTGACGCCGGTCACTGCCGACATTGGTAACCTCATGGGCGACGATTAAGTGATGCCGACTATCGACAGCCGTCTGGACGTTGTAGCCCACGATTCCCGTCCCTCGTGTTGTCATGGAGCGAGCATCTGGGTCTGTCAAAGAAACTTGCTGTTCAGGTGCCTCGGTTCTTTGAATTTCAATAGATTGCAGTTGTTGAACTTCTGAACCGCCCCGGCTTTACCGGAGACTCCATATCTTGAGAGGATGGAGTTATGAACTCACCAAAACGATATTCCCCAGAAGTCCGGGAGCGAGCTGTTCGATTAGTCCTTGAACAGCAAGGCGAATACCCGTCCAAGTGGGCGGCGATCTGCTCCATTGCCAGCAAGTTCGGCTGTACACCAGAGACTTTGAGAGCCTGGTGCAAACGCACAGAACTCACGCAGGAAAACAGCTCGGTTAACCTGCCTGAAAATGAACGACTCAAGCAGCTAGAGCGTGAAAACGTCGAATTGAAGCGCGCTAATGAAATTCTCCGTAAGGCGGCTGCTTTTTTCGCCCAGGCGGAGCTCGACCGCAAACCCAATTGATGGTGTCATTTATCGACGAGCATCGTGCTCAGTTCGGGGTCGAGTCGATTTGTAGTCAACTGCCAATCGCCCCATCGACGTATTACCACCACAAGGCACTTGAAGCTGATCCTGAACGGCGGGCAGACCGGTATCGACAGGATGCGTTTCTTACCGCTGAGATTCAGCGCGTGTGGGAAGAAAACTTCTGCGTCTACGGTGCCCGTAAGGTCTGGCGGCAACTCCGCCGTGAAGGCGTTAATGTTGCTCGTTGCACTGTAGAACGGCTCATGCGCCGCCTAGGAATTCGCGGCGTGGTGCGAGGCCAACGCCCCTTCACGACCCTCAGTGATCCCGGCCAGAAACGGGCACCTGATTTAGTGAAACGTGACTTTACGGCTATGCGTCCTAATCAGCTTTGGGTAGCCGATTTTACCTATGGTGTGCCTCGACCCTGACGACTGCGGGAAGCAGTTGAACGGGCACAAGCATGACTGGAATACCTTCGTGTCGGACAGGATGTTCATAGCGAAGGGCTGCTCTCTGCTGTGAGAGAGCATGAGCCGAAGCGGCGGTGACCTGCTGTGTACTGGCAGGGTGACGTAACCCGTGGGAAACGGGGTGTGAGGCGAAGCCGTTACGCCAAGATGCATCTCTAGGCTGAGTACGGAAAGGTTGAGGAACACGAACCGACTCATCCGCGTCTGTGGGCTGAACATGTCGCCACCTCCTACACGGCTTAATAGGAGGTGCGCATTTTCGGCAGTGGGAACACATAGGGCCCATTGCTGCTGCCGGTGGTGTATTAGTAGCCCGCCACCGGTGGAGTCACGAGCAGTGCGCAGCTAACTCGTGGCAGGTGCGACAACTTGCAGCATGCAAGGGTAAAGACTGCGATCGGCAACCTCCTCCGTATGCTTGAGTCCAGCATGTGAACGAGGGAAGGCTTGCACGGGATGCCAAGGGAGTGCGACCCCGATGCCCGGCAAGCTGGCGGAGCCTCCGTAGTAGTCCGAGGTGGGGAAAGCCCACCACATGGCGAAGGGAGGCAGTTCAAGTGGCTTGCTCTACGGATTACCTGACCCAGAGAGGTGAAGACCTTTGATAATCGGGGAAATGCAAAGCAAGCTGGCAATGTGGTCAACAGCGGATTCGAACCGACGGTTCGATCGGCTGTTGAGACTGATTACAAGGCGTGACTGGCTCCAGGAAGCGGCGTTCAGAACACTGGCGTCGTCAGGGGCTAAAACCGCTGGTATCGACAGAGTAGATCGGCGAGCGTTTGAGCAGAATTTCAGCCAGCATCTGGAAGAAATTCGGATTGAACTGCTGGACGGCACCTATCAGCCGCAGCCAGCACGTCGCGTCTACATTCCAAAATCCAGCGGCAAACAGCGCCCGCTGGGGATACCGACCTTGCGCGACAGGATTGTACAACGTGCGATGCTAATGGCCATGGAGCCTATTTGGGAAAGCGATTTCCATCGTCTCTCCTATGGGTTCCGGCCAGAACGCAGCGTGCACCATGCTATCCGCACCGTGAAACTTCAGTTGACGGACAGTGGAGTGCCGAGGGGTCGCTGGGTCATCGAAGGTGACCTCGCTAGCTACTTCGACACGGTTCATCACAGAAAGCTTATGAGGTGTGTCCGCAAACGGATTCGGGACGGACGTTTCCTGGCGCTACTATGGCGATTCATCAAGGCAGGGCATGTCGACAAGGGGCTGTTTCATGCGGCTCATGACGGCGTGCCACAAGGGGGCGTGCTGTCACCGCTACTCTCGAACATCATGCTCAATGAGTTCGATCAGTGGCTTGACCAGCGCTACTTGAGCAAGAAAGCCCGCAAGGATCGTTGGTACTGGAACTCCAGTATTCAGCTGCAACGTCCTGTTGCCCTGCGTGAAGACCGCCAGTGGAAACCGGCGGTAGCCTATTGCCGCTATGCGGATGATTTCGTCTTAACCGTTAAAGGAAATAAGGCGCAAGCCGATGCCATCCGTGAAGAATGTCGCCGGTTCTTGGAAGATGACCTGTCACTGACCCTGAATATGGAAAAGACCCATATCACACACGTCAATGATGGCTTCATCTTCCTTGGCCACCGGATCATTCGGAAACGGGGGCCTAGTGGCACTATGCGCCCCGTCACATCCATCCCCCGCGATAAGGCCAGAAACTTCGCCGCCACCTTGGTGAAGGAACTGGCCGGCAATCACAGCGAGAATCGGATCGATATGGTAGATCGCCTAAACCGCCGCCTGGCGGGCTGGGCCACGTTCTACCAATTCACCGACTATACCGCGATGACGTACAAGAAGATTGATGGCATTGTTTTCTGGCGACTCGCCCACTGGTTGGCACGAAAGTACCGAGCATCGATCAAGCCCTTGATGCGAAAGCACTTCTGCCGACCTCAAGGGAAAGAGGCCAAGACATGGCAATTCTTCGGCCCCAACCACGCTGGCAAATTCTGTGTGGTAAGCCTGCGTCGATTGGTATCAAGCCGGAAAATACCGTTCCGGTGGCGGCTTCCCGAGGTAAATCCGTATCTGCCCAGGGAAGAAACACGCAATACCGTCACCTCTCGCTACCGCGATGTTGCCTTGGCTTTGAGCCACGCTTGAATGGAGAGCCGTATGCGCTGAAAGGTGCACGTACGGTTCGGAGAGGAGAAGCAGGGAAATAGTACGACTACGCCCTGTTTCTTACTCTACTCGCTACCTGGTCTGGCTTCGTTTACGTTGCGTTCGTTATCGATGTTTATGCACGCTGTATCGTGGGTTGGCGTGTAGCGACGTCGATGAGAACGGCACTGGTGCTGGACGCTCTGGAGCAAGCTCTGTGGGCACGAAAACACAGACAAGGGTTGATCCATCATAGTGATAGGGGAAGCCAATATCTCTCGATCCGCTACACCGAGCGTATGGCTGACGAGGGTATCAATGCCTCAGTCGGCACCACCGGCGACTCCTACGACAATGCGCTGGCTGAAACCATCATCGGCTTGTTCAAAACGGAGGTGATCCATCATCGTGGCCCATGGAGGGGACTGGATGCCGTTGAGTATGCCACGCTGGAGTGGGTTGACTGGTTCAACAACCGCCGACTGCTGGAACCCATCGGAAACGTTCCACCAGCAGAACGAGAAAGGACGTATTATCGTCAACTGGAAGAGTCGGGTGAAGCTGCTTGACTCAAACAAACCGGTCTCCGGAATAACCGGGGCGGTTCACTTCTTCTGTGAGGGAGGCGATCTTTTCCTTCAAGCGTGTCGTCTGTGCTTCTGTGACCACAGCGGAGCCTTGATCCATTGCGTCGAGCTGGCGTAAATAACGCTCAATACTTTTGTCGATTTCCTCTGCGCGTCGCTTCATCTTGGCCAAGGTAAAGTTGCGGTCTCGATTGTTGACTGCCTTAAATTTGCTGCCATCAATAGCCATCACTGATTGTGAAAAGAGTCCCAGACGTCGACATATCAAGACGAAGTCTCGGCAGGTGGCTTGGATCGCCTTGCCATTATGCTGGCGGAAATCGGCAATCGTTTTGAAGTCTGGTGCGAGACGTTCCGTTAGCCACATGAGTTCAACATTCCGCTGCGTTTCACGTTCAAGTCGGCGGCTGGATTGCACGCGGTTGAGGTAACCGTAAAGATAGATTTTTAGAAGTACAGCGGGGTGATAGGCGGGCCGACCCGTGGCATGGGGATCAACACCTTTGAAACCCAGCTGTTTGAGGTCGAGGGCGTCCACGAAAGCCTCAATGGCCCGAACCGGATTGTCTTCAGAGACGAAATCATCCAGGAGTTCAGGAAACAACGTAGCTTGGGACCGGGATTCACCTGCGACGAAACGTTTCATCGGTACCTCCCACGATCTGTCATGGGGAAAGTATAGCGACAGCTACGTTTTCACACAGCCTCGGCCAGCGTCGACGTGAGATGCCGACAGCCATTCCTCTACCAGAGGCTCACAAACCATATAGATGGGGCCGGTAAGCGTAAGCACGCTGGCGACCATGGTCAGCATTCGCCGCGCCAGCTGGCGCTGATACCAGAGCCACAATGCAACGACTTCTAGGAGAACAGCCCAGGCCCAGCCCATTGGACCTACAAACTCCGTCCAAAACTGAATCGCATGCACCTGCAGCAGCGCGATCGCGCCGGCAAGCACCAGCAAATGTGGCACCATCTCAATGAAGTGTGTTGTCGGTGACTGATTGCTCATTACGTTGACTCTCCACAAAGCACACACTGCCGACTCTCCCTAGCCCCCTCACCAAGAGGGCAGGGGTAAACAGCTTTTCTAGTCCGTCTCCGGTTCGGATTCACCGCCTTCCGAGGTGACCACGGTCATCGGCGTTCCCAACTGCGGCGCAGAGGGAGGCGGCTGGTCAGGCTCCGCCGCAGCCATTCGTATACCGATCGTCAGCGCCAGCAGCGCCGACCAAGCGACCATCCAGTGAATTAGAAAGCGACCATCCAGTGAATTAGAAAGCGACGATCTTTGAGATTGCCCCGGCCGAGAATGAGCAATACAGCGAGGAAGACGGCATACGCGAGAGCGCCGACCCAGAGAATGGCGATGAAGCTGCTCATGCCACACCTCCGGTTAAAGTCGCCTCTGCGTTCCCGGGTTGGGAGTTGCGGTTTAGCCAGCCTTGAATGCAGGCGGTTTTTGGCTCGCCGCGATCCTGGGGAGCACGTCTCTTCTGCTGTGCGACTTCAAGCGCTCGTTTGGCCATAGCTCTCTCCTTTATGGGTTGGTGATACTGATAGGGCCGGCTGGCGCAACCAAAGCGGTAGTGAGGTGAGCCGGCGCTGGCCGGTGACATGGTTGACGGCTCGCTTGATAGCAGAAGGGTGGCCAACCAGTACGACACGGCGCTTTCCACGAGTGAGGCTTGTATAAAGCCACTGTCGCTCAAGCATGTGCCAGTGCGATCGCACTAGAGGAATGACCACGGCCGGGAATTCGGACCCTTGCGCCTTGTGGCCTGTCATTGCATAGGCCAGTTGCAGCTTGCCGAGCGCGTCACTGGTGAACAGCACTTCTCTATCCTCAAACCGCGCCAGCACGGTTTTGTCTTCAGCGTCTGCCGTCACTACATAGCCGAGATCACCATTAAAGACATCACGGTTGTAGTCATTCTCGGTCTGTACGATCTTGTCTCCTGGCGCCCATTGGCGCCCATGGATCGTCACCGAGCCCCGATCGCCCGGGACGTGATAGCTTCGTAACGCTTCATTGAGAGCACGGGTTCCGACCGGACCACCGTGCATGGGTGTCAACACCTGCACTTCATAAAGAGGATCGAAGCCACGCGCCAGCATGTCTTCAGTGGCCACCCGCAATGTCACACGACACACCAGCTCGGGGTCACCGCCTTCCGGCACTTCGACAATCTCAAAGTCGCTATCTGGCACCGATTGAGGACTATTGCCCTGGTTGACGGCGTGCGCCTGGACAGTAATTTGCGAGCCAGGCCCCTGTCGCCGGATCTGTTGAAGACGTGCCACTGGGATAGCACCCGAACCGATCACATCGCGAAGAATGTTTCCCGGCCCAACCGAGGCCAATTGATCCTGATCACCGATGATGAACAGTCGGCAGTGGTCAGGCAGCGCCACCACCAGAGCCAGAAACAACGGCACATCGACCATCGATGCTTCATCAATGATCACTACATCCGCTTCGATCGGGTTGCTAGCATTAAACTCAAAGCCGCTGGCGCCAGCGCCCAGGAGACGATGAATAGTAGACGCCGGCCTCCCGGTTGCCTCCGACATTCGCCGAGAGGCACGGCCAGTTGGCGCACACAGCGCCAGCTCAAGGCCAGCATCGTCCAGTGTCTGCGCCAGCACCTCAGTCACGGTGGTTTTCCCCACCCCCGGCCCACCCGTAAGCACAGCCACCCCATACGCAAGGCAGGCCTCCAATGCTTGGCGCTGCTCATCACTGAGCACCCGGCCATCCGACAGCTCACCATTAACACGGACTAGGTTGCAGCCATTCCAAAGCACCGCACGCGCCAGCAACGCTGTGGCGATGGTTCTCTCGGCTTCCACCAGCGAAGGCAGGCCAACTAGCCCGCTCTCAACACTTATAAGTTTTCCATGCGCCAGCAGCAGCTCAACAACCGAGGCCATGCGTGCTACATCGACCCCGAGGAGCTGCGCGCCTTCCGAGGCCAATTCATCCGAGGTTGCCAGGGTATGCCCCGAGGCTGATCGTGCATCAACGACATGGCGAAGCCCCGCAATGAGTCGATCGCGGTGGGTCAACTCGAAGCCAAGAGATTGAGCCATAGCATCGGCTATACGAAACCCTATACCTCGAGTCTTCAATAAGGTGCGGTAGGGGTTGGCGGATACTTTCGCAATGGTCTCCTGGCCCAACTGGCGAAAGACCGACATTGCACGTGAAGCGCCCAGACCATGCCCCTGCAGGAAGATCAATGCATCACGCGCTTCTTGGTACTCATTCCAGCTCGCCGCTATCCCCACTGCCTTCTTCTTACCGATGCCTGACACAGCCCGTAAGGCCTTTTCGTCACCGAGTACGTCGCGCAGCCCATCACCGAAATGGGCGACCAACCGCGCAGCGAACTTGGGGCCAATGCCGGCCACCTTGCCACTCGCAAGGTATGCACCCAGCGCTTTGGACTCCTGAGGTATTTGCGTGATGAGCCGATCGGCTTTGAACTGCTTGCCGAACTTAGGATGCGTGCCCCAAGTGCCGCGGGCCTGTACAGACTCCCCCTCGTTGAGCGGCTGACATACAGCCACCAGCGTTACCTCCTGTTCCTGAGCATCGCGCACAGTCAGGATCTGAAATCCCTCTTCACCTACGAAACGAACGGCACTGATCACGCCGCTCAATTCCTCAAGGTTGTCCATGGATCGCCCTCGCAAATAAAAAAAACCCGGCTGGGGAGGCCGGGTGAGGTACAGGGAAACAGGCTCTTACTGGGGAGCGTGGATTGTCAGCACGCCCGGGCCGCGCCCGACTACAAACTCTGGATCTGCTACTGGGGAGCCCTCTGAGTTGAGAGTGAGAGAGAAGCCGGATCAGGGCTAACTCAGAGGGCTCTCCGGTAGCCCCGTTACCGAGACGACCAGACGGCTAATGCGCATCCCCGAAGCCGTGTCAGGGGAGAGAGGAGATAGCGGGCGCAATCCGCTTAATTCGTTCGGCAGAGGGTTGTTAAGCTGCTTCCGATGCCTATGTGTTGCTATACTAGACGACACTTTTTAATAATGCAATACACTTTAGAGATGAAAGACATCGTATTGTCGGTTTGCTTCTGAGCGGTGCTTATTCCGCTTACTTTCCTCTACCGAAGGACGACCTTCAGGATGACATCACGAGCACTCATTCTGTGTGAGAAACACTCCGACCAGGCCGACAAAATAGCCCCTGCTTTAGGTCTTACGCGCAGCGGCAACGCCTACACCGGCACCTGGAATGGCATCACACTTACCTTAGTTTGGGCCGCTGGGCATTTGCTGGCGCCTGTTGAGCCTTCCGAGGTGAGCCCAGAGGCCAATTGGCGCGATCCCCGCAGTCTTCTGCCCCTACCTACCGCCTTTCCTCAGACGCCTACCGACCGCGGTAAGAAATACCTGGGAAACCTTAAAAAAGAACTCTCTCAAGCAACAGAAGTATGGTTGGCCACCGATCCAGACCGCGAAGGCGAAGCCATCGGGTACGAGATCCTGCAATACGCTAAGTACCGCGGTTCGGTGAAGCGGATGTGGCTGACCGGCTCTATGGAAGCGGCCGATGTTCAGGCCGCGGCCAAGCGCCTCAGGAACGCCGGAGAAACCATATCTTTCTGGCGGGCTCAGCAGGCCCGCGCCAACGCGGATGGCTTCTGGCAGTACCTTGTCCGTGCATACACGGCAACCGCACGCATGGGCCTTATGGGTAGCGATTTAGCCAAAGGCAAGGGCAAGGCAGGGCTCGTGTCGGCCGGCCGCGTACAGTCCGCCACCCTTGGGCTTGTTGTTACCCTCGATCGCGCAATCGAAGCCTTTATTCCCGTCGATCACTACCAGGCAAAGATTACCCTGGGCGGGGGCGAGCTGACCTATTCTCCAGCCACCCCAATAGCTGGCGCCAGCAGCATCCAACTGCAGGATGACGGCAAGCCAATGTTCCTGGACAGGGCTGCCATGTTGGCCTTCACCAAGCGCTTAGAGACCGTCGATAACGCCGCCATTCTGGAGGCCGAGACAAAGCAAACAGCCAAACATCCACCGCTGCCATACAGCCTCACAGCGCTTCAGCGAGACATGTCAAAAAAGTACGGCCTCACGGCCACACAGACGCTGAAAGCAGCCGATTCAATGCGAAGCGATGGTTACCTGACCTACCCCCGAACAGAGCATGGAGAATTGCCCGCAAGCCTCTATAACCGGACCGATCTGTTGGCCATTTTGGGAGGCGCAGCAAAGGCTGATGACACGCTCATGACGCCAGCTCGGCAAGCTGGACGCCGACATTGCATGGAGGGTGCCGAGGCGCCACGTCCACGCTGTTTTACCGACAAGCCCATGAACCACCACGGGATCATCCCAACGCGCAAGACACCGAACCTGTCAGAACGCACTGAGGCCGAGCAAAAGGTTTACCTGGCCTGCGCAAAACAATTCATCCAGGCCCTCCTACCAGCCGCTACCGTCGAGTCCCTGAGTGTCCGCGCCAGCATAGATGTTGAGGACGTGATTGAGCGACAGCCAGCGCTGTTTGCTGGCACCTTCAAACGCATCATTGACCCCGGCTGGATGACTGCTTTCGAGGCCCACAAAGAGCAGAAAGACCTGCCGCCACTGGTGACCGGCGCTAACACTCCCGTCGAGGCAGTAAGGCTTCATGAGGCACGCACAGAGCCGCCCAAACACTTCACGCTGCACGACTTACTGAGCGCAATGCTCAATGCAGGCCGGCACGTCGATGGTGAAGATGCAGAAGCACTCCGAAAAGCTGAAGGGATAGGCACTCCAGCCACTCGGGATACCGTTTTGCAGACGTTGTTTGATCGTGAATACATAACCACCAAGCGTAAGGGCAAACAGCTGCTTATTGTCTCCACCCCGCGAGGCCGCGCATTCATCGATAACACCCCCTCCGAACTCTCCGATGTGCGTGTGACAGCCGCCTGGGAGCGCCAGCTCGATGCGATCCAGAATGCACCCAACGACACAGCGGCAAAGCATGCCCGTGACACTTTTATAACCGCTCAACGCGACTTCATCACCACCCGTATCAAAGAGGCAATCGACATCATGGGCAATGCACCCGAGGCTGTTTTGGCAACGGCCAATGGCCCCACAGAGAACATGGTTTCTGCTGCACGAAAGCTAGCTGCAGCTCGCAGTCTCACGCTACCAGAAGGCATCGAAAAGAGCTTCGAGCTGTGTCGCTCATTTCTGGACGAAGTAATGCAGCAAACACCGCCACCCACTGACAAGATGAAGGCCTTGGCGATGCGCTTAGCGGATGAGAATGAGGTGACATTGAATGGAGAGCTGACCTCCTTCAGGGAGTGTAAAACATTCATCGACAAGTACATGCAGATCCAGGCACCGACCGCGAGAATGATAGCTGCTGCTGAGTCTGCAGCGAAGCGCTACAAAGTAACGCTACCCGAGGCTGCCCGCACCTCAATACAAGAGTGCCGCGTGTTCCTAAACGAGCACCCACGCTAGCCGCGCCGAGAGGTAGGCCGGGCACCCCTTGGGCGGGGCAAGGGCACAAGTACGATCACATCAAAAGCTACCGAACAAGACAATCCCTCGCCAAGGAAGGCGTTCAATTTAACACCTGCCAGACGTACCCGCTCACCACCTTTAAAGCACACAGAAAATATCCTTTAAGATTGATAGGAGACGATAGGAACCGTTATGCATGAAGCCCACCAAGACGACGATGAACTACTGGTTGAAAGCACTAATCAACGTCGCTCACGCCGTACAGTTGATAGAGAGGTACTAGCTCACGAGGCCGAGCTAATGGTCGGCGCACTGACGGCAGATATAGATGCAATTATGGGGGAGTACACAAGGCAACTACTGGACATCGTTGAACGCATCAGAGAAGCCCAACCACGCACCCATGGTGCGGTACTTTTAGATGTTAGTCGGTGTGGTTATGGATGCCTCGGTTGCCCTCACCCGGTATGGCGTAAATGGGTCAACCGACAACAGCATAGCCGGCATTCTCCATCAACCTGGCATGCTGTGAGAATACAGCGACCAGGGGTAGCAGCAAGAGCGAAATCTGTACCTCAAGAGGCACGGGAACTGATAGCAGAAGCTCTCGTGCTGATCGAACGTAGGGCACGCTTCATCGACCATTTGAAGCGCATCAATAAGGCCATTGGTACTGCACGTCACTATCGACCAGAGCTAGGCCAACATGGCGGCAAAGAGGACAGCTAGACGCTCTTTTTTTTGCGCACCAACTGATTCCTCTATGGCTGGGAGTGTCACTCTACAAGCCGTTTTTGAGACGCTGAACTGGCCTCAAGCGGGCTTAGATGTTCACCGTAATGGTGAACGCACCATGATGCATCTCACCCATTATATGTGTACTCGCTATGCGCGTTACTCCTTCCTACGGAGAGCTATACCCATGGGCAACCACCCTTTGGGTATCCTTGTACGGGGGATGGATGACAGTTACTAAATGACCGCGCTGGTAGGTATGAGAGGGTGGGGGAGAGGTAATACCCCATACGGGAATCAACCTCCATGAAAGCACCTCCTAATACAATATGTATTCCCTTATATATGAGATCCCAAGCGCGCCATTGCTGACCAAGCTGGCGCCTTCGGTGCGTGAGCAACAACGGTGAAAACGTCCTTGTCGGGGTGTGGGAAGGCCACGCCACCGCGCTCTATGCTGGCGCCTTCGATGCGTGAGCAGCAACGGTGAAAACGTCCTTGTCGGGGTGTGGGAAGGCCATGCCACCGCGCTCTATGCTGGCGCCTTCGATGCGTGAGCATGAGGAGACAATAGCGGGCTAGAACGAAGTTGAATCGGGGCGGTTTAAGGAATTAGAAATCGCAAATATTAGGCGTTTCGAGGCTTGCCTCGTGATAGGCCGCGAAGCGGCCCATGTGCTTTTCGTGGACAGCAGAAGAAAGATCGCTTGCTCTCCCACAGCAGTCCTGCTTGCTCTAACAAAACGAAGTGACTTGGGGCGTTTTTCCGGCTTTAACTATAGCAAATCTAGGCGTGTCGTGGCCTGGCTCTTATTCAGCCGCGTAGCGGCTCATGTGCTCTCGTTGACTCAACGAATAACCGCAACGGTGAACACAACAAGAAAGCACACCAGGCCGCACATAAAACCATTCAAAAAGTTGTAGAAAAACCTTCTAAAATAGATACGCGCTAACACAGAATACCGCCTAAAATTAGTCGTTTATATGCAATTCCAGAGATGCTCGTAAACTATCTTTTATTGAGATGGGCGAAGATAGCCGGAGCGACCGCGCCGTATAACTCGAACGATTCACGGACTTATAATCAAATCAGGGTAGTTCGGGGGATGTTCCCTGTCCCTGGCCTAAGGCATGCCTAGTCACCGCGGTTTCAAAGCTACGCTCACCACTGCCACGGCAACTGCATCATTTTCTTGGAAAGGGAAGACCCTATTCCTGACTGGGATATTCCCCCCTGAATTCATCCATGCTCTTGAGCAGGTCCAGGTAATCTACCCCACCCGTAATAAGGCGGGTCTTTGTAGCGCGTTCATACATCCACACACTCCATAACTTCATATGCGTTGAGGCGCCTTCAAGGTCCTTGGGCATCATCCCTCCCCACTCTGGATCGTCAGCCATAAACTGGAGTGCCCGATCAATGGCGCGATCCAGATCATTTCGGGGCGAGTAAAAGTCAGACAGATGTACCTGCTCGGCCAGGATCAAAACCGCAAGCACCGGATAGTTCAGAAACTCTGCAAACTTTTCAATCACATCCCGGCCCAGGCTACTGGCAAGCCTACGTCCAGTTTTCAAGTGGCTTAGAGTGCTCGGCGCAATGCCAAGGTGGTCGGCTAGGTCTGTGGAAGCCAGCCCTTCGCCAACAGCTTTCTCGAAGATAACCTGAACCAACTTATAGCCAGGCGTTTCCGGCTCTATTTGCAGGTAGTCAGTTCTTGGCCCTTTGGGCTTTCCCCTCTGGCCATCCTTAGGGCCTGAACCCCCTTTACGGATTCCTGCGTCGATGACCTTCTGTAGGTCTTTATCATTTTTTCCCTGATCCAAGTTTTTCTCCCCATATGACGTCAGTATGTCATCTAGTCAAATAGAACTATACCGGATAACAAATTCTAATACTTATTGCCTATCCAGCGCCGCACGCTCAGCGGCAAGATTGCATCGCTACATCTTAACCCAGGAGTAAGCAATGCTCATCGGCCGTATTGAACACGATCCCAAAAAACACTTTCCGCTGCAGTTGCCGGAGTCAACGCTTGGCCGCCTTGAACTGTACAAAGAACTTTATCAGCAGACATTCGGCGAGAAAGTTGCAAATAACGATCTCGTGGACCTAATGCTCACGAATGTCATGGATAGAGACCGTGAATTCAAGCGGTTCTTGAGAGAGGAGGAACGAAAGAAAAAACTGGAAGCAAAACAACAGGAACGAGGCACAGGAACTAGCCCCTCAGCTGGTGAAGCTGAAACCGAATCTCACGCTGAGGCACAAAGCCATCAGCGTGAGCAGCACCAGGCATAAGGGTACTAGGTCTCGATATGCTGCGCTTGGATGATCTCACACATCTGTTCTACCTGGGGAACAACACGTCTCCACTTGGTACGCAGAACACGGTGATTGCCTGTAGCCCAACTGCGCACAGAGGTAACAGCCTCGTCAGCAGCCACGGCTATCTGGCGTGGGGTCATTACTTCCATCCAGCGCTCTACAGTAGCTTTGATCTCTTTGGAATCGACCCAAGCACCGCCTTCGATAGCGACGTGCTCGGACATTATTTCATTAAGAGCATTGAGCACTTTGTCATATCCGACCTTTCGAGGGACCGCTCCCCCTGTCCAGGTATGAATGGATGCCACGGAAATAGAGCATCCAAGTTTCCCCGTCAGGTGCTCTGCGATCTTGGCCAGAGTCATGCCGTAATCGTCTCGCAGAGTAGCAATATGTCGAGCCAAGTCACTGTCGGTCTTGCTGCGTTCAGCACGCCCACGGGTTGTCGGAATGCTGATCTTGATTTCGCAGCCATGCCTCTCGAGCGTGTTGATCAGGTCGTTCAGGAGTGCGTCACGCATGACTAACCTCTATGAATATTTGGCAAGTCACCCGCCTTCTGAAATGCAGCGACTTGTTGGTTGGACGGCAGCCCGTTTGCATATCCCCAGGCAATGGCAGGAGGACATGAAGCAGGAAATATACGTTGCCTGGTTTTCTAAGGAATATGACCCTTCGTATTCCCATGATGCGATCATGAAATATGCTGGTGAGGCGGCTTTCCTCGCGGTCAGCACATGGCGCCGCCATACCATCCTACCAGTGACCGTTCATAAAGCCGGTCAGGCTGATAGCGAACCCAGGGCTGAGCAGTTTGATCTGATGGCTGAACAGATCCCTGGTTTCACTGAAGAGTTCAACGACGAAATCGACATTGACCCTGAGGCTTTCGTTGAGACCACTTCGATGGCTTCAGCGCACCTCATCGACCTACCCAAACGCTCAGCTCGAACTGAGCTGTCTCATGAAAACTTGTTGGCCCTTCACTGCGAAGGCCTTTCGCCCGCTGAGATCGCAGCCGCAGCGAACATGACCGAGCGCAGCGTATACCGCAGATTGGAACGTCTTAAACATGGAAACCGTAGTACAGTATAGTAAAATTGCCGCGTTATCGGTAGCACTCTTAGGAGCTGCTTTATCCACTACCGCACTTGCCTCTGATCAGGACCTAGGTGTACTTGGCCCGACTTGGGAAATCGTAGAGCCCGACATGCGGCTGGCGATCGTGGCAGAGGCGCATGGTGTCGACTGGGACTCCGTTAATGAGCACCTAGCAGGGCAAGCTCAAAATCATACGAGAGACATCCCCGATTGGTTCGTCCCGATAGCCGAGCATACCGAAACTCACTTCGTAGATCCGTCCTATACGCTAGGTGAAGACATCGAAGCCTTGAAGCGGCAACCCGATGGTACATACCAGTGGGGAGTCATCTATGAGGCCGGCACCAAGGTCAACCCCCTCAAGCACATACAGCCAGAGAACTGGCTCCTCGTTGTTGATCTTCGAGCCGATGATCAGCGTGAACTGGCCATGACGTTAAAGGCCCGCCACCCAGCCAACCTAACAGTAATCGTCACAGCAGGAGATCCAGGCAGTTTGGCGTCTGATCTTGGCCAAGCCGTGTACTTCGCAGAGGAATGGCATTTCGATCGGCTGGGCATTACGCATACCCCCTCTTTAGCTGGCGTTCGGGACAGTCATCCTGACGTAATCGAAGTGACCCATTTCGCCTATCCCTACGATGTCACCACCCTCGAGGAACACCTGCCATGAAGAGGTTACTACTCTCTGTTCTGACTGTTGCAGCTCTCACAACGGGGAGCGCCTATAGTGCATCCCCGTTATCGGGCTCTGCCGCATGTCGGGGAGAGATTTTCAATCCCATCAACGACCCGAACTGGAACAACATGTTTCCGGTAACGGTAGCTGGAATTTCCATGGGGGGTGGGTCTAATCCTTCCCTTATGCACATGGACCCAATCTGTTTGTGTCCTGGGCCCTATGGCATCGACATGCCAGGTATCGGCATGACGTTCTGGGAACCAACGTTCCTCGCTGAAGTGGCGCGAACACCTGGCTGTATGTCGACTCTCGGTGGCACGCAGGTACTAACCGGATACGACTCCCTGACTTCTAACCAAACGTATGGCTCGGGACGTGGAGATAGCAGCGTTACCAGGATGCAAATCCACTGGTATATCTACCCTCTGTTCAGTGTACTCAACATGATGAGTTCGCTGGGGTGCATGAATACCTCCGGGTTTAACCTTGCAGACCTCACTGAGGTCGACGCCACTTGGCAGGATGACACTTGGACATCCATTGCATTTCCAGAGTCAGCTCTCTTCGCCAATCCAGTTGGTGCTCTCTCGTGCATCCCTGACGCCGTAGCTTCTGCAGCGGGTCGCCCCCTAGACATGATGTTCTGGTGTCAGGGTTCTCAGGGCGTCGTGTATCCCCTCACTGGTTCAAGCACCACTCACAGCTCCCCCCAAGGTGGGAATCTCCACATCCTTGGCAAGTACATGCAGCGTAAGACACGCATGGCGGGCCTGTTATCAACGACCGGCCCTTGGGCTGAATGCCAATCCGTTTACCTGCCGAACATGATTCGCAGCCAATACCGTATTGACCCGGTGGCCCCTGTTGCCAGCAACCAAACTGCTGTTCTTGGAATGTCCGAGTTCCGCTGGGGGATGCTGCCTCCCGCCAACACCGCTGTTCGTACTGATTCCGCATTCTTGATCTGGGTAGGTAAGCAATGCTGCGCACTCTGACCGCTATTACTTTGACGCTATTCAGCACATCTGCGTTAAGCCAACAAACAACCGTAGAAGCCGCCCAAGACGCTTTCTCTGCTCTTCAAGGGTCACAGGCGCTTACTGACCTATTCGATGGCCAGAAGAGCCCTGAGGCAATCCTGGAGGCGATGGGGGCGGACACAAGCGGATCAACATCTGGCCAAGCAGCCGGCTCTGAGATGCTAGGAAACGTCCGGGCCCAAGGTCAGACCGGGGGGATCGCAGACCCTGAAATGGCCGCTGAATGGCAAGCACTGAGGGATTCGTTAGACCTAGGTGAACAGGATCGACTGTATTTCTTCATCTCATTTTCAATGCCCGAAAGCTTGATTCGTGGCTATGCACTTGATGCAGCCAGAGCAGGAGGCGAGCTGGTTCTGCGCGGAGTGGAGCCGGGTATGACGCTCCGTGACTTCACCATGGAGCGCTTGCTGAAGGTGCTACGTCCGGGAGGCATGACAGCACCGATCCAGATCGACCCGCGACTGTTCGATACCTACGAGATCGAGACCGTGCCCACGATTGTCCTTGCCAAGGAAGATCCCATGGGCGTGTGTCAGACCGCCAAGCGCCAAATAGGCGAAATCGATGGTCAGCAGCTCGAGTACCAGGGATGCCCTAAGGGCAACCCAGACAATTACTGGAAGGCTGAAGGGTCAGTAACTGCCCTATATGCCTTAGAGCAATTCAACAAAGGCGGTGCCGGCAATGCCGAGGTCTACATCAATGCGCTCAAGGGCGAGGGCGCCGAAAGCGCTCCTGAGCAGGGAGGCGTTGCGTCAGCACAGTGGGAGTCGATGAGCGACGAGCTAGCTGAGCGCAACGCACAACGACTCCGTGAGCGCTATCAAGGCACTGATCGCGAAGTTTACGACACGCCAATGGGGCCGGCCGTTGGTCCCGCGGGACAGAATATTGATCATCTCTGGGAGGAGTGACATGCCGAAGGGCTCTTGCTTAAAACTGTTTGCCATGGGGGCCGCTTTTGCGGCCCTCGCGCCCTTGAGCGACGTGGCAATGGCCACCCCTAACCAAGCGGGAATGAATGCTGGGGGAGCCTGGGCTCGAGATTTCAACCCAAACAATGCCTTCCGTTCAGCTACATCGAGCCTGGGTCTTGAGGATACAAAAACCTCTGGCGAGCTTGGAGGGGAGGTGGGGCTTCAAGTTAAACAGAAACAGCAGCGGAACTTTAGATGCCGCGACGGGGCTCGCCTCACTGCAGGCGGCATTCGAGTTTTGGTCGAAGAGTGTGAACAAAGCGACAATGGTGAGCTTGAGCGGATCAGTGTGTCCGTATGTGACGCACTAACTCAGGGGATACGGTGTAGCGAGGACCGCTACACGGTCACAAGAGAAATACCGACCGGGGGAGAAGCCGCCTTCAGCGGAGGCAACCTGTACGGAGCATATCGAGTCGAGGCTGAATGTTCTTCATCGTCTTGCACCATGACTATGCACCAACTTCACGGGGATGCATGGGGCGGCAACGATATGCGTCAGAAAGGGAATGATAGAGTCAATCAAGATCCCAATCACCCGTCAAATACAATTAGTGATGTTCGCGACAACCCTACTTTTGAACGTGGCAGCAACTTTGCTGATGATCGTTCAAAGTGTCTCGGCAATCAAATAAACCAACTTTTCAGTGAAGGTGATATTCCAGTTTCATGTGACCCCAACGACCCAAGGACAATTGATTTTCTTGACATCAATGCTGGTGGAGAATGCAAGCCGGATAAAATCACAACCGATTCCTGCGTGGTCGATATACCAACAAGACTCGTTACTTGTGAGCCTGAATCTCGGGAGTGTGAGGTAAGAAGAGACTCCGCAGAGTTTAGCTGCGCTAGAAAACTTGAGGTGACGGGAATAAAAATACCGACATGTAATAATGGCGATCACCTTTTAACTATAACGAGCGACCCCTGCCCTAGCTGCGTCGATTACCTCAGATATAACTTTTACTGCCAAGACCAAGGCTACCGAGTTGTCTATGACACGGTAAAGAAGTCAGATGGTTCACGTCATACAGGCCCTCACTCAAATGTTGTCAGTGGCGGCTTGAACACTACTGTACCTAAAACAACTGTTATAGAGGACTTTAGCGGTAGTAAATGTTTTCGAGTAGCTTACGAGCAGAACTGTAATGGCACTACCTGCAATGTCACAGCTTACTTTGAAAACCCTTGCAAGAACATAAGCTATGCAGGTTCAAATAGCTTCCCTATACCAATGAGAATCGAATTCACAGATAGAGTGATCGATGAATGTACTGGTTTAGAAAGCAGACGGCCTGAGTTATAAACTATGAAATATATTCATTTAGTAGCTTTATTAATCTACCTAATAATACCCCAGGTTACCTTTGGGGCTTTAAGCGACTACCAAGAGTGCTACAAGGTCGGAGAGACATGTATTGATTCTGCCCCCAGAACGATAATGGGTAAAACAGTCAGACGAGAGTGCTGGGAATATGCCGTTACTTATAGATGTTACGGCGATCCATATAGCCACACTTGCAATCTCGAAGCACTACAGAACGATGATGACTGGAAGTTGGTAAACACGTTTGGAGAAACATATCCAGCGACCTATTCGCAATATTCACGCATTCTTCCTGACAGTTGGATCGAAGAATGGCAAAAGAGCGAGTCTACATGTAGTGCCGACACTTCGTATGGCTGTGGCCCAGATATAAGCAGGACAGATATAAAAGATGCTTCTGGAAATATTGTCGGCCAGAAAGTAACTAAGCGCTGTTACATCGGCGAGACACCACGTTGCAATAACGACCCGAACTGCAACATAACGAGCTACGACTGCACCAGAAAGCAAGACGGTTTATGCGTTCGGCAGGAACAGACATATACATGTCGCGAAGATGGGAAATGCGATCCTAGTTCCTACGAAATTATGCCTGAAGTTAGCGATGATGAAGGCGCCTTCTCAGACGCTATTGCAGCGGCAGGTGTCATGGACATGATCGCTGCCGAGGGTGGGTTAGATGAAAACATGCGGATCTTTTCTGGCATGGAGCGCGAGTGCAAAGCGATTACAAGCGATTTCCGCCGCATGATGGAATTTAACGCAACCGTATCAACCGTTTTGGCAACGTATTTTGGAGGACCGCTTGGAGCTGTCTTGGCTGGCACTGCTTCGGCAGACATTCTAAATGCTATTGAGCACATGCAATGCTGTCAGGAAGACCCAGAAGATGTCGTTTTGACCAGCTCATTTATCTCTATGGCTACAGGAATCGGTGCTGACTACTGTGACCTCGAAGATGTAGAGCTTGCTGCTGCTCGCATGGCGAAACGAGCCGTCCAAGTTACACCCGGCTTTGTTCCCACCAATAATACGCTATGCACGTTCGCAAATTATATTTACAACGCGCCTGCGAAAGGTGACATGTCCTACGCGAAGCAAATATGCGCACATTGGACAAGGCCATGGTCGATTGCGAACACCCAAACTCAGGTGGATAGATACCAACGCTGGTGCGAGTTTGACTCGATGCTTGCCAGAATAATTCAAGAACAGGGTCGAGAACAGCTTGCCGAGTTGGCTTCGCAAAACGCAGGTGGAGCTGTTACCAAGCGCATTGAGTTTCCTTTTTACAATTCTGCCGGAGGATGGTCGAACGAGCTAAATGCCAACAGCAATCGAGTGCGGTTCTGGCAGTGGAAAGAGGAATGCTCTACCGATGAAGGCTTTACCAATTCGATGTTATCTGGATACGATTGCCCTTCAAGCCCAGACATTTATGCAGCGGTCTGCTCTGAAACGTCATGCGGGGCACCGCCTGATCACCCTGTTTATGGCTTTAGCCCAGGCTGGGAAACCCATCGCTTAGCAGCAGAGGATCATCACACCCGTGCGATCAACCGATATTCGGTTGTAGAAGGTGGGTGTTTTGAAGATGGCAGCTGTGAATACAAAGTTCACGCTTGGAAAGCTGGCGCTGGTGGTCAGATGCGCATTCCCTTAGATATGAAGTGGCCAATCAATTTTCCTAATGATGGCTGGGGCGAGTTTTCTTGGGCGCATAACAATGTTCACTTCGAGGCATATACAAACCCTCTAGGTTCAGAATCCCCTTCCAGAGGGCTGCGCATGTGTATCGGTTCATCATATGAATGCTATGACAATGCGGCGTGGAATGAAGTCAACATCCAAAATGACATTACTAATTTGAATAACTATGTCAGCAACAGTCCACCAGTGACTCTCACTGGTGGATGTTCCGTTGAGGAATGTGAGTTTAGAGCTTCAATTGAAGTCAATCTTACAGCTAAGCCTTGGTACACCTACTCAGAAAAGAAATACGAGCCGTGCATGCTAAAGGTTTTGGGTAGCTGTGTGACAAAGGCCTCCACAACTTACGATCGTCAGTACAAGCCAGACTGCACCGGGTTCACTATTGACGAGTTCCTTGCACTTGATCTCGGCGATATGGATTTCTCGGAGTACGTGGAAACGTTGTCGGAAAAAGCACAATCGGAGTTCAACCAGACATGGGCAAGATAGCTTTAATTCAAGCTACTTGTGTGGTGATGGTATTGGCATCTACTGGCTCCTTCGGGAGCCCAGTAGACCGAATCACTGCCCAAGCTGAAGCGCTGGCATCGGGTGCAGCCGGTTCAGAGGAAGTTGTGCAGAACGCGGGGCAGAGGCCTTTCATGTTCACGCCCAATAATGGGTATGTAGGCCTAGAAACCCAGCTAGATGTATCGCTCACTTATACGTCCTTTGAGAACGGTGGACAGAACGTTAGAAGAGTTGAAAAAGCAGTTGTCGACTGGGGTGACGGCTCAAGTCCGACCACAGTGCCCCCTGGCACACCCGCCTACCATACGTATGGCCACCGCAATAAGGAGGGTGCCATTACACCTCATGGAAGTATTGTCTATACCGGCAGGATTACGTTCGTGACTACTTCAGGCAATGCATATACCGAGCAATTTCAATATAGCATGTGGCATTCCTTTCTTGACTCGCTTGTTCCAGGAGGAAGATCGCTACCCAACAACATGCTACCGAGCGTTAGTGGGGCTGGTGGCAGGGATCGTTTGCCCAGTGGCTTCTTTGATAGGAACAACAAATAATGCAAACTCTTTTCAAGGCTGCGCTGATCATGGTGGCAACAACCATGCCTTTGTTTGCCAATGCTCAGGAAGGCGCCAATGAACCCGCGCATCAGCTTTACGGCGGTCATGATGCTGGCGCGCTACTTAGCAAGTCGCTTATGGTGACCAGCCAGCTAGATTGGCTCAATGCCTGGTCGCTGAACCTTGGAGGCAATCCACCAGAAGATTTGCCCCAAGGCTATATCGGAGTTCTAGTCTTCGCGTCCTACCCAGGACACCTCATAAGCCTTCATCCTCTGGACGACAGCTCATCTTTGATGATTCGCTGCCATCAGGCACCGCTGCCCGACAGCCGTAGCTACATCGCCCCCTCTGCATGGGCAGCCGGGATGTTCCGTGCTGATAGCGTGACGCTGGAGGATTGCCCATGATAGCCGGCAGAATGGATGCGCTGGCACTTACCGCCATTGCAGCCGGCGTTGCGGCCGCTACACCTTGGGCTGTCGGCACCTTCCCAGCATGGCCTGCTGGCGTCCTGGGTTCGCTGGGGATGGCGCAGCTCACATGGAGCCAGGCTATGGCCAAGCTGCGCCAGTACGACGAGGATTCCCGAGAGGGCTTCGTGCTGCCTTCAGACGAGCCAGTAGATGATAAGGGGCCTTCCTTACATATCGGCCTGACCACCGACAAAAATACTCGAATCAACATGCCCGACATCCTCGGGCAGCGACACACTGCGATCGTGGGTCAGTCTGGTGTGGGTAAGACTACTCTTGGTGAATATATCCTCTGGCAGCAAACTGCGCGTGGGCGCGGATGGCTATTCATTGACGCCAAAATTGATCGGGACACTCGGGATCACCTAGCGTACATGGCCAAGGTGACAGGCCGCGAAGATGAACTCTACATTATCGACGTGTCAGACCCCGATAACGCCAATACCTATAACCCTGTTCTCCACGGCGATCCTGATGAGGTGGCATCGCGGCTGATGAACCTCATTCCTTCTGCGGAGAACAATCCAGGCGCCGATCACTACAGGCAATCCGCCAATCATGCACTCACTGTCATCATTGCCGCTCTGCAAGCCTCCGGTCAGTTATATCACTTCGGCGATCTATCAATTCTATTGCAGTCCGATAGAGCCCTTGAAAACTTGGAGAGAATGACTCCTCAAGGGCCTGAGAAGAGGGCGCTATCGATCTTCCTCGATCAGTTCCGTACCCGTACCAAGGAAGGGATAAAAATCGACCTCAACCGCATGAAGCAAACGCTGGGCGGGATGGCAGGCCGGATTGCACTGTTCGCCCAGGGTAAGTTTGGAAAGGTCTTCAACGTTTATGCCCCGGAAATCGTGCTTACCGAGATTATTCGTAAGGGCCACATGCTTTATGTCTCGCTTCCGACGATGGGAAAGGACACCGCAGCCCTCAACCTAGGGAAAATGATCGTCTCGGACATTCGCTCTGCTGTTGCCTACATTCAGGATTTACCCAAGGGCGAAAGGCCAGAGCATTTCATCGCACTTCTGGATGAAATGGGTGCTTACGTAATGGAAGGGGTAGGGCGTCTCTTCGAGCAGGCGCGATCGGCCAATATCGCACTGATTCCAGCCTTCCAGTCCTTCAGCCAGCTTAATCGAGTCTCGCCAGACTTTGCAGACATCGTGATACAGAACACATGGAACAAAATATTCTTCAAGTTCGGTGCGAAAGACAGCCCTGAAGAGGCCGCAGAAATACTAGGTAAAACCAAGCGTTTTCAACGTACTGTCTCAGTCTCGGCTAACCAGGGAGAGAGTGCGCAGTATTTGAGAACCACCCCACAATCCAGCATGTCCGATGGCGGCGGCATGGGTGAAAGCTGGCACGAAGTTGAGGAGTTCAGGGTAACACCGGATCAATTGAGAGCCATGGATATGGGGCAAGCGGTCATGATGATGGGCGCTCGCATGTATCATTTGAGAACGCCAATGATCAACTACCCCAAACACATTCCTTCATTTAAGGTAATAAAACGCAAGATGAAGATGCCTGCCGACAAACAGGCGCTTAACTTCGAGGAACGACTAAACGAGTTTCTTACAGCAACTGTTTAGGGGGTAGTTATGATTACAGTGTTATTTTGGGCAACAATCGCCATCTTCGCTATGTTGCTCTTAGGAATTCTTCCGGGAGTAAAGGAAGTCTTTAGACCGCTCATGGATATTTTATCCAAGGGAACCATAGAGGTATTGAAGTTTGCCGGTGGGTATATTCTTTGGCTTGCCAAGACGATAATTCATGCCCATATCGACCTTGTTACCCACTTATGTCATAAGCGCTCATACTTTGACCCAGCAGAAAAGATGAGAAAATAGCCGCTTCTTATTGTAATTTGAAATCGTCGTATGGTATTATCAGATAATAGCAAGGTGATTGCGTCGATCGTTCGGAGGTCGAAATGGCTAACAAGAATCGCAAAGCTCGCCGCCAACGTGCGATCGCAGCACGGCAACATGCCGCTCAGCCATCCCAGGGCTCTTTCGTCGCAAATGAGCTGCACCAACTGATCGGTGCTAATGAAGAAGATGTAGTCAGGGCTTTTAAGTGGAGAGCCAGGCAGAACGTTATCTTTATCTATGCGGTTAATGCAGTGATATTTGCGTTTCTACTATTCTTCACCGCGTACACTTCAAACAGTGGGCTGAGCAAATTTGTCCCGTTTATCTGGGCGGGTTTCATCGCTTTGTTCCTAGCACAACAAGCTATGCTGAAACGCTACAAGCAGCTCATCCGAAACACATAACCCCCCTGCCTTGGCAGGGGCTTTGCCTATATGGCTCCTCTTATCGAGACAGCATAAATTCCCGAGGATCAATTTCCTCGCCTTGGGCAGGGGAAGGGATCGATTCATTGCTTGATGAATCTGATGAAGAACCCCCTGAACGGACCTGTATCCTTGTTATCGTTGCTTCAGTTGCGTTCAAGGTGGGTCCATTTCTGGCCTGGGAGTCAATCTGAGACTGACTAGGCGGGGCTTCGACATCAACCGGCTCAAAAGTGCCATCGCCACCATATTGGTAATATGCATGCCCGTCTTCTCGCTCGACTGCATAGATTGCTTGCCCATGACCACTCTCATCTTGGGTGTAAAGCGCGGGTACGAACATATCATTGCCGACTTGAATATTCGTTCTATCGCCACCCGTGATCATGGCGTCAGCGTTGCTGGCATCAGCTGCCGCTAGATCCCTGCGATCAGCAACAGTAAAGCTCTCACCTGTGTCTATAACATGGTAACTATCAGGACGAACAACAGGAGCCTGGGCATTGGCTTGTATATCATTCAATTGCGTAGGCGAATCAACAGATAGCCCGCTGACACCAATAGCACCAATAGGCGATGTAGTGGCATCTGCATGACTTGCCCTTTCATTAACATCGGCGGTGTTGGCCCCTACTGTCCCCATGACAAGGGCCCCTCGGCCGGAAATGTCTTTTACATCTTCACTCATTTGTCCTTCTACTTTACTCCGGACAACATCAAAATCACTTTGTATGCCAGCTACAGCGTGAGGATTTGCAGCTGTAGGAAGCGAGCCTGAACGGCTAGTTGTGTAT
This sequence comes from Halomonas ventosae, assembly GCA_002257525.1. GTDB lineage: Bacteria > Pseudomonadota > Gammaproteobacteria > Pseudomonadales > Halomonadaceae > Vreelandella > Vreelandella ventosae_B. Next base: position 59,671 of record CP022738.1, read on the forward strand.
TCCTCACTTGCTCGTTGCTGAACCTGCACGGCCTCTTGGTAATCATTTGAAGCCGCGTAGAGCATTGATGCTCGGTCTTCACCGGCACGGCTTTCAAGAACCTGACGTGATTCCCCTTCGGTAAACTTCTGGGAGTAACGACTACCATCTTGTCCTGTAACACTTAGCGTGCCGTCTTCACCAAAAACGAGCTTTCCAGTATCTGCCTGCGCAACACTGGTGGTTTCTTCGCGCGCATCTTGATCCGACTGGGACCTACGCACTCCGGCCTCAACAGCCGCCGAGCCTCGGTAATAACCACTTATGCCACTGCTAAGGCTAAGCCCAAGCTCGCCTTTAACACCTGCTTCAGCTGCCACCTTACCTGCTGCGTGCATGGTCATATCGTTTATTTCGCGCTCAGAAAGACCTGTTTGATCCATCACTTGACGGGTTGCACCCAATTCACTCATATACCTCTGACCTTGGGTGTCTTGACTCATTCGAGACCAATCAATCGAACCGTCTTGCATATAGCCATTGTCTTGGGCGTATTGAGTAGCACCTCGAAGGGAATCGGTCATCATACTTTGAGACTGCTGTGAGAACGACTCCTTGGCTTCTTGAGTGCGCTGTGTAGCCTCTGAGTATGATTGCGAAGCCGAATAGTTCGCTCTAAAGTCAGCTGGGCGTAAGCCCACGTTCATATCTTGGCCGCTCATACTGGTCACAGTAGAAGCTCCAACCCCTACATGGTGGGCCGATACTTCTTCCCCAGAGCTATAACGGTGAGAGGTTTGGTGAGCATTCATGTTCGCGTTGTTCATACTTACCTGGCCAGCCGAAGCTGCACCTGTAGACATGTTGTTCGCGGCTGTCGCCGCTTGTTGGCTACCAGATGCCCTGTCCAAGACAGAGGTGAAGGCGTAACCGCTGCCAGATACTAGCCCCCACATGATGGCGGGAACTAAGGTGGACATAAAACCTGATGCCATCACCATCTTGTCCGACATCTCGCTGACTGCGCTCATATTGGCCATGGTGAGACCATCAGCGAGGTATCCCGCTGTCTGCCCCTGGAAATAGAGCATCATGATGTAGTTCACGATAGCGAGCCCTGGCCACCATAGAATGAGCCAGGTCATCACCTGGGCATACGAGGTGCCCATCTTCTTGCCTAAGCCGGGGACCAACACCGCAGCAAACACAATCGGCGCCAGCCCAATCACGAATGCCTGAAGGATCGCGAAGAAATAGCCCGCCATATCCCGGAAGAGAATAGCTGTGCTATACCATCCAGATTGCTGGGCACGTCGAGCCTGTTCCATATTCAAGGCTGAGATCAGCTCGTTGGAGCCTGTGGCCATTGCTGCGTATTCATAGGTGCCTGAGTACATTTCTGCGATTGCGGCTTGTGTGGCAAGCCCTGTGGCGTCCTGAACGGCACTTCCCCCTGAGGCCCAGCGAAACGAATCATCCAGAGCGGCTTGTGCCAGCGCTGTTGAACCTGCTGCCTGCTGAAGCCAGAACGGGGAAGCTTCCCTCATGCCGTTCAATAGCGTGGGAGCTGCAGTCTGCAAACGGTTGTCAATGCTCGCGTAGGCCTCATCGCAAGCCTGCATGCCACCATTTGGATCGGTCGAGTCATAAACGACGGTATAAACTGCCCGGTTCAGGTTATTGCCTAAAACCCCCCATGCATTTTGTGAGGTAATTAGCGTCACCGGGGATATTTTGCCGCTAAAAATATTCGGCAACGCACAGTCATTCATGAAACTTTGAATGCTTGATCGCAGGTACGGATCAGTCAGGCGAATCTTTTTCATGTCATTCAGCATGCTTGCCGCCATGCCAACGGGAGCCCCCTCTGAAATACGTAGATTCTCGAAGTTTGGCGTCGTGAAGTTAGTTTCAATGCCGTTTGTAGCCCACATCCCTATCTCTGAGATGACAACAGCAGGAAGACCAATGGCTGCCGGTACGCCTTCAATTCTTTGAATGAATTGGGGCGACCCAACGCCATCCCACACCATGTCTTCAATAAGAATATCGACCTTCAAAGAGAACAGCATGTAGACAGTAAGAATCATGCCGGCAAAATACATGGCCACCTTTTGCAGACTTCCACCCAGGATTCCCGTAAAGCACATCGTAAGGAAGCCGGCCATCGCCAAGAACAGCGCCAAGTTCCTGAACCCAGGGTTTGAGTCAGGGTCAGTCAGGCGTTTAATCGCCTCCAGTATTTGCGCCAGCGCATAACCGTTGCCATAGCCATAAAATGTCCAAGTGTCACCACCTGCAGGCGTCATGGTCTCTGCGATTGCTAGCCCCGGAACAGCGACCAATCCAATAGCTACAAGGGCAGGAACAAGCCATTTCATCAGTCCACCTCCCGAGCCATATCACGAGCGAAATCCATGCCGGATAGCCCCATGGCATGAAGATTTCGCAACGTGGCGCGGTTGATCTTGTCAACCTGGCTCATTATGTTTTCCTGAGTCTCAGCCATAAGGTTAATTTGCTGAGCCTTCTGGGAGGTCATGACAACTAGCTCATTTTGGGCCTCGCGGAATTCGCGCAAGATCTCACCCGGCACGGATGATGTCATCGATGTCTTAGCCGTTGCCTGGACAGCATGGCGAATGTACTCAATGGAGATCATGTAAGACAGAATGGTCGAGTTACCAACTACTAGGTCGTAGGCAAGGTCCGGGTAGGTCGCTGCAACATTAACCGCTTGATAGAGCGGGAAGGGCGCTGCTGCAATAAGGGCCTTTTGAGAAGCGGTCAGCGGGGTGCCACTGGCAACGTTCTTAACCGCACCTTCCAATTCCATAATCACCGTGGTCAAAAAGCCGTGGCCAAGTGATATATCCTCAACCTTTGCTTTGTTCGGGTTCCAACAGTCTCTCAGATCACTGTTGCTACAAGTATAAATCTCGGTGGCCTGGCCTGAGGCGCCTGACCATACCTTGTCCTCGCAAAAGCTGTTCACGAAGTCAGCGTATTCAATGACGGTCGGCGAGGCTTTATCACTTCCGCACAAGAATATGTCCAGCATCGCATCGGCAGTTTCGATGGTTGGCGCAAAGGTGTTCGAGTCGCCACTACCCCCTTTGTTGCGAACCTCAGTACCAATCCAACTCATCAATAGCTCGGCAAATATCTTGTTCTCTGCCCCCATGTTGTTGCTGCCATCTCGCCCAGGGGCAATACCTGCTTCTTGAAGGCCTAGCCATGTGCGGTTGCCATCAAGCTCTAAGGCCAGTGCGCGATCCCCGGGATTATTGCTGAGGTGGTCTCGCACTTCGCGGCCCGAATCCGATTTGCTATCACAAGTGTCCTGCTGGGCTGCCAGCCAGTCACTTTCCACGCCCTCAAACATCCCTACCGAACTACACCAGAGATTGCCTAATTCGCCGGAGTAGTCAGGGAACCCCTCAACCAGTGCGGTAGCAGCCTCACAGCTGTCCTGGGATAGTTTCGCCGCCGCCTGCGCCATGCGTTGTGCGAACTCAAGCACATCCCCACAAATAGGGCAGAGCTGTTTGAGCGCGAGCTGGAAGGAGAGGGCTACAACCCCTTGGGCGATTTGCTCCAACATCTGCTGGATCTGCTCACTGTCGATATAGGAGAAGCCACCAAAATGCGCGTCGATGCCATTGCAGCCTACGTCTAGCCGCGGCGGGTCCATGTTGACTAGCGAGTAGCGGTTCTGAGAAAACCGCATGGTCAACCCCCCGGCCGTGTATCCATGCCGTGTCCTGGTCTCAAACGACGCTGCGCTGTTTGAGCTACTGAAGCCGCCTCCGGCACTGGATAGCCGGTCAAACGCATTTTCGAGTGCGCTGGCTTCAGCCTGGCTTGTGGTGGCCGTTATCGACATTCCGCTGATCACTGCTGTTGCCACCATGGTTACCAATTTGTTTCTGGAGAACATTACTCAACTCCTTGGGGAATGCCGGCGCCGAGGCCGCCGGATGACCGTTCCAGCATGTCGGGGACGCTGAAATCAACGGGAGGGCTCGTGCCATCACCAACCGCCTCGAGGCCCTTTTCTGCTGCTCGTTGGATAGCACCAAAGAAGACCTCAATCCTCGAGGTAATCCGCTGCGCTGCTTCAACACCACTGGAGACGCGGAACCAAAGATCATCCTGTGGCAGGTAAAGCCAGAGGTCCGGTACCGCTTCGACGGCAAGGTGGCCAGCAGCCTCTACTGAGCGTCCTGTGGTATCGCAGCTGTTCGAGAACTCTGGCATGCACCCCCCATCAAGTGGAGCGTTGTAAATGGTGAGCCCAGTACGTCGTTCGAGCTGCTTCATAACTGGTTGCATGTCATGGCAGAATTGGCAGCTAGACCGGGTAAACCAGACGAGAAACCCATTCTGGTCATCTATCTCTTCCATGACCGCGTTGCGCTTGCCATCGCGTGCTCGTGACGCTGCACGAAGCCCAAAGGAGGAGACGGGGCTATGTACGAGGGGGTTGAGGTCCTGGTTTTGGATCTGATTCCACTCCCACATCCTCGACATTGTGATGGCTTGGTCGACGGCCCATCGCATGTATCGCTGAAAGGCCTCGACCGTTTCTGGATTGTTGGGGTTCATCACCGATTGGTTCAGCAGCATGTCGCGTTGCTTGGCCTGAAATTCAAAACTACCCTCGGGGTCGACAAAACCGCACGAGGGCTCCCACTGATCTGGGTCGGTACAATCCAGCTCCTCTTCTGGCGCCTTGATCATCGGTACCTCGACTGGGGGTTCTTCAGGTTCCTCCTCGTCCTCCTCCTCATTTAGGTGTCCCCAGAACCAACCGCACTCGCGAGGATTATTGCTATCAAGGCAGGCTTGCCCCCGATCCTCGCTGGGCTGGGCCATGGCGGTCGAATTCAGCGTTGTTATCAGCGCCAGCATTAGCAGCAACTTTGTCGTCGACAATGGGCCGGCGGTCAGGTGTTTCATAGCACAAGGCTCCGTATCAAAAACGCGGCGATGACCCAGGCGAACAGCACGGGCCAAAATTCCGAGGTACCGCCACCCCAGAGCTGCATAGAATGGCGTTTAGCGGGGTGCCACACAGGCACTCCCAAAGGGGTGCCAGCATCTCCAATGACGTGAGAGAGCCCACCAACCGAGAAACCAAAGAGAAGGGCGGCAAGCAATGGCGCATCAGGTAGCCAAACGGCCGATGCCACTGCCAGCCCTAGCCAAGGGAGCAACCAGTGGGTCACAGTCCTATGGGGTATGAGCGTGGCTGGACCAATGCGGATCTCCAGCCAGTCAGGTGCCGTTGATCCAGGCAGCGCCATCGCCGCCAACGCCAGCGCAGACATCCCGCCATAAAGGGGGGTCATAATCGCACCAGCCGATGCGCCAAGCGCCAGGCCGAATAATCGATGAGCGTTCCCGGTCAAGCTGCCTCCAAATACCTGTGTCATGCACGCGAAAAAGCCCCAACTCCACAAAGGGATGGGGCTATGGAACGTTAAGCATGTTGGGATTGCTGTCGCTGGATAATTCGGCGTCGCTGTGCGATCGCTCCCTTGAGCCGAGCTGACAGGTGTGCATCCAGTTGAGCGCTATTGACCCAGCGTTCGGCCGAAACCAATCGCTCAACATCTGAGTTTTCAATCTCCGCTAGAATCGCTTCGGGCGATGCCAAACGGTGACCGTTCGATACCCGCTGCTCTGATGGCTCAGGCTCTCCTCGAGAGAGAAGCACTGAGGATTCCACAGCGGCGTTATAGGCAGCATTTCCATCATCGTCCGGGCCTTGAGCAAGGCCTAGAAGAGCCATCAACCCATAGCGACGTGCATACGTCTGGGCTGACGCCACACCATGGCTATCAAGGGTCTCAACGGGCATCTCACAGTAAGAGCCAATGTACTCCCCAGAAGGACCATGAATGAGCATGGTCTCCATCACCATAGCCCCCACTGTTCCGGGCACAGGTGCCTGAACCAGTGCAATTTCAAACTTATTCAAGACGGCACGAATGCTGCCGATTATAATTGCGAGGCTTGCATAGCGGTTGTCGTACATCGGATTCGTAGAATCCGGTGCGATCAGACCACCAAGCTCAGCCTGCACTGAAGCCAGGGCTTTGCCGATTCTGGCGATCGAGTCACTGCGATTCATAACGTGCTCTCCTCTCATCCCCCAGGTATCGGGGTCTCATGAGGGGTAGGGGCGCTACTGACAGACAAACGGGAGGTGGTATTGAGATTACCGAGAGGAGTGGCAACGCCGCTGAAGTGACACGATCCAGCGGATAAATCAAACAAACGTTTAATTTAAAAGAAAGTAGGGAGAAGTGATGCACCACGCAAGGGAACTAGAATCATTCCCTAGGCCCCATATAACCTTAGTCTCAGAACGAATAACAGATAATAAAAGCAAGGCTGGTTATGGAATGACAGATAGGGCGGTAACTTTGGACCCTGTGCTCAGAGCCTTGAGCACAGAATCACCGCCCGGAGGCATGCTATCCACGCTAAAAAGCGCCAATGCCACAGGAATGCGCTTCAAGCGAGGTAGAGTGAAATGACCTAAGTGATCAGTAGCTGCTTGACCCAAACAGATTCAGCAAATATATAAAAATGCATCCTTCCTCCCGAATCCCATCATGCTGAAAATGAAAAAACCCTCCTGACAATGGATGTCAGAAGGGTTTGAAGGGTTAAGCAGCTTTGCTCTTGCGGGGAAATCCCGTGAGCCCACTACTGGTGTACACATCAGCCCAATCAACGCTCACATCAGTTGAGCTGGATGCATCAGGGATCTTTATCGAAGCTCGAATCCCTTTCTCTAAAAGCCGAGCCTGGAGCACTTCCGCTGCGTCCTGACCAGCCTTGCGTCCTTTCCTGTCGGGTAGGTCACGATCAGCCCAAATAACGACTTCCGTGACACCCTCAGGCGGCTCGAACGACCTCATTAGGGAAGCTGACAGTACCGGCCAGACAGGCATTCCCGTAGCAGCCCGAATAGCTAGCGAGGTCTCAATACCCTCAGCCACACCGATAACGCCGGCTGTAGCTGTGCCTAAGCGAATAGCACCACCGTGGACATCACCATCCTTCACCACAGGGAACAGCTTTTTAGCCTTGCTCACAGGCGCCTTCTCTACCACACCATTTTCTGTGCGGTTGAGATACGTCCTATGCATCGTGACAGGCTTTCCAGCCGCATCCCTGACAATGGTTATCAGTGCAGGGTAGTAGCTAACCACTTTGCCTTTCTCGATGTAGGCCATCCTAGGGTGGAGGCGTGCCTCCGTCTCGAGAACGCTAAGCATCGGCTTTACAGGCAACCCGCGGAACTGCAAGTAGCTCGCCAGCATGAAGCGACCTTCGCCTCTTCCCAGGGGTAGAGCTTCTTCCCAGCGCTTGCGCAGCGTTGGCCGGATGTCCTGCTTTTCCTCGACCTGCCGTGGCGGTGGCCGTGATACTGTAGGCGCCAGCGGCTCAACGGATTGTTCACCGAGAGCCCCCATTACCTGCTCCAGTATTTCGGGAAGAGCCCAGCCTTTCAGCTCTTTCAACAGGCTAAAACCATCCCAGTTACCGCAAGTGCAAATGGCCGTACCCCGTTGCTTGAAGCCGCGATCGAGGCGGAAGTCTTCCTTGCCACCATGTATCGGGCAATCGATGTGATGTCCCGGGTGGGCAATTGCATGCTCCAGCTCGGGGCACAGTGCCTGAAAGACCGTATCCCATTGACCTTCCGCGACACGCTTCACATCAGCAATTTCGTACTTGTTGCTATTCCTCATGATCTGCTCCTCTCTCATTTCCGGTCACCCGGATCTCACAATTAGATAGGGCGACCAGTGACGGCTATGAAGAGGTAGGGGAGACACTGCCACCAAATAAAAATGTTCCGCATGCGAAACAATGGCAGTTGGAAGTCCTATACAGAGAAAAGCCCCTCCCGATTAATCGGAGAGGGGCTTGAAGGGTGCCTAGTCGTTCAGTGTGTGGCTAAGCCGCGGAATGCGTCTTGAGCCACTTCTGTTGCCAGGCAGCTTTGTCCTGCTCACTAATACTTTGCAAGCAGTTGCCAATGAGGCGGGCCACAGCACGAAATGCACAATGCACCACTACTTGGCCCAGCAGTAACTCGACCAAGCATGGTCACGCATACCGAGCTATACGGAACTGCTTCATCACTTCGGGGCAGAGGGATTGCGGCGTGTGAGGCTCCCTATGTGATGGTTGCATGAAGAGCAAGGGGTAGAGCCGGATCACCAAGCAAAGCGGATCGACTCAGAGAAAAGACGTATTCAAGCGTGTCTCAGTTCTATGCCGTCCGCTTCGCTATCAGACCAAGTGCTGCAAGCCTGTTGGCTGTAATTGGAAACCCGTATAGAGGCGGGCACAACGTCCCACACCTCCGCACGACTTGCACTAAGCGCGGCAGCCGCATTGTTACTCAATACTGACAGAGAGGGACAGCGGCTACCTAACCAGGGCGATGTGGACAGTTACTTGAGTACGGTGCCCGGACAAGCAGCCTTGGTGACGGGGTTTACCAATTTCTTAAATCGCCAGCATGCCACCACACTGACCCCTAGGGTGGATGAGAAACGGGCAAGAAAACGGCGAAAAGAAAAGTTGGCTCGCACCATGATTCAAATGGCTAAGTGTACTGATCAAGGGGAGGAGTGGAAGGAACGATGGATCGTCACTACCATGGAATACTGTCATGACAAGAAAGTATCTAAAAAAGCACTCCGTCAACAGACCATAGAGCATTCAGGAGACGGGGTTCGGGTTAGCATGGAGGGCGTGAGCTACTGGCTGCCTATTGTATAAGAGTAAAACGTTAGCTCTGCTGTTTGTCGTTAGGTGCGCTATGGGGGCCGCCCCGGCCTTTTGGCCGGAGCGGTTCAGTTAAGGGAATTAAAGCATACCTTTTAGCTCCCCGTAGTCTCCTCCAACACGCAAGACCACGGTCACGTCGTTGTCATTGCGGTTACGGAAGAACCAGCCGTGGTTGCCGGTGAAAGCAGCTTCCAGCTCTCCCTCATCTTCGGGTACGCCACGCCCCTTCTCGTAGCTGATGGAGTTCCCATTGCCATCGCCGTGGGTGTCAAAATTAAGTGGCCCGCCGTCGGACGCCCAAGCGAATGTCGCGACAGCACCTTCTTCCATCGTTAGCTTATACTCGGTACCTTCACCCGGCGTGAGTGTGAAGGTCACCTCATCACCCCATGCCGCAGTTTCTTCAGTTGCCTGGGAAGGTGTCTCCTCAGCGGCAGGAGCGTCAGCAAGCGCTACGTTTGCTTCAGTCTGCACCATCTCTTGGTCTTCTGGTAACGAAGCGGCTACCTGCTCCGTCTCTACGTTTGAAGTTGGCGCAGCAGTAGCGGTTGCAGCCGAAGGTTGGCTATCACTAACGGCCTCTTGAGGTGCAGCGGGTTCAGAAGCCTGTTGGACACTGGCTTGGTCGAGCTCGGCTTCCTCAGCCAACTGGGTCTTGATTTCTCCCATCTCCGTCAGCCCCAACAAGCGCCCAGCGCCGGTCGGGTCAATGGCATACTCAGCAGGTAGCACGACGCTGATCAGCAAAGCGACGGCAATAACGACTGCCATCAACGTAGAGCGAAGTAACTTACCCGTTGACGGCAGTTCGGCACGGGTTGGAAGATCAGTGTTATACATTGGGGACTCCTTCAATTAGGCAATGAAATAGCCGGTCAGTTGATAACCTACCAGCATAAAACCAGCACACATCATGGCGACGTTGGCGGTATAGGCGTGGCGTAAGAAGCCCGTAGTGCGTCGCCAGAAGCCCATCACAATGAGAATGGCGCTCAATGCCAGTAGCTGGCCGATCTCTACGCCTATGTTGAATGCCAGAAGGTTAGGGACGAGACCATCGGGCGAGATATCGTACTCAATGATCTTGCTCGACAGGCCAAAGCCATGAAACAGACCGAACACCAACGTGGCTACCTTGGTGTTGGGCTGAAAGCCGAGCCAGCGCTGATACGCACCGATGTTATCGAGCGCCTTGTAGATAACGGATAGCCCGATGATGGCATCGATCAGATAGCTATTGATGCCGATATTGAAGTAGACCCCGAGAAGCATGGTCGTCGAGTGACCGATGGCAAAGAGGCTGACGTAAATAGCGATATGCTGCATTCGGTAGAGGAAAAAGATGACCCCTAACAAAAACAGGATGTGGTCATACCCCGTTACCATGTGCTTGGCACCGAGATACATAAACGAGATCAGATTAACGCCATAGATCTCTTGGATGTAGCCCTTGTCACCCTCAGCAACCGCGTGAGCAAAGGCCTCGCCACTGGCACCCAGCAGCATGAACAACAGTGTTAGAAAGGCTAAGGCGTGGCGTCGTGCCATCATAGGCAAGCCGAGCGCACCCCTTACTTGGGATGGAAACATGCAACCTCCACGGGTCTGTCATTAGTGTTGGCCATCGGATGGATGGCCCCAGTCATCAAGCGACGACTGGCCGTGGAGGGCGCTCCAAGCGGTAGACACGACGCAGGGGAAAAGCGCGTCGTTCGCCTAGCCGCATGGCATGACGAACGTTTGGTGCGATGGCAATGTTCGCCCCCAAGCGATCCGCTTGTTCGTGGAAGTGACTGCCGCTCTCATGAGAGAGGTGTCGACCGTCATCGTGTTCATGCCCATGGGTATGCCCATGGCCCTTCTGAACACTCTCATGGTGAGATGACTCAACGCCAACCATGCTCATTGCGCCATGCGCACTCGCTTCGCCCACACTGGTAAGCACCAGGCTAGGCAAAAACAGCAGTAGCAGGGTCAGATAGCCAAGACGGTGGCGCAGCCGATTGAGCATTTAGAGCAACCAAGACAAAAATTGACGATAAAAAATGTAGATAACAATTTGCTTACGCTGTAGCTCCGCATAGCACCAATAGATTATCATCCCCTCCAGGGGGATAGGAATAGAATAAGGAAAAGAAAATGACAATACATACACACCAGTCACATCCCGATATCATCAAGCGCTTAAACCGGGCTCGGGGACACCTTTCGAGCGTGACGCAGATGATAGAGGATGGTCGCCACTGTCTAGACATTGCCCAGCAGCTTCATGCGGTTGAGAAAGCTATTCAACAGGCCAAACGTGCCTTGGTTTTAGATCATATCGATCACTGCCTAGAAGATGCCTTGGGCTCTCAGGATCAAACGCAGCGGGCGCGGACTGAAGAGTTCAAGGCCATTGCCCGCTACCTGTAAATGCATCTAAGCTCCCCTCACTTGAGGAACGCTCTATGCTCGATGTACTCGCCCATCGCGTCTATCGCCATCTCTTTTTCGCTCAGGTCATTGCACTGATTGGCACCGGTCTGACCACCGTTGCCCTAGCGTTACTGGCTCATGATCTTGCTGGGGGGCAGGCGGGTGTCGTACTAGGCACAGCGCTGGCGATTAAGATGGTCGCCTACGTGGGCATTGCTCCACTGGTGGGTGCTTACGCCTCACGCCTACCTCGACGCACGTTGTTGGTTAGCCTCGACTTGCTGCGAGCAGCCGTGGTTTGCGCACTGCCTTTTGTTACCGAAGTGTGGCAAATCTATGTGCTGATCTTTCTACTCAATGCTTGCTCAGCAGGCTTCACTCCCGTTTTCCAGGCGACAATACCGGACATCCTAGAAGACGAAGAGCAATACACACGAGCATTATCCCTGTCACGCCTTGCCTACGATTTAGAGAATCTTCTTAGCCCGATGGTGGCCGCGGCATTGCTGATGGCGATGAGCTTTGATGTCCTGTTTGTACTCAACGCCCTGGCGTTCGTGATCTCTGCCTCACTGGTTATATCGGTGATGTTACCTGAGCCACAACCACTAGAGGAAATTCCCGGTGTTTGGCGTCGCGTTTCTCACGGCATACGGATTTATCTAAAAACACCTCGCCTTCGCGGTCTGTTGGCGTTGAACTTGGCGGTCTCAGCCGCCGGAGCGATGCAGATCGTCAATACGGTAGTGCTTGTTCGCTCTATGTTGGGGCTTGGCGAGAAAGAAGTAGCTTTGGCCTTTGCGGCCGCAGGTGGGGGCTCCATGCTGGTGGCCGTACTGCTACCTAAGGTACTGGATCGATTGCCTGAACGACCAGTCATGCTGTTGGGTGGCGTTATCATGGCGCTCAGTCTCTACTTGGGCTGGCTAGGCCCATCGTTTGCGGGACTTGTCGGGCTATGGTTGCTACTGGGTGCAGGCGCTTCGATGGTCATGACCCCTACAGGGCGCTTGCTCAAGCGTTCGTGCCAGACGGAGGATCGTCCAGCGCTATTTGCTGCCCAATTCTCGTTGTCACACTGTTGCTGGTTGATCACCTATCCGTTGGCAGGCTGGCTGGGGATAAACCTGGGTCTGACGGGAACGTTCGCTTTGCTCGGGACAGTAGCTTTAACGGCGACAGGGCTTGCGATGCTTACTTGGCCTCGTCGAGACTCAAGAGAGATTGCGCATGAGCACTCGCCTATACGTCATAGCCATCTTCACTATCACGATGAACACCATCAACACGAGCATGAAGGGTGGGAGGGGCCGGAACCTCATAGCCATCCCCACCATCATCCCAGAAATGTGCATCGGCACATATTTGTCATTGATAACCACCATACACGATGGCCTTCGTGACACATTAAGGCTGACAAGTTAATAGATGCCTATTAGGTTAAATCACTACGGGTGATGCCTACTTTACTGAAGGCATTCACCCCAGAAGCTTCGCAGGGAACATTTTCCTTCTTGGGCTTAAGGTGCTTGAACGTATCGGCGATCCCTGGGCAGTGGCCAGCCAATTACTCAGCTATCTTGCTGCTGGTGTGGTGTTACCCCCACGTCACACTGACCACTAGACCGTTGGGCGTGCGATTACTAAGCGTAAGGCGTGCGTTTTGGCGCTGGGCCAACTCCGAGACAATCGATAAACCCAATCCGCTGCCGGTGGTGCCCTGGCCAGAATCGCCTAAAGCGCTCAGTGACGTTATCCAAAAGTGCCTCGGGGAGTCCGGAGGACGAGCAAACGCACATCAGCGACTTACACATTTGGTCGATTGGCCCCAATATCCACGCGGCGATTGTCGCGCTCGTCTCACACAGCCCAGAATCGCCTGATATTTACCTGCAGCGCATTCAAGCTCGATGCCCGTCGTTAGTACACATTACAGTCGAACCCCAGCTGTCTCACTGATCCAAAGAAAACTGACAACGGGATGAGTTAACCCTTTGAGCGATGTGAGCCAAAACCTGAAGGCTCAGATTGAGGAGTAGCCCGTTCGAATTATGGCGTTGCGGCAGGTCTTTTGTCGGGTCGGCGACATCAATGTGATCGGCACCTATCTGAGCAACAATCCGGTCGAGTCGTTGCACGATGGGCTGACCCACCTTCATATTCAAACGTACCGCCGACCGCCGCCACACTGTCGGAGTGGCGCTTTCCAAGCGCCGAATGCTCAGCGGAGACAGTCTTGGCGTCGCGTCTGATAGGCTCCCGGCGGTGTATCCCTATCATAAAAGTCACCTCCTCCGGATCAAGGGCTTGGCGCTGCTTGCGTAGGCGTCTGGCAAGCCGGACAAGGTACTTGTGCTCGGTGTTCATGTTGGCTCCAATCAGGGCAGTTGCGATCTATTTCTGCGTCCATACGATGATCGGGATGCAACAAGCTGCCTTCGACCCGCGCCATATAGTGGATTTCATGACGAGATTTTTCATGTCGCTAACATCACCCGGTTGCGCTCCTGATTTTTGGATACATACAGAGTCGGCGGGTTATACAATTATAGTCTTTCACGATTTAATAGGGTGGTCATTTCAGTCCTCTCACCCCGCCGAATCGGCTGGTGCCAGCAGCACAGGCTGGCCATCTTCCCTCCTGCGCAGTGTGCCCGTCAGCCGGAGATCGTGCCGAGAGGGATAGGCAACCTCATGTACCACTGGCAAATTGATCATGCCGACAGCGCGACGAATGACTTCGGTTTCCACGCTCACGAGTAGGATCGGCGTCTGCCTGCCTGTGTCGGAAAGCGCCGTGTTCGACTTCCAGAGGCGCAGGACCTCGCGACTCTTGCCGTCCTGTGCGGGCCGCACCATGGTCAATACCGAAAACTGGCCATCCTGCAGTCGAGGGATCACCGGCAGCGCCTCGGCTGAGACTGCCGGATCGAGATAGCGTGGCAGGGTCTGCAAGGTGAGGCCATCGGCGCGGACCCAGCCAGCAGTGCTCGCAGCTGCCTCGAAGGCAGTAGAGGTTCCCGTCCATTGCAGCGAGAAGGGTTCTTCCGTTTCACCCACCAAGTCGGTTCTACGCACCGGGAGGGTTTGCCAGTCTGCGGTAAGCCAGGCATCGCGGGAAATGACCTGCACAGGTGTCGGGGGCGGCGTGTACATGGCCACGGCCTGCGGCAGAGCGCGCCATGAGTGCCAGGCTCCAAATCCGAGGAAAACGAATAAGGCCAGCGCGATCGCCATACCTGGCCGGGCCTTGCGTAGGTCTACGCGACGAAAGGCCAGCGCAAAGCATAGCGTAAGCCCGGTTCCCAGCAGCATGCCGCCGACGACATCCGATGGCCAGTGGGCCGAGAGATACAGGCGCGAGGCGGCGATGATGCCCACGACCGCGGCGAAGGCCATGGGCATCACCCTGCGCCAAGGTTGTGGTAAGCCGAACCAAGCAAACCAGGTAAGCAGTCCCATCAGCGTCGCGGCCCCCGTGGCGTGGCCGCTCGGGAAGCCGAAGACCTGGGCGCCCTCGTAAAGTGCCTGCGGACGCGGTATCGCCAGTCCCGCCTTGAGGAGCGTGGCAAGTCCTGAGGCAATGGCGATGCTCAGTACAACCCCTAGGGCGAGGTGCCACTGCCTGCGCAGCAGTAGCCAGCAAGTGACCGCTGCAGACGAAGCGATGATGACATAAGCGTCACCGAAGCCGGTGAGGAAGGCGACGACTTTATCGCCCGGTTCGGTACGCAGGTGGCTAAGGGCTAGGCTAATCGACTGATCGGCGACCGCCAGCCCGCTCCGCTCGGCCACCTCTTGAGCCAGAGTCGCCAAAGCGGCGGCAACAAAGGCTAGCGGGACACCAATCAGGATGAGCGGTTGTAGGTCATGCGAGGGCGCGAGAAGTGACATTGCCAAAGTGCTGACACGACCCTCGCCACTTTTCCGCAATCGCCCGATAAGCCGCAAACGCAGAGCCTCAAGGGCTGGCACGCCCCTGGTCAGCATCAGACGAATCAACAACACAATGGCGAAGCCAGCTCCGAAGATGATGCCGACAAGCACCACCAAACGCATGCTTGCATGCCCTACCAAGCTGAGCCCGAGGCCAGCCACTGCACCGGGGAGGATGTGAGCAGGAGCCCATATGATTGCTGAAGTAATATTTGCCGCCAGAAAGCGAACAGGGGCCATGCCCGACACTCCTGCCATGACGGGTATCACTGCTCGCACGCCCGGCGTAAAACGAGCGATCAGGATACTCTTGCCGCCAGGCGTTGCTGGTATGGATGAGGTTTGGCCGCCCCCTTAGCGGCCATGCCGTAGTAATACCATCGCGCCAATGATGACCGACCCAAAAGGACAGCCCATCTCCTGCGATTGCCCCAAGGGTCGTGGCGATCAGAATTGGCCATAGCGCAAGATGCCCGAGACCAATGGCGGCACCCAAGGCAACTAGCAAGGCGGTTCCGGGAACGAGGGCACCGATAACGATGATCGATTCCGAAGCCGCGAGCATGAAAGCCGCAATGACCGCAACCCACTGGTGTTGTTCGAGATACGTCGTCAGCGATGCCATCATTTCCGTGAGCCACATGTCTTTTCCCTTGTCTTGAAGTGATCGAGTCGGAGCTTACGATGCACAGGCATACACACGCTCCCACCTCACGCTAACCTCAAGCCCACTAGGTTCACGGTTGGTGAGGGTAAGAATGGCTTGTTGGCGCTGGACTAACTCCGAGACAATCGATAAACCCAATCCACTGCCGGTGGTGCCCTGGCCAGACGCGCGCCTAAAGCGCTCAGTGACTTTATCCAAAAGTGCCTCGGGGAGTCCGGGGCCCGTGTCTCTCACCGTGAGCTGAGGCAAGCCCTCCCAAAGCGCTAACTCTACCTCTACCTGACCGCCTTCTGACGTATAGCGCAAGGCGTTATCCAATAAGTTACGAAACAGAATCCCCACCTCGATTTCGTCGGCGCGGACCTCCAGCCGGGTTAAGCCTGTTAGCCTCAAGTGCTGATCTCGCTCTTCAGCGAGTGGCCACAGCTCAGCTACCAGTTCAGCAATAATAGGATAAAGATCGATAGTGGCCGATGAGGTTGTGGCCACTTGATCCAATCGAGCCAAAATAAGCAGTTGTTCTACCACCCGCTGAAGCCGTTCCACACCTATATAAGCCTTTTGTAATGATTGCTCTCCTCCCGCCTGCGCGTTATCTAGGTGAATCCTCAGTGCTGCTAAAGGGGTGCGTAATTCATGGGCCGCATCTGCGGTGAAGCGCCGCTCGCGCTCTAACGTTTCTTTCAGCCGGGCGATAAAATCGTTTAGCGATTGACGTAATCCATTAAGCTCTTGAGGAACAGGATTATCGATTTCACTTAGGTCGCGGGCAGAGCGGCCTTGCACCTGACTAGAAAGCGCTTGGATAGGGACAATCCCCCGCCGGATAATACGGCTCATCAGCCAAAGAAGAAGAGGTAGCAAAAAAAGCATCGGCAATAAATTATTCCAGGTGATGCGCTCGACTACTTCATCATGAAACGAACCTCGCAGCCCCATGCTGATCCAGGTATCACTGGCAACATCGAACATGCTGAAAACCCGCCAGCGATGACCATCGTAGCTTTCCCAGCGAAAACCCTCCTCTAAAGGCGAGGGGAAAGGCCCTGCATCACTCCATTTGCCCCCTAACAACCTGGGTGAGCCATCTGAATTCCAAAAACCCAGCACTAATTTAAGCTCTTCCTCGTGGTAAAGCTTGGGACCTGATTCAGAGCTGCTCATGGGGACTGCTTTACCGTCACGATATAGCTGAGCCGGATGTTCTGGTAGGCCCATGCGTGAAGCCAGGCGAGCATAGTCATCAATGGTCGCGTTTGGATCGAGTTGACCAGCCACAATCCGGCTATGCAGACTGAGCTGTGTATCGAGAATTTCTTCTAGCTCGTGATCGGTAATTAAGTAAGCCGCGGTAACGGCCACGCCCCAGCGACAACCATGGTAATGGCTAGCGTGCGAAGCAGATAATGCCGTATCGATCTCATTGCGCGTGGCTATCCAGTCGGTAGCCAATCCCCCGCACGTTAATAATCAGATGTTTTTCAAGCTTTTTACGCAGATGATGAATGTGAACTTCCACCGTATTGGACTCTACCTCTTCGCCCCAGCCGTAAAGCAAATTTTCTAAACGAGGCCGAGATAGCACCCTGTCCGGGTGCCTAGCGAGCTCTAGCAATAAGGCATACTCGCGCCGACCCAACTTTACGTCTTTGCCCCGCCAACTCACCGCATGACGCGCCTCATCAATACTCAGCGCTCCCAGTGTCAATATCTGCGAAGCGCGCCCCTCAGCGCGTCGCATGACGACACGCAAACGGGCGAGTAACTCCTGCAAATTAAAAGGCTTGAGCACATAGTCATCCGCCCCCGCATCTAAACCGCCAATACGGTCTTCCATCGCATCTCGGGCCGTCAAAATCAGAATAGGTAGAGTGGATTGCTGACGGAGTAACTGCAGTACCTGCATACCGTCCATATCGGGCAGTCCAAGATCCAAAATAATCACACTGAAGGTCTCGCTGCCGATAGCACTGATTGCCTCGCGCCCAAGCATAAACCAATCGACCGTGTACCCCTCGCGTTCCAGCGCCGTTTTAATGCCATCCCCAAGCAAGGGATCATCTTCTATTAGCAGTGCACGCATGCTGCTCCCCCAATCTACAAACCGCTATCTTCGCCACTAAAACTTAAGCTTTTCTTAAATACGGCAACGTATCCCCCACAAAGCATACGCATCTGAATTCAACCTGTAAGTCAGCCACCCTTTTTTGCAAACCTTTTACGCAGCTTAACTCTTCTTTAAGTTACTTAGGCTCAAGCTGCTTCTTTCGCCATGGGCAAAGCCAAAGCAGCGCCTTCACTGGCGGTCATTTTGAATCTGCCCTGTCGCTACCGCGGGCAGGTCATTTTCTATTAACTGAATAGAGCGCCAGAGTATGCACTTACTAACACTGATTAGAACAAACTATTATTTAAAAATAATGGCCCGTTTTGTAGAAAAAAGAATGAAGCGATTTTTACTCGGAGGTATACGGTATATCGTCAAAGCGCCTGCACCAGAAACCATTAATAACCTTGTGGGCATAGAAAAAATTCTCATTATTCGCCCCAATTTTCGTCTGGGCAACGCGCTAATCAGTACCCCTGTCATCGATGCTTTTCGTGAACGTTTTCCTTCCGCGCGCATAGATTATTTAGCGACGGATAAAACATGGCCACTGTTGCAGCAACGTCCTGTTGATCATTTTCATTTACTGTCGAGAACCGCCATTCTCCGTCCCTGGCAGTGCGTGACGCTATTACGACGCTTACGGGCACAACGCTATGATCTAGCGGTACAAGTGAGCGGAGGTTCAACGAGCGGCTTTATCGTGACCCGGTTAATAGGAGCACGGTACAGCATGGGTTCAGGTAAAGGTCACCAGCGCTGGTACAACATTGAGGCGGAAGGTAAGTCATCACATGCCTATGATGCCATCGTCAATTTGACACGCCCGCTCGGCGTTGCTTGCCATAATCGGCCACTGCTCCAGCTAACGGATCAGGAAGGCTATCAAGCCATGACGAAGATACGACAGCTATTCAGTCTGCATAGCGACCACTCATCAGATACAGACTTTATTGCGATCTTCGTAGGCGGGCATCAAAACAAACGTTGGCCGTTGGCATTTTGGCTAATGCTCATCGATGCCATGGAAGCCTGCAAAATACGTTATGTCGTTTTCCTTGGACCGGAGGAGTTTAGGCTTCTAGCCCCTATTGAGCAGCGCTTGATGTCATCACTGTATGGTAGCTTATGCCCGCCGCTTCCTATTCGTCACTTTGCCGCTGTTCTAGGGCGAGCGCGGTTACTCGTGACACCAGACTCAGGGCCTATGCACTTAGCGGCAGCACTCGATGTCGCCACCATTTCCCTAGTACGCCAGAAAAAATCACTCGCCTTCGTACCACGAGAAGCCTATGACACTATTCTGTGGCGCCCAGAGATCAGCACGGTAATAGACGCTATCAGCGCTAATCTTGACGGACAAAACGCAACCGCTCCCGTTCAACTGGCCTCGGCAACAAACCAACCAACACAGTGGGTTAGAACACCACCCAGCGCTGCCCCTTTGCATTCTAGCTACTGAATTAAAGCGCATAACTGTTCGTTAAGTTTTGCGCTTTACAGTGACCCTACTGTTACGTTATCGAGAGTACTGTCTTGCCTATTTCAACGACGTCAAAACCTAATGGCACGGGTGTCAAACGCATCTTCCGCGCTTCTATTAATGCAGTATCGGGTTTAAAAGCTTGCTGGATAAATGAGTCTGCATTTAGACAAGAGGTGATGCTATGCCTCGTCCTTTACCCTTTTATATTTTTTGTTAATGCCACTTCCGTAGAAAAAGCATTGCTGTTTTCTTCACTCACCCTTGTAGTGATAGTAGAACTCATTAACTCCGCCATCGAATGCACCATTGACCGTATTGGACTAGAACATAACGAACTTAGCGGGCGTGCTAAAGACATGGGGGCTGCCGCCGTCATGATGACCCTTTTTATGATGATGGGTGTGTGGCTATGCGTGCTGCTCTACTAAATGTTCTCAAATCCGTAGCATCCGTATGGCTTTTATTTCTAATCGTCATGTCGGTCTTCAGTATTTTAAACATAGATTTTACGATAACTGACGTTATATATCGCTTTCAAGGTAATGCCTGGACGTGGAAAGATGCCTTGATTACCCAAGATGTTCTTCACACAGGCGGTAAATGGCTAAGCTTAGCGATGGGTTTAGTCACACTCCTCCTTTTGATACTAAGCACCGTTGTAACTCGTTTTAAAGCGTATCGCATGCCGCTTTTATATCTTTTTTC
This sequence comes from Halomonas ventosae, assembly GCA_002257525.1. Taxonomy (GTDB): domain Bacteria; phylum Pseudomonadota; class Gammaproteobacteria; order Pseudomonadales; family Halomonadaceae; genus Vreelandella; species Vreelandella ventosae_B. The sequence continues at coordinate 79,792 of CP022738.1, forward strand.
CGCAACGCTTCTTTCTACGCTGCTTGTCGCAACGCTTAAACAACTTGTGAACATGGAATGCCCTTGGGATTTAGTTCGCTATGGCGGGGAACGAGACTTTATTGGCTTGCTCAATACACGGCCTTCCTCCATGCCAGCATCCGCCTGCTTTCCCGCCGGGCATGCCAGCGCAGGCTATACGTGGATAGCCCTCTACTTCTTTTTTGCCGCCATACGGCCTCATTGGCGATGGGCAGGGCTTTCTCTGGGTTTAGGGCTTGGCCTTACGTTTGGGATCACTCAACAGTTCCGCGGGGCGCACTTTCTCTCCCACGACCTCTGGACCGTCATGATTTGTTGGACCGTAAGCTTTGTCCTTTCAAGATTCTTATTACACCCCAGCGTTCATTAATCTTTTCATTCAGAGATCTTTTCGATGCGTACTTTGCTATCATTGCCTTCAAATGCTGTTGGCACCGCTTGGCATTATCGCCCCACATTAAGCACGGAGCAGCTTGTCTTATGGGCCGTTGTCATATTCAGTGTTTTTTACAATGTCCCTTTTTGGCAACAAGCCTTTGCTGGCTATGAACCTCTTGCCGTCCAGACGTGGCTAACCTTTGCCACTATGTTTTTGGTGATGACCTGTCTTAACTATTTAGCCTTTATTAGCATTGCTTTTCGAACACTGGTAAAGCCATTATTAACTTTACTTTTTCTGATTGCCGCTTTCGTCAGTTACTTTACTAGCTATTACGGCACCTATTTTGATACTTCAATGTTAGACAACGTGCTTCAAACGGATACTAACGAGGCACAGGAGCTTCTTACACCCGGATTACTGATTCATTTAATGCTCTTTTTCTGTTTGCCAACCATCATGATTTGGCGCGTTAAAATCACACAGTCAACTTGGAAGAAGGCAGTGTTGCGTCGCTTAGCTTATTGCCTTGCCAGCACTGCTATATTGCTGTTAGCAATTTTCTTATCTTACCAAGAAGTGTCGTCACTCATGCGCAACAATAAAGAGCTACGCTACTTGGTGACCCCAGGTAATTATATTGTTTCGATGGCGCAGGCCCTTTCGAGCCAACACGCTTCCGCGAATACGGTGCGTTCCCCGGTGGGTGAGGACGCCAGTATCAGTTCACAAGCGGGTGACAAACCCACACTGCTCGTCATCGTGGTGGGCGAAACGGTACGGGCGGCGAATTGGGGGTTAAATGGTTATGAACGCCAAACCACACCCAAACTTGCCCAGCAGCCTGACGTTATCAATTTTTCAGATGTTTCCTCATGCGGTACAAGCACAGCGGTCTCATTACCCTGCATGTTTTCATTACCAGGGCGTGCCGATTACGCTAAATCGTATGCTCAGCAATATGAATCCTTGCTGGACGTATTAGCCCACGCCGGGTTAGAGGTCACCTGGCTTGATAACCAGTCAGGCTGTAAAGGTGTCTGCGACGGAGTGACGACAAAAGCGCTATCGCCAGAAGAGTATGCCTCTTTGTGTCAAGATGGGCGATGCTTGGATGAAGCACTGGTTCAAGCCTTGACCAAGCAAATTAGCGGTACCTCAGCTGATCAGGTTGTTGTGCTGCATCAGCTAGGCAACCACGGCCCCAGCTATTACCAACGCTACCCTGATGACTACGAACGTTTTGTTCCCGCTTGCACCACCGCTGATTTAGCCAAGTGCTCAAGAGACGACATTACCAACAGCTACGACAATGCCATTCTGTATACCGACACTGTGTTGGATCAGGTGATTGAGATGTTAAAGCGTCAGGATGACTACGCAACTGCGATGATCTATCTCTCTGATCATGGTGAATCACTGGGTGAAAAAGGCCTATATTTGCACGGCATTCCCTATGCCATTGCTCCCGATGAACAGACCCATGTGCCTATGGTTTGGTGGCTTTCCAACTCATTTTCAAAGCAGCGAGGACTCGATACGGAGTGCTTACGCCAAGTCTCTGATCAAGCCGCTTCCCACGATAACTTATTTCACAGCGTGCTGGGGTTGCTTGGCGTAGCAACGGACGTATATCAGCAGGCAGAAGATATTAGCCAAACGTGCCGGAGCCTCGCCAATTAATGAATGCTTAAGTGATCGTTAAGTATTCCATGTCAAGCTGCTCTCCACTCTGCTCAACTATCCTGGTGTATGCACATGGTTTTATCGCATCTATTGGACTCCAACCAAGGTTTTTGGAGACGGCTACTACCCAAAAAAATGGCAACAGCAGGGGGCTTGGTAGACGGTGTCAATACCTCTATACATTCTGCTAAATGGCTTTCCTTTAGAGCCAGTGTTGTTTTAATTACTTTACTATCGACTCTGCTGTGGTTAACGGGAATAGAAAGAATCGAGATCATCATCGCCATATTAAGTGTAACGTCAAGTGGTATGTCACAGTTACTTGGACGTTATTATTCTATCAGTGTATTGAAAGTAGTTGAAAATGATTTGATAGATACGCTCGACGCATTAGGAGCTGCAGGAGTTGGAACCTTAATAATTTTATATCTATTGGATTAACACACTTAATGTACGCTATTGAAAAAAAATTCACTTATTAATGCAACTAGGCTAAAAGTAAAGACTGAGGAAACATGGCTAGCCTATGCTAAGTGTCTTATACAAGACGAACTATATTTTTAACGTTTTGACTTGTTTATCTAGCCGGAAATGATAATGTTGGGAGCCTTTTAATACCCGACGAATTTACTTAAGTATAGCAGTAATTTTGGGTGACTTGGTTTAGAGCGTCGGATTTTCAGCTAGAGACACCATGTCATGACATTTGCCACCATATTGATTTTGGCCTTTTCCATGTCGGCAGATGCCTTCGCTGCTTCCATCAGCAAAGGCGCTGAGCTACAAAAACCCTCGTTTCGGCACGCCATCAGCATTGGGCTGATATTTGGTACTATCGAGACCATAACACCCTTGCTGGGCTGGTTGGCCGGGGTAGCATCGCAGCGCTTTGTGCAGGCTTGGGATCACTGGGCTGCGTTCTCAATCTTATTGGTTATTGGTTTACATATGGTGTATTCGGGCCTATGCAAAGAAGACAAAATAGCCCAAGAAAAGCAAACACTGTGGTTATTGATATTAACGGCTATTGCTACGAGTATTGATGCCATGGCCGTTGGTGCAAGCCTTGCCTTTATTGATGCCAATATCATCGCTACCAGCTTAGCTATTGGTTTAGCCACTACTGTCATGGCATCAATTGGCACCTTATTGGGTCACCAATTTGGCAAATACGTTAGCCACTGGTCTGAGCTGATCGGTGGGATCGTTTTAATTGGTATTGGCCTGGGAGTGTTAGCCGAACATACTGCTTTTTTTAATTGATCTTTCCTGATCTGTGTCATCCAGAGACAGTGTTAAAGCAATATGCGTAGCAACCCTCTGGGAAAGAGGACTGTTCACGTAGCATAAACGCAGAATCGAACTACTGATGCTTTTCCTTGCAGGTCACCGGAACCGGAGCTTCGAGCTGAAGTGTAGATCATGCTCTTTCGTCTTTGTGCCCAGGATGCGGTATTACAGTAAGTGAAGGATGTTGTCAGCCAAAATGGTCATACAAACGTTTCTTGTGCCTTTTTGTCATGTCACGACGTCCATTTCGTGTGATGACAAATCGATTACAAAGATGTGTCGATGCCTGCCCCTCGGGTGATGGTGAGGATGGCGATGCGGTTCAGACCCCTCCCAGACCTCATGTTCATGCTGGTGATGGTCGTCATGGTAGTGCAGATGGGAGTGCTCCACAGGAGCATGGTCATGCTAGAGCGCCACCGGAACCCGTGACGGCCAGAGACGGGTCGCGAGCGCCTGTTCGCCCAGGCCCGGAGCGGACATAGACCACGGTGTTAACGATTTGCATGGCCCCGGCGACCGAAACCGCTATGTTCAGGGCAAGCATCCCTCACAGCCGGGGCGTTTTCAAGTAGATTCGCATGCCGTGGGAGACCTTGCGCCAGTCACTTAGCGCTTCGTCATCCGCAGTTTGGGGCGACAGCAGGACCACCGAGACGACCAGGAAGGCCAGACTATTGAGCAGGAACAGCACATCGAAGCTCATCACCATCAGCAGCGCGGCAGACGCGAGGCGTAGGCTTCGACCAGTGACGCGATGCCCACATAGGCCACCATCTTAGCCTGCCCGGCCACCAAGTCATGGGCCAGCAGCGCTAGGGCGACCGTCGTTAAACCGTTGCCGACGAGGGCGGTGACCTGGGCCAGGAACGAGTGACGATAGATACGATGAGCCAGCACCTGGAGCACGGGGCCCTCCTCGATGTGTTGCAGTCGGTTACAGGCGGCATGCTGGGATGAACGATTCACATAACTTTCTTCTGTTGCAAGCAAGCCATACTACCCCCTAGTATCTATACTACCTCCTGTACTGTTTCCTTCTCCACAGAGACGACCACATGCACACGATCAAAGACAAAGCGAAGCTGCTAACTCGTGTTCGACGCATTCAGGGGCAGGCAGCCGCACTGGAAAGGCAACTTGATAAGGAAGGGGATTGCACTGCCGTGCTGCAACAGACTGCCGCGATTCGCGGGGCGGTCAATGGGCTGATGGCAGCCATAATAGAGGGACACCTAACTGATCACATCGTCAGGGAGCCCGAATTGGAGCAGCGGCAACAAGATTTGGACGCGGTGCTACAGGTCATCAAGTCCTACCTCAAGTAGGAGAGAAAGAAGCCTGGCACACAGAATATTCAATATGGATGAGAGCAATGATCAAGGCCGCCACCCGCTCGAAGAAAAGGATCAAAGGCCCTGGCGCGGTACGACCATCACCTACGCCTGGGGTGATTTCTACCATGAAGCGATTACAGTTATGCGCTCCGGCTTCCTTGCTGTGTTTCAGCACTGAGGAACTGGCCGTGCTTCTTGTTGGTACGAGTACTGAGTAGAGAAAGTCCCTGATGACAACAGAACTAATCTCGAACGCTAAACAATGGGCTCGCACGATCAAACGGGATGTACACGCCGTCTGGCTTGCCGCTCGCGATCCACGTACCCCATGGTTTGCAGAGGTGTTGGCAATGATTGTCGCAGCCTATGCCGTCTCACCTATCGACTTGATCCCCGACTTCATCCCCGTACTCGGCTACGTGGACGACATCATCATTGTCCCACTCGGGATATTGTTGGTGGTGAAGCTTACACCACCAGAGGTCATGAACGAGCACCGAGCAACCGCTGACGCAGCCTCTGAACGCCCGGTAAGCCGCATAGCTGCTGGCGTGTTTATCGCTATCTGGTTCTTCTTCGCCACCTTCTTGGCAAGAATGCTCCTATGAATATATCCAATACGTAATGTGGCAGGTACAACCTGCCTTATATTAGCGCGGAAAAAACCTGTCGACCCAATGGCCTGATAGAGGGTAGGGGTGGCTCGCGGGAAGTCTCGTGGGCTAATAACGAAGGAGACATAAATGTCAGACCACGATCATAGCCATAGTGGCGGCAAGACCTTGTTGTTCGCACTGGTCTTCACTACAGGTTTTGCAGCTGTCGAAGTGTTCGGTGGCCTGATAGCTGATTCGCTTGCCCTGTTGTCGGACGCAGGCCACATGCTAACCGATTCATTGTCGCTAGGGATTGGTGCCTTCGCTGCTTGGCTGGCCAAGAAGCCAGCATCGCGTCAGCACTCCTTTGGACTCAAGCGTGCTGAAATCCTCGGCGCTCTGTTTAACGTGCTGTTTATGTTCGGGGTGATCGTATTCATCGCTTACGAGGCGATCCGCCGCATGGCAGATACACCCGCCGTTGCCGGAGGCATGGTTTTGGCGATAGGCGGGCTCGGTTTGCTGGTGAATATCGTAGTGGCTTGGGTGCTGATGCGTGGAGAGCAAACTATAAACGTCCGCGGAGCGCTTCTGCACGTAATGGGAGACTTATTGGGCTCGGTAGCTGCGCTGGTTGCTGGGGCGGTCATTTATCTGGACGGGCCGCCCATTGCGGATCCGATCCTGTCTCTTTTCGTCAGCCTATTGATACTGGTGTCCGCCATTCGGCTACTGCGTGAGGTGACGCATGTCTTGATGGAAGGCGTGCCAAAAGGAATTGATGCGCATGAAGTCGGCTGCGCTCTAGTCCGGGTCGACGGTGTCTGCGCTATCCATGACATGCATATTTGGAGCCTGTCATCAAACAGCCAGGCTCTAGTGGCACATATCGATGTGGAAGCGATGGAGCGATGGGAAGAGATACTGCCGCAGCTGCAAACGATATTGCGGGAGCGCTTCGATATTGCGCACAGCACCCTACAACCCGAAGATGCCGCTATCCGCCATGTTTGTGATGCCGATCCTTATTGTGGGGCTGGTAAGGTGAATTAGGAGACAACCGGCAGAAGGTCCCGCCGAGGCTGCACGTAGCAGCATCAATAACTATAGCGCCACTTGATACCCATTATCTCTATCTGGGAATGTACGCCCCCCTTGGGGAGTCCTGCTCCTGAGCCGCTCAGGAGCGTCCGTATCAACACTTTTGGCAACGCCAAGTGCTTTCCAACGTGCGGCTTGCATTGTTTCAGAGAAACGGTCACAAGGGCGCGCTCTATATAAACTCAACATAGAGATTGTCGCAGCAATTATTGTTTAGTCGCAGCAATTGTTGAAAATGACACCAGCGCCTTGCTAATGACGTTGTTGGGCAGGGGGGATATTGCACAGTCAGCCCCTAGAAACAGCCCTGCCTGGCGGCTGAGGCTGAGGGGGAACGTTGCACAGCAGCAATTAAAGATGTGAGAAATGCTTTGTTCAGCGTGAAGAGAAAGACCCCTCAAAAGAGAGGGGTCTAGGAAAAGCTCATCAGAACATTTCGAGCTTTGGAATGTTATCAGCGGCGGTATCGATCCCTTCAAGAAGCTCGATGCCGCGAGCCAGTGCATTCTGAGCCAGCTCAAAAGCACTAGCGTTAAGACGGGCATTATTATCGTCCCTATTGACCTCAACCCCACTTCTTGCGAATTCAACATCGCTCAAAAGCACGGGTTGGCTACCTATCTTTACTTCGACCTTGGCGGACAGCATACCGAAGAACCACTTATGCTCAGCAAAAGCTTCCTTATCGGAATCTGAGTACCTATCGAAGAAGTCCGGGGTCACCACTGGATCATTGTCGAGCATCAGTGTGACGGTTAAGTGGCCATTCGTACCTGTAACGGTGTCACCACAGATTGCAAAGCCGTCAAATTTATTAAGTTCCATGATCGTTCCTCTCTCTCATTCCTGCTGAATTGCAGGTCTCAAGAAGAGATAGGGACTCCACTGACACAACTGGTGAGGCTCTGTGCAGCGCAATGAAAAAGGCCCCTCGATCTTGAGGGGCCTTCAGGATGAAATAAAATCTCGTTAAGCCTCAATGAAACTACAGGTTCTCTCGAAACCCTAAGGCTTTAAGTTTCTTAATAAACTTTTCTGGAGTTATCTCTTTGCCATCCAGTTCAGCCAGTAAATTCAGCACATCTTGCATAGAGTACAGGGCTTTCCAATCATCCTGATAAACATGCAATAAAGGGGAGTGATTACCCCACTGAATGCAGAACTCCCCGGCTGTCCCACCATCGATATGGTACAACCCGATATAAATCTGCTCAGTGGCCCCTGCTGGGAGGCTCATCCCATCCATACTGCTGTTGAGCATGTAACCCTTGAAGCAGCCCTCGAACTCTTTCATACGGTCTCCTTAGTCATTCCTGCCCGTTGCAGGACTCATCATTGGTAGGGCGCAGAGTGACCCTTGGAGGCCTTGAGTGCTAGATGGCCGCAACCAGTCGATAGGCTACAGTATAAAACATGGACGTTTCACGCAGCCGCCCGGTCGAGCATTGACCGAACGTGCGGATTCGCATCCCTACCATCACCTTCGACTCCCTGGGCAGGTCGATTGAGTGAGGCGCCAGCCCATAGAGCCACAGCAGCAGACCGGCTCACCCCGGCAGTGCAGTGAATGACCAGCTTCACCGGCCTGCGATCGCTGGACCACTGGCGAATCCACCCAGAAATTCTCTGTGCATCCTCGAGCGTCATGGGTTCTTCGCAGCCGAAGCCTTCACCGGGAACGACATCATCAAACTGCATTAAGAGAACATCATCCCCCCCCTTTGCCAAGCGAGTTGAACGCTCGTCAAGCCCTCGAATGGACAGGACTACAGTATCGGCGCTTGCTTGCCGGCGCTCGATGTCACGTCGACTTGTATATTCGATGCTAGTGATCATTGGTTATCTCATTCCGGTTGGTTAGGGCATGGAGGGCTTGCTCGCGAACTCGTCCTGCGAGGTGAATCCTCATCGCATACTCGACGGCCGCGGAGCGAGATCGCTTTCGTGAAGCCAGGCGATTGATGTGCTGCTGGGTATCGATCACCAGGGCTTGTGCGGCAGCGACATATCGCAACAGGGTTTCGCGTTGGGGGTACTTAGGATGGGAGCAATCCCATGACAGGCGAATACAAGCCTCGCCAATGACGGACGACCGAGAAAAAGGATTATCCAGATAGTGTGTCACCAGCGTCTCGCCGGCCTGATCCACCTGCTCAACACGTTGCTGCATGCGATCCCCCCTATTGTCCCCAGGCTCATGAATGGCTGGTTATAGGGAGTTAGGGATGGCAATGACACAGAATGAGAAAGCCCCAACTAGCGAACTAGAAGGGGCTTGAAGGTAAAAACCTTGAATCTGATCAGCTGAAAGCTGCAGATTTGCTGTGCAAGACAGCTTTACCTGGAGCGAAATGCCACAGGGATTCCTCAAGGAGGTTATTATCAGGACTGCTGACGTAAGCGCCCTTGCGTGATAGCCGAAAAGCCCGCGGGCCTTGTCGAAACAACCTGACAATCAACCTTAGAGGTCATCGTGATTAGCAATTTCCGTTTCCCATACCGTTCAATGAACGGCCTCGCCAATAAGATAGGGACATGGGTGACATCTGGGAAGTTAATATCGGAAAAAATAATCCCCAACCGACAATCTCGCTCAGTTGAGGGAAGGCTGGATAGGCAGGATTTGGCGGCCATGATCTTATTTCGAGCTGCCGTTAGTAGAATCAATTTCACAGGCGGTGAGCGCCCGAAGGTATCGCTTCAATGTCTCGCGATCGGTAATCGCAGTGCCCACCATGGCGCGGCCCCAGCGGCGCCCGCCTGAGTAAAATGTCTATTTCAGCACTTCTCCTTTATCTATCTTGTCTAGGCAGCATTACTGATAAGCTAGGTAGCTTGGGGGTTGGTTGAAATCGATTGTGACATCCCTGTCCGGTAGCTCCTCGCACTGACCGACAAGCTGGCGACCGCTTTCTCCCGGTAAGTCGATGCGAACGTCAATGTGTCCTATCTGTCTTCTGCATCGCATCTGCTCTCGAACGACCGAGAAGGGGGCCACCCATTGGCCATGAGGGTTTCGTCGAAGTTTCATCCAATAATATTCGATAGGCTTCATCCTGACGCCTTTCGGTACTGAGTTAACCCCGAAGCACAATAATCTATTCAATAGAAAATTCACGTTGTCGAGACGACGACGATTCAGCCCGTTGTTGATGATCCCTTCCCCGATGAGTTGTGATAACGCGATTAAGGCTCTAAGCGTAGCTTCATCTAGCGGTGGAAGAGGCATACCGTCTCTACCATAGCCCGATAAGGTGAGGGGGGTTTCCACAAACTGAGCTTGTCGATGAATCAGGCTATGGCGATACTCTATTGTAGACACGTAACAAGTCAGCATTCCTTCCCAGGTGCAGGTTTCCTCGGTTAGGATCACGCCATTCAGCGTACCGCTCATTGCGAGACGAGCCTTTTCCTTAATTGGCCAGAGCTTAGCTTCCCGCTGAGGTTTTATACCTTGTTCCGCCAGCGCAAGCTCGATCGTAAGATCAAGCACCTTCCAGGCTGCTCCAAACGCCAATGGCAAGAAAGCTGCACGTAGGCTGTCCTCTCGATTGGCTTGAATGTGGCTCGCCCCGTTCTGTATAACGTTTTTTCCTCCATCAATTAGGGGACGTATATCGATGTAGCTTCCAGATGTCTGGGCTGTCAGAGGTAAATACCGGTCAAGAGCAAAACGTTCAAAGGCAGTCTCTGCCTCGTACTCATTAATGTTAGTGATCATTGGTAGGGCCTATTACAAGCTACTGTTTAAACTTAAATCAGCTGGATGTGGCACCTAACTCACTTAGATTGGCAACAGTTTGGCGATTCAGACAGTCAGTCTTGCCCAGCTACCCTCCATTTCAACAGGGACTTCGATCCAAGTGAGGCGCAAACGACCGGCTACTTTCGCCAAGGCCTCGTATTCTGCAACTCCCAGGCAGCGTAACATCGTACCTTTCCCTGGATAATAAGGTGTTTCAGGATACTCTCTGAAAATTAGCTTCGGGTTGTATTCAGTTCCAGTACGGTCGTGTTTCCCACTGAAAGGGAATCCCTATTGACTGAGGTGTGATGCCGGCTTTTGAGAGCGTCGCAACTGGCAATGTTCTCATAACTGTCTTGAAGCGATCCTGCCAAGTTGTTGATGGATCGATCGCTTTCAAAAGTGCTTGGAGCGCGACGGTCCGGGAAAAGAAAAATCCTTGATCAGGGTTGCCTGGAAACTCGGAGTGGATAGCATTCGCGCTTTGAGGGCTGTCAGCGCCGACATTATTATTCCAGACCCTGCTATGGTGGGCACAATTATTACGCAGCATGGTTGTGCTTTTGAGCCACGACACAATGACCTTTTCATCGTAGCCAAACTGTGTAGCCACTCGCCTCCGATGTTCGCGATCAAGACTGGCAAGCAACCGCGACATTTGGCCAATGCTTAACTCCTCCAAGATTGTCCAGATCGGCGGATAAGGCGGCGTATGGTAAGTGTGGTAATAGTGCTTAATGGGGTTGGTAAGTCTCAATCCAAGACGTTCTTCATGAAATTGCGGTGCGCTTCCATGTCCTTGAAATGTTTGGTTTTGAGATAGAAGTGGGGGCCGCAGTCTTTGTCATTGGCCATAGCGTTAACTATGGCGGATCTGAACGCGACTTCTACTTGTTCAATAGCGTCAAGGAGCACTAGCCGAAGACTACGATCGAACTCGTAAAGCGCAAGAATATCGTCAAACCTTACACCCGGATAAAAACGTTTTTGATCATCCTGCAGCGGCCGCGTATAAATGAGCAGCTGGTAATACCCGACAAACTGAAGGACATTAAGTGCTTGTGATTGCTGACCTTTGGTGATGAGGCCCTTGGCGCGAAGATGACGAAGGTGGGCGTAAGAGGATTTTGCGGGTTTTGTGAAGTTTAGTTGTGGTTGCAGTTGTGGCCCCATACATTCTTTTACCACTAAAAAAACTAACCCCCTGGTGCGCAGTCAGGACGAATCCTGTGAGGCGTGGGGGTTATTCTTATCTTAAATAGTAGGCTTCTACTGTTCTCGTGTCAATCTAGACTGTTTCCTATCTTGAATGGGTACCCGTCCCAGGGGGAACCTTGGCTGATACAAGTCCACTTGCAGTAGTAGACTTCTACTGTGCCCATGCCAATCTAAGCTGTTTCTTATCCGTAATGGGTGCTCGGCCCAGGATGAACCTTGGCCAGGACTAGCCTACTTGCAGTTGTACGTTTTGTCTGAGGAGTAAAAGGCAGCTATAGGGGGAATGTTGCACCGGAATCCAACGTATAGCCTGTATAAAATTCATCGAATTTCACATGTTTGGTTGGAAGTACTTTACCTATACACCAAGATGAATATAGAAAAGCGACTGGACATTATCTTAGTAAACTTTATAAGCATCCACAGGGGGAAGCATGATTCTCGACGCTATCGATGGCTGGGACGATTACCCACGACGCATTTTTGACCGTGAAGCAACTATACGAGGTATTGCCGAATGGATTGATGCCGAAAGCAGTGTCATGCCTTACGCGGTCTTGCATTGTGATGGCGTTAGTTTTCGCGTGGCTGTGCGCGATTATGAAGAGCAAGATTTAATCTTGGCGGCCGATGAGTACGGGCATCGTTCAGCAGCAGGGGCTTTGGGCGCTTTCGGCGAGCTGATTGACACGGCAAAACGTCGAATGGAAGGAAAAGAGTCCTGGCCAGAAGGCCCGGCGCTAGATGAAATTAGGCTCTACCAGAAAGAGCGTGAAGTCGAAAAGCTCAACACTATGGCCACGTTATTTATCCAGCGCGAACCCCATATCGTCAATGAAATAGAATACGGCGCTCAGCCGGGCCAACTCGATCTGGACGCTGCATCGCTGCCAGAATGCTTGTGGGATGAATTTGAAGCAGAAGGAGAGGCGTTTAAGCTCGTCTTAGAGGAAGAAATTTACCACCGCGTGAATAAGAAGTAACACGCTGCGAAGAATTGCCAGCCGGGTTTCTCTACATCCAGATGGCATGACACAACATCAAACACCAAAAGTCCGGCCCTATACGACGTTTTTTTAACCTGTTAAAAGAATATAGATAACACCTATGTCGACGGGTGTCGAAATGCAGGCCTAGTGGTTTAATAGGAGTAGGGCTTTTAGCGAAGCTGCTGGTTAATTCTAGTCAGACAAAAAACCGATGAGGTAGCACCGTGATTGAGTGCGAAGGCATGAAGGATGATGAGACGCCATGCGCGCGAGAAGCAGTTCACAATATACCAGCTGTGGTGTTCGGCCAGGAACGCCAATTATTGCTTTGTAATGACTGCGTGCCAAAATATGTAGAGGAAGAAGACGACCTCTAATTAGGTGCTATTACCTGCTACGTTCGCATGAATGGGTAAGCAGATTTTTCATAATGGCCAATATTTAAACCTTGATACCCGGCAATAAGCCGGGTTTTTGCGTCTCAATTAGCGAGGCTAATTGGATACAAAAAACCCAACGTCGCGGTACGTTGGGTTTTTCCGAATTAATATCTTACTAATTCAAACAGCTGCAAATCTTTCAATATGGTTCTGTTCTTTATGCTCGGCGTGCCATAGCTCATAGTTTGCCTGCATCGTTAGCCAGTGCTTGGCATTGCCAATTCCGCCATGCTCTAACTTAACGGCCAAATCGGGGGAAATAGCGGCATGCTCATGTAATACGCGTGAAACTGCTGCACGAGACATGCCTAACTTTTTGGAAAATTCAGTGACGTTCAGCCCCAGCGCTGGCACGATCCGACGGCGCAATAAGCTACCTGGGTGCGGCGGGTTCATCATGGTCATGTTTCAGTTCTCTCTCTCTACACAAATTGTGTATCGCATATTTGAGGTGTTGCATTCATGGCTACGTCTGCGAGGCCATCTTTCTCGGTGGCCCTTGATAACCGTACCGAGCCGGTTATCAAGGAACGCCGGGGTTAGTGGTAGTCTAAATAGTCAACAAGGTGTACATCTTCCCCATCAAACGTAAATATCACTACCCAATTACCGTTTACATGCACCGAAAAAAAGCCTTTTCTATCACCCTTCAAACTATGAAAATCAAATCCTGGCAAATTCATATCGTTTGGCTTAGTGGCTGCGTCCAGTGCAGCAAGTATGTCTCTTAAATCGTCTACATGGTTTGGTTGTACTCCTTGGGATTCTCCCTTCTCATAAAGACGTTTAAGCCCTTTGTGTTTGATCTTCTTTATCATCGCATTGCTTTGCTCCCTTGTTGTGAAACGCCCTCGAAGTGTAGCGCGTAACGCTACACGCGTCAATGACAGCTGAGGTAGAAACTGCTTAAAGGTGGCATGGCTGACAGTACAGGAGCAGTTGTTCCGCCAACTAGATTGGCCCCGATTGAGGTGAAAAAACGGGTGTGCTCATTAACGTGCTTCTCTCTCATTCCTGCAGTAGAACAGGTTTTAAGAGGGGGGGTGCTGTAAAGGGTCGACCTCTAGGCGATCTCCAGCGGCTATACCATGCTCATTGAAGTAGCCAGCGTTTACCTCCAGGGCCATCCAGAAGCGCGTGCCAGCTGGATAACGCGGACAGGCTTCTTTTTCTCTCGTGCAGGGGGCCATGCTGGTGATCGACTGGATCTCTCCGTCATGGTCGAGGAAGGCAATATCAAGCGGTATACGAGTTTGGTACATCCAGAAAGCATGATCGGTTGTCTGCTCCTCATCATAGACGAAGAGCATGCCAGCATCGGGAGCCATTGAGTCACGCTCCATTAGGCCATTGCGACGCTGGCGCGAGGTAGATGCCACCTCAAGCATGAGCGAATATCGGCCTTCCTTAGCGTGCAAAACACCAGAGGAAAATGCAGTGGCCTGTCGAAGAATCATCCCCGTGATTAGAGCAGTGCCAATCAAGAAAAGCGCCAAAATGCGGATACTTTTTCGGGTCGTGGGCCGATCGAATCTCACAAGCCTTTGTTGACGCCGTGACATTATCACCTGGGCTCCAGAATAAAATCAGAATATCACTCCAAGATAGAGCCGAGGGTGACCGTAACGTTTAGGCTTTGGGGGGACATATTATGCTGGCAACCACATTACTGATCCGCTGGCTGCGCCATGCTTGCTGGGCCAGCCCAGCAGTCGTGCAGCACGCTATTGAATTTTCGCACTTAGCAGCCCAGGTAACGCTCCCAGCCGCTAGCACCAGCGAACTCGGCATCATCCAATGGCACCGATGGCCGCTTTGCTTAGGGGGTGATATTGCCTACTGGCGACCAGGGCGAACGGGGCTGCAATGTCAGCGCCTGCCTTATCCAGCGGCCGCTGGACTCACAACGACCACCTACGATGATAACTTCAGCTGCTCGATCAGAGGCATCATCTCCCTGGCGTCTGGAAAAGGCGATCTCGTCGGCTACGCCACTCTCGACTCCTGTGCTATCGGCGAATGTCGCGAATTGGTTCACAACAATCGTGCCAGCATCGAACCTTTGCTCAACTGGCATGAACTCCGCTTCCATGGCGGCGCTGGCACTGAAGAATCAATGGAAGGTTTCAGCTGGCGGCCCTGGGGATACCATCTAAACAACCAGGGTGGCGCCCATCACTTCGCTGCAGCTTGTCTGATTGCTGGCTTCTTCGATCCTGAGCTGCGCATAAAAGCTCCCTTGACCAGGCATGAACTGAACACCGAGGTCGCCCACGTTATTCTCAGCGCCTTCGACATCTTTTGCGAGCCAGAGCACCACACAATGAACGAAGCGTTTATGAAGCGGATGGAGGCTGCGCAGATCCCATTCGCCATCTGTTCAGCACCCCCGCCGCGGCAGGATGGCCATCACCTTTTACTGTTGTCCTGTGAGAACAGCAAAGCCATGGGCGTAGCCGATATATTCCGAGCTTATGGCTTGCTCGATGTCGGCGACCTCTTACGCAAGCAGGCGAAACAACAATAGAAAAAAACTGGGCACATCCATTGGACAGGGCTGACATCAGCTGGTGTTATTGCGGCAGCGCGTAGAACCACCAGGCTGTTAGCGGGCTTTGAAAGTACAGTGATTAGCAACGCATATAAGGAGAATGAACTTGGCAAAGATTAAACACGACGCAGAGGCGTTTCACGCCGAGATAGCTATGCGCGTTTACGATGAATCTGTGACCGACGCTATTGACGTTATCACTCGTGATGGTGAGCCAGAAACCCTGCTGGCAGTGGTGCGAAGCCTTGTTGATTTTAACGTGTATTACAGCAATCAGAAAAACTATAAGACGTACCAACACGCCTATGCTGCTATCGGTGCTGCAATTGATAAGGCGAACACAGAGCATCAGCCACTAAACAAACACTGGAATAAATGAATCTTAATAGGGAAATAATATTTATCACTTTGCCTAGGTATAGAAAAAGCCCCTGCCAGCCAGTGGAAGGGGCTTAGAATAGATCCTCTTCGTCACACTTCAGTGCTACCGAAAGTGGATGCTACCAACGTTGTGATGATCGCATTAGCTCTTTCTACGCTAGGGATGGAAGAGCTCAATCAACAACACACGGCGAATATTAAGCCCGCCTTATTCACGAGGGCGCTGATTGAGCGGTCTGAAGGTACTGGCTGTTGGCATTGCTTATCAGGATTCGCATCTTCAGCGCGAGTGGCTGTTGAGTAATGCCAGAACGCAGCCCTTTTCCTACTTACTTATAGCTCTTTGGAATCAATGGCGGCCGTCCAAGCAGCCGTGATCGCCGACCGCCGCTCCGGTCGCTCGCTTTCTGATGCTGTGGTGGTCTCGCAGGAGCGTCAGCTCAGTGCGGTCAGCTTCGGCAGCCCCTTAAGCAAGGTCGGCCACCACTTGTCGGCAGCGGCTCCGAGATGAACCGTGATTCGCCGAGCGTGCAGCCTCAGCGTGGCGGCGACCTTCAGCACCTGCTCGCGCATCCGGCTGAGGCTCCAGCCTTGCCGGGTCTGCCGCTCCAGCAGGCAGCGCAGGCCATGCAGGACCTGGTAGGCGTAGAGGCTGAGCAGCAGGCTCACCTCGTTGCGGGCCATCACGTCCTGAACGGTGGAGGCGCCACGATCGGTCGACGAGAGGTGCACGTCCAGCGCCGACTTCACCTCGCCCATGTGCGCCTCGGCGCTGCCGCGCTTGCGGTAGAGCGCCAGGACCTTCTCCGGCGGCCAGTCGAACTTGCCGAGGTTGGTGACCAGGAAGAAGGCATGCAGCAGCAGGTCATCGGGGCGTTCCTGCACCACCAGCACCACGCGACGCGGTGCCGACCAAGAGCCCGCTTGATACTCCAGATCGTGGCACCACTCGCGAGGCTGCTCGGGTGGCCGGCCGGGTGGCCGCTTCAGGTGCGGTGCCGCCAGCTTCTGCAGGCCGGAGTGACTGCGCAGTCGGCCCAGGTACTCGATGTCGCGCTCTTCCAGGGCCTCCAGCGTCGCGTTGTCGGTGAAACCGGCGTCGATGCGCACCCGAACCTGGGCGCCGGTGCTCTCGTTGAGTCGCTTCACCAGGTGCGGGATCCAAGTGTCGGCGTTCTCGGCCGGGCCGGCGTTGCCCTCGCGCAGCAGCCCACCCACCATGTCGCCGGTCTCGGCCAGCGAGGCGACCAGCGGCGAGTAGATGCGGGCCCCGTAAAGGCCATGATAGGCCGACCCGCCCTGGTGGCCATGCACCTTGATCGGCAGGCCGTCGATGTCCAGCGTCAGCTGCTTGGGACGTTCACCGTTCTGCAGCGAGGTCAGGCGCCAGACCACCAGCCGCAGCAGGCCTTCGTGCACGGCATCGATATTGTCGTTACGACCGAGGCAGCTCAGCAGCCGCGACAGCGTGGCTTGAGACGGCCGGTCCTGGGCCAGGGGCGTTGTCCCGCGCGCATCGCTGCAGGCCAGCTGCCAGAGCGGATCACGGCGCAGCGTGTCGGTATCGCTGAGGTCGATCCAGCCCATCGCACGCTGCAGCACCAGGGTACGCAACTGGCTGGCCAGCGAATGAAGGATGCGCAGCGGGTGGCGTCGATCGACCAGATTGTCTTCCAGCGCCTCAATCACGCCGCTGTTGTCGAGGGCCTCACGCAACAGCAGAGCGCCGCTGTCGCTGGTAGTGCGCTGGCCGCTCAGCTCAACACGGACAGAGCCGTTGCATGAGGGCGTCCAGGTGGATAGGCTTTCACCCATAGCGGATGGCTCTCTTGGTTCAGATTCTTGCCGGAACGTTCTGATTTCTCAAGAGAATACCATCCGCTATCTTCGTTTTCAGGTCGGCCTCATGAATAAGGCGGGTTAAGGGCTTGACGGTAGCCAAGCCGTTGTTCTCCAAAGGGCTGACAAAACGCGCTGCCTTGTCTTTATCGATATTCACGACGAATGAAGTGTCAGTTCTTCATAAACACTGTTGATATTGTCGTCTTCTTTATTACTCGGTTCCGGCTTGGGATACAGGGGTTCGATAAGCCCGTTGGATAATGCTAGTAAATCGCTAAGCTGTTCGTAATCGAAGCTAACGCCATCTGCATTGCGTTGCTCAAGGCGTGTAATGGCATCTGATATAGCGGTCATGCTGTGCTCTTCTTCCCCTAGTGGCGGAATTGCTTGAATAAGCGGCTGCCCATTCTGCCAACCGATTTTAATAGGCTGATTGATGATATTGACTTGGGTGCCGGGAGGGATGCGGTCAAATATAGATTCGATGTCTTTGGGTAACATGCGGATACAGCCTCGGCTTGCGCGCATGCCAATGCCATCTGGCTGGTTGGTACCGTGAATCAAATAGCCATCGAAGCCTAAAATAATGGCGTGGTCTCCCAGCGGGTTATCGGGGCCGGGCGGCACAACGCTTGGTGCGGTTTCGCCGCGTGCTTCAGCTTCACGTTTTACCGACTCAGGCGGGTACCATGCGGGGTTTTTAATGTTCATGGTGGTCTCGGTCACGCCTAGAGGAGTATCAAACCCTTCGCGACCGATGCCGATAGGATAGGTCTCAACGCGCGGTGTCTCACCGGTTTTGACATCTGGGTAGTAGTAAAGCCGCAGCTCGGCGATATTGATGACGACACCAGTACGCTCGACATTCGGCAGGATGAAGCGTCCTGGAATGGTTACTTCAGTACCCACTCCGGGCACCCAAATACTGACCTCTGGGTTAGCACGTACAATCTCCTGGTAGCCAAGGTTGTGACGTCTGGCAATATCAATCAGAGTATCCTCGTAATCCTTCACAATGAAGGTGTCAGCCTCTCCGATAATATTGCCTTCCTCAGGTAGCGGGTAATGCCCCTTGGGCCATTCCGTCTCCTGGGCAGTGGAAGGTTGTGCCGCCATGGCGACAGGGACCCATGCCAGAGACGAAACCATCACACTCACGATGAAGCCGATCTGCATTGGCCATGGGAGGAGTCTCTTAAGTATTGCTGCGTTCTTTGCCAAGAGCATCGCTAGGTTCCTTTTTCATCTAATGCGTCGTTTTTTGATCGAGATAAGTTTAGTTGTAATCCGAGCAGCGTCAGCAAGGCAGCGAGTATCCAAGCGGGGCCACTACCGGTGCGTGTGAAAGGAGTTAGGCCCTGCATCGGGGTCACCTCGCCAGTTAAACTGGCCGGTTCAAACTGTGGGGCACGGGCTGTGACGTGGCCTTGTGAATCGATGATGGCCGTCACGCCATTACTGGTAGCTCGAAGTAGGTGACGACCATTTTCTAAGGCACGTAGACGCGCCATTTGAAGATGTTGGTGTGGGCCAATGGAACGCCCAAACCACGTATCGTTGGAAACCGTTAATAGCAGCTCGGCATTACGCGCCTGTTGGGCGACATGGTCGGCGAAAATGATCTCGTAACAGATGGCAGTGCCAATGGTAGTGCCAGCCACGTGTAACGGAGCCTGTCCGTCTGACCCTGGGGTCAGGCGGGGTGCTGGCAAGTCGAAAAAAGCAAGGGTGTCAGCGAGGAGGCTTTGGAATGGCAAATACTCGCCAAAGGGTACTAAGTGCGCTTTCTGGTATTCGCCTTGCACATCATTTAGCCCTATGACGCTGTTATAAGAGCGCCCTTCACTGTCGCGTTGCAAAATGCCGGTCAACAAGGAGGTGTTAGGCCCCAGGTCGGACGCTACTTGCTCCAGTATTCGCTGTGCTTCCTGCTCAAGCATGGGAAGGGCTGCCTCGGGCCAAACGATGAGATCGATGTCCCTTGCTTGCTCTTGTGTCATCGTTGTGTAGATATTGACCGCCTCGCGCTGCCCTTGGGCAGTCCACTTAATGCGCTGGTCAAGATTCCCTTGCAGCAATGCCACCCGGATGGGCTTGCCAGCAGGGGTTGTCCATTGGGCGGGCAATAGGAATGGAACGATCCACAAGGCGGCCATTGGGACAAGGAAAACCCAGCGGCGACGCAGAACCTCTACCCCTAACGTACCTGTCAGCGCGGTCATGAGTGACAGCAAGTACACACCACCAACGGGCGCCCATGGGGCTAGTGGAGAATCAATCTGAGAGGTGCCGAGCAATAACCAGGGAAAGCCGGTGAGCAACCAAGTGCGTAGCCATTCGCTCACCACCCACATACCGGCAAAGCTAAGAAAGGCGAACCGTGGCCCCGTGATGCGTCGATAGAGCCCAAAGGGGATTGCAAAGAAGAGCGCCAGGACGCTGACAAAAAGAGTGGTGAGGAACATCGCCACCAAGGCCCCGGTGCCACCGAAGTCGTGAATAGCAACGAAGACCCACGATGTGCCAGAACCGAACAGGCCTACCCCATAGCACCACCCACGCAGGGTGGCCATGGCAGGCGTTAGCGACGCTATCTTCCAATAGACCAGTGCCACGGCCACTGGGCCAAGCCACCATAGGGAAAAGGGGGCGGCACTCAAGGTGGTCAGCACCCCAGCGGCTAGCGCTACAACGCAATCGACTGTTGGTGAGAGTCGCCCAGCCACAAACGTATATTTTTTTTCTTGATCGACTGAGTCCATACCGTTACTCAGAGCGCTTAAAAGCAGGACTTTCACGCCATAACGCCACTGCGAACATCAATACACCGGCAAATAGCGCGATATCGGCCATGTTAAAGGCGGGCCAATGCCATTCGCTCCAGTAAACGTCCAGATAGTCGACGACGTACCCACGCGCTAACCGATCAACGGTATTGCCGAGTGCGCCGCCAAGAATCAGACTGTACGCACAGGCTTCCAAGCGCGGCAGGGGTTTGCATAGCTGCACGAGCAATACGACGACCACCACCAACGCTAAACCAAGAAAGAGGTAGCGCTGCCAACCACCTGCCTCCGCGAGAAAGCTAAAAGCGGCTCCTGTATTACCGGTGTATACCCAGTTAAAAAACGGCGTTAGCGGAATGACTTGGCCAAACGACATCTGGGCATGCACGATTTCTTTGACCAGTTGATCGGCTAGAGCCAACACGCAAGCAAATGTGAACCATGGCCAACGTCGTGAAGGGCTGTCGTGTTGCGCTGTTCTCATGACGTTGTTTTTCCTTGTGACAGGCCTGTCAATGCGGTACTGGGCGAAAAGCGATAACCCAGCAGTCGCATGGCGTTCAACGTCACCAGGACGGTAGCACCGGTATCGGCCATCACCGCAATCCACATACCGGTAATACCCAGCGCTGTGGTGACCAGGAAAATGGCTTTTAAGCCAAGGGCGAGAACAACGTTGGTTTTCACATTGCGTAGCGTGGCACGAGAGAGGTCTATCAGCTCAGCGATGCCGGTAACGCGGTTCTTGAGCAAGGCTGCATCGGCGGTTTCCAACGCCACATCCGTGCCGCCACCCATCGCGATACCCACATCGGCTGCCGCGAGTGCCGGTGCATCGTTGATGCCATCGCCTACTTTACCGATGGGGCCACGACCTGTCGCTTGCCAGTCTCGAACATACGCTGCCTTGTCTTCAGGCATTAGTTCGCCGTACGCTTCAATGCCTAAGCGACCCCCAGTGGCAGCGACGGTGCGGGCATTATCACCGCTGAGCATGACCGCCTGTACGCCTAAACGGGATAGCGCCGCTAGGCCTTCAAGGGCATCTTCGCGTGGCTCATCGCGAACAGCGATCAAGCCCAACAAACGCTCGCCTTCGACGAGGAGAGCGAGGCTCTTACCGGCTTCTTCTAACGCGATAATCCGAGCACTGAGACTTTCCTCCAGGATGACTTTCTCGTGAAGGTGACGAGGCGTCATTAAGCTCAGCTCGCGACCCTCCACCTGGCCTGAGACACCGCGCCCCGCCAAAGCACGACTGCCGGTGACGGTGGGGAGGTTTAGGCCCGATTGTCGGGCATGCTCAACGATAGCCGTGGCGATAGGGTGACTGGAATCTCGCTCTATCGCGGCGGCGAGCCGCAATACGCTGTTATCGTCTTCCTCAGCGATCCAAGACTCCACATCTGTGACTCTTGGAGTACCCGCAGTGAGGGTGCCCGTTTTATCTAATGCCACCAAGCGAAGCTTACCTAACTGTTCAAGAACGGCTCCCCCTTTGATCAATAGGCCGCGCCGAGCGCCCGCCGAGAGGCCTGCGGCGATGGCGGCTGGGGTGGAAATGACTAACGCGCAGGGGCATGCGATTAACAGCAATGCTAACGCACGGTAAATCGACTCCGACCATGCCATGGTCGATACCAGCGGTGGCACTATCGCCATCAGGAGGGCGAGTAAGACGACGGCGGGCATATAGTAATACGCAAAACGATCAATAAAGCGTGCTATCGGTGCCTTGGCGGCCTGTGCTTCTTCAACCAGGCGAATAACGCGTGCGATCGTATTGTCATCAGCGCCTCGTGTTACCTCCACCTCCAGGGCGGCATCAAGATTCACTGTGCCAGCAAAAATGTCATCACCAGGCGCTCGCGAACGGGGTATGGACTCGCCGTTTACCGGCGACTCGTCAATGTCGGAGGTGCCCACCAGGATGCGTCCATCGCAGGGAACGCGATCACCGGGCCGCACCAGCACACGCTGGCCGGGTTTAAGTGACTCCGCCGAGACGTCACGCAGATGGCCATTGTCCATCAGCCTCGCCGTTGAGGGTGCTAAATTTGCCAAGGCTGAGATACTGCGGCGCGCCCGTGAAGCAGCTACCCCTTCGAGTAGCTCACCTACGGCGAACAAGAACACGACCATCGCAGCTTCAGCGGCAGCATTGATGGCCAATGCGCCAAGCGCAGCGATGCACATCAGCATCTCGATGGTAAAGGGGTTGCGCATTTTGAGGGCGCCCCAGGCACTCTGCGCAATGGGCATTAAGCCGACCAGCGTGGCCAGAATGAACGGCACATTACCCAGCGCAGGCCATGCTAAACGAAGCGCGAAGGCTACGATCAGCAGATTTCCTGTGATAATGACCAAGCGCCCTTTAGCGGTTTGCCACCAAGGGGATGAAGAACCAGATGCGCGTGTTTGGCCATCAGGGGAAGTCACTTGATAGCCTAGTTCGTTCAGAATGCCCTCAATGGTCTTTCGCGAGGGGGCCCCGTGATCATGGTGATGAATCTTCACCGATCCCGTGACCGAGCTTGCCGTGACTTCCTCAATGCCGTCCAGCCGCTCTAGCGCCGACACGACCTTGCGCTCACAACCGCCGCAGTCCATGCCTTCAACACGCAGCGTCAAAAAGGTAGTCGCTGTCGCCTGCGTTGATGTTTTCATGGTGCCTCTTCTCTCAATGGGCTATGGTTTTGAAGTGTAAACCTTGTAGCAACTATAGCTTCAAGCCCTACGTAAGGAGTTTTACCATGTCGATGATGGGGCAAAGTATCAGCATTGGTGAGTTAGCACGACGAGCCGATTGCAAACCTGAAACGGTTCGTTATTACGAGCGTATTGGGCTGCTGCGCGATGCAACACGAACCGGCGGAGGGCAGCGCCGCTATGGAGACGACGCTGTGCGGCGTTTGACCTTCATTCGTCATGCCCGAGACTTTGGCTTTTCGGTGGAGTCAGTGCGAGAGCTTTTGGCCATGTCAGATCAGCCTGATATGCCTTGCCAAGAAGTCGATGCCATCGCCACGCATCACCTAAAGAAAGTGGAGTCCCGCCTTCAACGACTGTCCATACTGCGTGAGGAGCTTCAACGGATGGTCACGCAGTGTGCCGGTGGTAAAGTGGAAAGCTGCCGAATCATTGAGGTCATCAGTGATCATCAGCTCTGTATCACTGAAAAATCGCACGGAGGGGCTCACGACTTAGGTTAGCACTAACGCTACGCCCCACGCCCAATGGTTAGCCCAGCGAAACATCCAAAAACAGCATGAGTACCAATCCGATAGAGAGGCCCAGCGTGGCCTTTTTTTGGTGCCCGCTTCGATGAGTTTCGGGAATAATCTCATGACTGATCACATACAACATCGCCCCCGCTGCAAAGGCCAACCCCCAGGGCAGTAGCGCTTGTGACATGCTGATGACTCCAGCGCCTAATAAGCCACCCAACGGCTCAACAAGCCCCGTAAGGGCGGCAATCGTCCATGACCGCCAACGTGAATAGCCCACGCCTAGCAGTGATACTGCTACGGCCAGTCCTTCTGGGGCATTCTGAAGTCCAATGCCAATCGCTAGTGGAATGCCTCCTTCGCTTCCCCCTGCGCCGAAGGCCACGCCAACGGCCAGCCCTTCTGGCAGGTTGTGTATCGTAATGGCAATAATAAACAACCAGATACGACGTAGTGAGGCAGCCTCTGGCCCTTCTCGCCCCTGTTCGAAGTGCTCATGAGGTAAGAGTTCGTTCAGTAGTGCGACCATTCCAATCCCTAGCAAGATGGCCGCACAGGCAATGGCAGCAGGTACCACGCTACCTCCGTAACGCAGCTCCGAGGCTTCTAAGGAGGGTATGATCAGTGAGAAGAAAGAGGCCGCTAGCATGACGCCAGCGGCGAACCCCAACGCTAAATCGCGAACACCACGATTCGGTCTTTTGGTAAACAAGACAGGAAGCGCCCCGACAGCCGTCATCAAGCCCGCGGCAAGGCTTCCCAATACCCCCATGGTGACGAGAGAAACCTCTTCCATACCGATTACCTGTCTTGTGGTAGATGAGTGATCACAGCGCTAGGGTTCCATAACGAGGCAAGCACACGTTCACGTTACTAACAATCCATGCAACGTTGCTAAGCACGGGTGGTTACGGCTCGTTAAACGAGATCAAGTCATAAATGGACGCCGTGCCGATAGCTTGTTCCAAGCGATCTCTTGCCTCGTAAAGTGACGCTTGATATTCACCTTGAGTCGGCTGCTCACCCAACATGATGCGTTGACCTTGACCAAGGGGATCAACAGGCTGGTTATTGACTCTCACTTCGTAATGCAGGTTGGGGCCCGTGGCGACCCCGGAGGAACCTACCTCTCCGAGCGACTCTCCCGCATTGACTAAATCCCCAACCACTAGCTGTGGGGAGAATCGGCTAAGGTGTGTGTAGCGACTAATGGCCCCTGTGTCGTGCTCCACCTCGATCACCTGCCCATATCCCCCTTGGCGACCCATAAAGAATACGCGCCCAGGTGCGGTGGCAATGACCGGCGTTCCTGTCGGCGCAGCCAAGTCAATTCCATTATGAGGACGCATCCCTCCATACACAGGATGTCGCCGATTCCCAAAGCGAGACGTTAAGCGGGCACTAAGCACGGGCAACCGCAACGTGCCTAGCAGGGTGTCGCTTTTGAAAAGAGCTACGTCCCCCTTTTGGGTGACCGGCCATATGACCTCCAAGGGCTCTGCCTGATCAGGCAGAGCGGCATAACTGAGGCGTGGTGGCCCAACACGGGCGCCGTCCTGGCGTCGATCTTCCTCCCACACTAATTGAATACGTTCACTGCCAGAAAACTCCAGCGGCGCTGCGATAAACTCGCTGAGCAGTGTTTCCAGTTTAGTGGCGAAACGCGTTGGGACACCTTCTGCTGCCAAGGCCTCGTAGAGGGTGGTATCAATGACGACATCACGCCCAAAGGTTAGGGTATCAACGCTATCGAGCGGTAATGTGCCTTCTTGCTCGCTAGCCGCCTGTAACTTGACAGGGCTAAGTTCAGACGGAGGCAATGACAGATGCGTTTGCCAATTGGCTTCGGCTAGCAAGGGGTAAAAGCCCACCAAGCCTAGTAACCACCAGCGCTGCATCACTGGCCATCCTCTTCCCCAGAGATCTCCGCTACTTCACTCTCGACGGCATCAATCAGCTCTTGCATACCAAAGGGGTCTAAAGGCTCGCCATTGACAAAAAAGGTAGGTGTTTGGCGAATCTGATTGGCTCTGACATCCGCCATGTCTTGGTCAATCACCGCCTGCACCTCAGCAGAAGTCAGTTGCTCTTCGGCAGCCGCTAAATCAAGGCCTCCTTGGCTCGCGATATCGAGGATAGCGGATTCATCAAAACTGCCATGTGAAGCCCATTGATCCTGGCGAGCCAGCAGCCTCTCCAGTACCGGTTCAAAGACGCCCTGACGACGAGCAACTTCTAATACCCGAATGGCCTTGTCCGATACGTCGCCGTGGAAAGGAGTGTAGCGCACGATGAGCCGCACTTTTTCTGGGTAGGTTTCCAGAATACTTTTTGTCAGGGGATAGAAAGCACGGCAGGCTTCGCAAGCCGGATCGAAGAATTCCACAATCGTCACCGGCGCGTCTTCTCGTCCCAAGAAGGGGGAGTGTGAACGCACCAAGGAGTCCTCGGCCTGGACACCGCTCTCTTTTGCTGCCTGAGCTTGCATGTCTAAGAGGGCAGGCTTCGATACGGCGACGATCGCAGCGGTCAGCATTAACGTACCGGCCAATATAAAAGACGCTTTTTTGAACATGTTTCTCTCTCTGTCTCAACGATGGGGTGGAAAAGTAGGGTTGAAAAATAAGCCAATCGCTATGGGAGTAAGCTGCTCGCTATCTACCTGAGCTGGGAGCCGGCCTCGGTCTGTCACTCATGCCCATATAGATTGGCATTTTGATGCGCGTGGTCACTATGCTCAAACTCTAGGCTGGAATGAGCAATACTGAAGCGCATTTTAAGCTGCTCCTTGATCTCTGCTTTGACGGATTCAAGCTGCTGCCAGCCGGTTTCTGTCAGAACCACGTGGCAGTCAAGGGCTGCCATGTTTTCCTGCATCTGCCATAGATGCACATGGTGAATATCCTGGACTCCCTCGATATCTCGTACGGTCTCAACGACTGCCTGCCCGTCAATGTCCGGGGGAGATCCCAGCATTAGCGTACGGATAGGGCCGCCAATTTCAGAGAAGGCTAGGTAAAGAATATATAGCGCAATCCCTATCGTGATCGCGGGGTCTACCCAGCGCATGTCGTACAGTAAAATAAGCGAACCACCGATAATCACGGCGATGGAGGCAAACGCATCCGATAAGTTATGCAGAAAAAGGGCGCGGATATTGACACTCTCTTTTTGCATTGACCACGTGAGCATGGCGGTAAGGGCATCGACGACGAGCGCGACGCCACCAATAATCACGATCGTCCATCCCTCTATCTCAGGGGGATCGACCATCCGCATAGCGCCTTCGTAAATCAGGTAGACACCGACAATAATGAGGGTGGTGTAATTGATGAGTGCTGCCACTATCTCGATGCGGCCATAGCCAAAGGTCATATGCACATCGGCAGGCCGTCTGGCGATTTTACGAGCAGCAAAGGCAATGACTAATGCTGCCAAGTCAGAAAAGTTATGTAACGCATCAGCGATCAGCGATAGGCTCCCCGCCATAATGCCACCGACGATTTGAGCGATGGTTAAGAGCCCATTGGCCCAAATGGAGATGCTGACGCGCCGGTCGCCAGAGGCAGGATCAATGTGGGGATGATCATGATGATGTCCCATCTGTTACCCTCTCTCGAATTATCTGTTCTTGGTACTATAAAACCTCTAGCAACTAAAGCTTCAACCCTTGAGCATTATCTATTTGCATCGCTGGATTGGGAAGCACGTCCCTAGCTACCAAGGAGCCTTTGTGTGCTGGGCCGAAGGTGATCATGTTTTAGGTGCGGGGCTCAATCCACTTCAACCGGTAACGTCCAATCCACCATGGGTAGATTCATTTATTTTGTCGAGGCGCACCTTGTCTGGTTTGTAATCGTCGTCGCGGGGGGAGGCTTACTCTTTCCGGCCACCGGAATAATGCTTAAGTTCGCGATTGGGCCATTACTGGCATTACTGATGTTGATTATCAGCCTCACATTCGATGCGCATGCAGTGCGCATCGTGTTCCGAAAGCCGTCACGGCAGTTGTTGGCATTGGGGCTGGTCTATGGGCCTATGTCGATTGCCGGGTGGCTAACGGGCCGTCTATTTTTTGGAAGCGGCCCGCTGGCTGCTGGCCAAACCTTGCTCGGCACGCTGCCGACAGATGTGTCTTCTCCTCTTTTGGTACTGATGGCGAAAGGCAATGTGGCGCTTGCCGCTGTTTTCAACGCAGTCAACACCGCGTTATGTCCGTTTATTGTTCCCTTCCTGTTTTTATGGCTCACCGGCCTTCAGTTAGACGTGCCGCTTGGATCAATTATTCTTGAATTAACACTAATCGTGCTTCTTCCTACCGTGATTGGGGTCAGCTTGCGTACAAGGTTCTCGGCTTTCTTTGCACGGCATGATTCAGCGTATGCAGGGATAGGGTCGATTCTGTATCTGCTGATCCTACTCGCCGTGGTCGGGCCGAATGCCACCACGATCATTGGCTATGGCTGGTATGCGTTTGTGATTGCGGGCGCGGCCCTGTGCCTCAATTTGATTGGGTACCTGGTAGGTATGTCCTCACGGTTACTCACCTCTGATCGCAAAGAGGTGATTACCTATCTTTTCACGGTCAGTAAAAAGGAATTCAGCATCGCTGCAGCGTTTGTCGCTGCTTCTGGCTTGCCATCAGAGATCGCAATTCCAGCCGCTTTTTTTGCAGTGATTCAAATGATCACTTCGCCCATCGCAGCGAAGATCCTCGCCCGCCACTGAAGGGATGGCCGTATCGGCTCTTCGTCAGAAGAGCAACCTGTACACGGGGTGTACAGGTTGCTCTTACCGACAAAACAGACACCGCTACTCATAAAGGTGGCAAATAGTACCTATGCTAAGTCACTGTGACCAATACTGACCTTGCTAAAAGCATTTAACACAGAGGCTTCGCAGGGTATCTGTTCATTTTTGGATTTAAGATGCTTAAAAGTATCAGCGAACCCTGGGAAAGGCCCCGCCAATTTCTGGATGATTTCTTGAACATGTCGCACTTTAGAGAGCATCTGACGCAACCAATTTTCAAATCATCTCGAAACACACCTGGTGCTTAACAAACATCTCATGTAGTACAAGAGGTCTAATTATGTCATCCAAAACCTACTACAGCGTCATAAACGCCTTGTCTTCTTGATCCGTAAAGGAATATACGTCATAGGGCGCTTTCTGAGGCCCTGGCATCCCCGGTGTACCGATGGGCATACCTGCTAGGCCAATGCCGTCTACATCAGGCTGTTGCTCAAACAGCGCCTGTACGGCTTCCATCGGAACATGGCCCTCAATCCAATACTCGCCGATTTCGATGGTATGGCACGATCCCAGACCATAGGGAACGCCCGCCTGCTGCTTGATATCACCCAGCTCGACGTCATCAATAACGGTGACGTCTACACCAAGTTCCTCAAGATGGCGCGCATATTCGTCACAGCAGCCGCACTGGGGGTTCTTATACAGTGTCGCCTCTGGCGGTAACGCCGCTTGAGCGGAGACCGTCCCAATTAGCATGAAACCCGAGAGCAAAAGTTTGGTGGTCATATGTTGCATTAATTTCAACTCCTTAATGTGAACGACTGAAGAGGTACTTGGCCAGCGACGCGATCGCCAAGCCAATTAATAACAGCATAGCCAGGGGCATCAACCAGTCTAACCACCCCATTGACCCCATAAAAGCAAAGCATTCCGCGTTCATCATGACATCACTCCTGATTTATGCCTTGAGCAAAGATGGCGCTACTTAAGACACTGAGGATTGCAGCCCCACCAATAGCAAAGTTCATCGTGTGCTTAACCATGATATTTCCTCTCATCATGTTGCTGATCGAGACATTGCCTTATCCGATAAAAATGGAAGAAGGCAGAGTTAGCTTTTGTTATAAGCCTACAACCTATAGGTAGCCCAAAGGTAAAGAAGAAACTGATCCCAAACGCTAGATTTGTCACAGGTCATTTTTTCCGCCATTTTCAGCTCTGTTTCAGGTTGGCACGCTATAACACTGACTCAGTTCCATGAAGAAGAGCGCGTACAAATGCTGCTCAAATACATCGCCACCCAAGAAGCGAAAACCCAGCAGCCAAAGAATCCATGAATGCTCTCTTGGTTCTTTAAGAGCAAGATGCCATGTGCCTTGTTCGTCAAATAGGGCACATGAACGATGTCTGAAGGCTCAACCGAATCAGATTTGAAGCCTCCGCGACGAACCATTCAAGCCTAAAAAAATATAAGGAAACGGTATGCAAAAGAAGACGACTTCGCTCCCTATTATTCACGCTACCTTAGCAACGCTGCTGCTGTCGCTCGCAAGCCCAGTGTTGGCCCATGAAGGGGGCGCAAGCACTTCGCCTAAGGATGGCGTCACCATTCAGGATTCCCCAGCAGAGATTGGCATCGAGTTTGGTGGCATGATGCGCATCACCCAGTTTGAAGTGGCAGGCCCGGACGGCCCCGTTCCTCTTGATGGTCAGCCAGGCAGTGAACAGGTCGATCGCTACTTCGTAAAGCCCAGTGACACTCTTTCGGCTGGGGATTACCAGGTGCGCTGGCGTGGCCTATCGGATGACGGGCACATGATGTCTGACGGTTTTAACTTCTCGGTCGAGCCTTGACCCGTGGTCTGGTGGCCCTCAGTAAATAGCCTTGATGTCTGGACCGTCGCGATGATTCTCGTGGCGGCCGGGATTTACCTTAACGCCCTAGTCGCGACGGGGGCCGTGTTGTTTCGTCTAGCGTTTCCCCGACTCCCTGATCACGACCGGAGGCGCGTCGCCTGCATGGGCATCTTTGCTGCCTGGGCGGGGGTCATTCTGATTCTGTTCCAGTGGCCTTTAGAAGCTGGTTACCTTGGGGGCGGCAATATCGCTGCTGCAACCAACCCAATGCTGCTCGGAATCGTGTTCGATGGCGCGTCCGGGGTCCGACTAATACTGGCGGTAACTGGCTTGCTGCTAGTCCAGGCGATTCAGCTTAATAACTTAGCGCTCTCGAAAACAGCCAACAGCGTGAGCCTAGTAGGCGTGTTACTGGTGATGCTGGCATTCGTGCAGGTGGGGCATACAGTAAACACCCCACGCCTCATTCTGGCTGGCTTGCTGATCGTTCACCTGATGGCGGCAGCATTCTGGGTGGCCTCGCTGTGGCCGCTGTTCCATTTAGTGGGACGGGGTCACAACCAGGACAATACCGCCCACATTCTGACCCGTTTCGGGAAAATCGCCATAAGCGGAGTCGGCTTGTTGGTACTGGCGGGCGTCACGTTGGCCACGCTGCTAACGGGCGGTCTCACGCCACTGCTCACCACGGCATATGGACAGTTCTTGATCGGCAAGGTATTGATTGTGGCGGTGCTACTGTTATTTGCTGCCGCGAACAAGTGGCGGCTTGTTCCGGCCTTTGAGAGCGGCGACGCAACAGCCCCAGGACGGTTACAGAGAAGTATTGCACTGGAGATGGTGCTGGTCGCGGTTATCTTGTTGATCACGGCAGTGCTGACAAGAGTGTCATCACCGAATGGGTGACTAACAGGTCAACCACCTTGTTAAGCCGTTCCAGAGCTCGAAATTAACGGTCTCCTTCTTATGGGCCTTACGCTGAGGTTTAGGCGGAGGCTGCCATAGGCAATTGCACCAACAAGACGAAAAGTCATTGCTGCAGCGTTGACTCTAATCAGGGGGTCAGGATCCATCATCATGTTAGAAATGCTTTTGGGTAGCAGGCCATATTTTTACGTTAGGTTCAGGCTCGTTTCAGGTTAACACCGTATAAAGAACAAGTGACACTAACCTCTGAGGTAAATGACCATGCGCAACATCTCCTTAACAACGTCTATGTTTGCCCTTTCACTAAGTTTGATAACGAGTGCGGCTTGGGCTGCGCCCGGCCAAGGCAGTGGTGACAATGGCCTAACCGAGGCTGACGTTGACCGCACGATCAGCCTTGAAGCTGGCGATATGTGGTTCGACCCTGAAGCGCTAGAAATGGCGGCAGGGGAGGTGGTTAAATTTGAAATTACTAACACCGGCAATCTAGAACACGAATTTGTGATTGGTAGCAAAGAAGCCCAAGAAGAACATCGCCAGATGATGCTAAACATGGCCAATGGCGGAGGCCATGACATGTCAAATATGGCACACGGTGAAGGCCACGATATGTCCAATATGTCAAACGGCGATGGTCACGATATGGCCAATATGAGTATGGAAGGCGTCACCATTGCACCTGGCGAGACTGGGTCTCTATTATGGCGTGTTCCTGATAATGTTAACGCGCTAGAGTATGCATGTAACATTCCCGGCCATTACGAATCCGGCATGTACGGCAATTTTTCTCTCTAATCTGACGTATATCCATGAAACTGTTGCTACTTGAAGATGATGACTTGCTAGCGGAAAGCTTAGCAGAGAGTCTCAAAGACAACGGTTACCTAGTTGATTTGGCCGCTTCCTTGAAAGCGGCCAAGTCGCTGATGGCAACCGAGCATTATGAACTGGCGATCTTAGATGTCGGTTTGCCCGACGGCTCAGGGCTGGATCTGCTCGCCCAGTGGCGCAGGCAAAAACGCGACACGCCTATTTTGATCCTGACGGCCCGCGATACCTGGGAAGATAAAGTTGTCGGCCTTGAGACGGGGGCCGATGACTATCTTACCAAGCCCTTCCACGAAGCCGAACTGATGGCCCGGCTGAAGGCCTTGCTACGCAGGCAGTCTGGTCAGTTATCTCAAGTGATCACGCTTAACGGCGTTTCGTTGGATGAAGCGGGTCAACGAGTGTGCTTAGAAGGTGAAACGTGGCGTTCGCTCACAGCGACCGAGTTTCGGTTACTGCGCTACTTAATGCTGCATCCTGATCGCATTCACTCTAAAGAGCAGCTACTAGAGCAGCTCTATGCCTTGGATCAGGATGCCGCCGCGCCTAACTTGGTCGAAGTCTATGTCGCTCGTCTGCGCCGTTATCTCGGCAAATCGGTGATTCAAACGCGGCGCGGCCAGGGGTATTTCTTTGCTTCACATTGATCGGCGCAGTTTACGTTTTCGACTACTCGCCTGGCTAGGTGGCGTGGCGCTATTCGTGGTGGTGACGACCTGGCTACTGCATGGCATATTGTTACAGAATCTTGCTCGGGATTTTTTGGGTGAGCGTCTTCAGCGCGAAGCCAATCATGCGGTCGCACAGCTAGAGCAGGACCAAACGGCTGTCCCGACTGCGCTAGACTCGGTTAGCCAAGGCTATCAAGTCTTTCATCATCTCTACGTACTCCGCTTTAACGGTTCGGTCAGCGCTTCCGACCCGCAATGGCAGCAACAGCTGGCGCCTCTGCTGGAAGAGAACGGCGATGCTCTTGTGGACGTTAAACATAACGATCAGCACATGCTCGTCTACCGCCGCCATTTTGAGTGGCAGGGTTCTAACGGCGTATTACTGGTGGGTGAGGATTTTTCTCAGGTAGAAGCAGGACTTGCTACCTTGCATTGGTGGGTCGGTGGAATTGCCGCCGTGCTTTTAGGAATGCTCATCATACTCAATATGCTGGCAGTTAACCGCGGCCTCACGCCACTTTGGCAACTGCGTCAACAGCTTGAAGCCTTGCGATCAGGCAAACGTGATCGCTTGTTATTAGTAGCCCCTTCCGAGCTAGATGAATTAGTCGACCAGCTGAACTGGTTTATGGATGATATCGATCATCGATTACAACGCTCGCGGGAATCAGTCGCCAATCTTTCTCATGCTTTAAAAACCCCGCTGGCAGCAATTACCCAAGTACTGCGCGGCAATCGGCCCATTGATGAAAACCGACGGCATAAACTGCTCAGCCGTATTGAAGATATTAACGCTCAGTTAGCTGCAGAGCTGCGTCGTTCGCGTATTGCAGGGCCTAACGCGGGTCGAATGGCGAACGTCACGCGAGATAGTTCACGGCTCATAGAGATGTTCCGCAGCCTTTACCCTGAGCGTATCTTCAACCTCACCCACTCGGCAGGCGAGAAAGACCTAGTGCCTATTGAGGCTCACGACTTTTCTGAAATATTAGGCATCGTGCTCGATAACGCTGGCAAATGGGCGAATAGGTGCGTTAATTGCGATATTGCCGCCTCCGCTACCACACTCACGCTCACCACTGATGATGACGGTTTCGGCGTTGCAGAAGAAGATCTTTCGCGCTTGGGAGAGCGTGGCACACGATTGGATGAACGCCGTCCCGGCTACGGCTTAGGCCTGTCGATTCTTGCGCAGTTAATTGCCCGCTACTCAGGGCACTCGCGCTTTGAGCGTAGTCCACTGGGTGGACTGCGCGTTACGGTTACGTTGCCTCTTGCAGTTGAAGTGATTAATTAATCACTATTCAGCTTTGATTCAGCTTCTTCCATCAAGATGGTGCCATTCATCATTGATGGGAGTTACACATGGCACGCTCAAGCATCATTTCTCACCCGCTTTCTCGCCGGCAGGTCCTAAAAGGCGGCGCTGCCCTAGGAATAGGTTCCGCTGCGGCAATGGGATTAACCCCCGCCTGGGCAAACCCCTGGGGCCGCAGCAATGTCTACGCGCAGGGCGTTGAAGAAGGGCCCGAGGTATCGCTGGCGATCCGCCGTGAATCGTTGCCTATTGACGGACAAGAAGCCCAACCAATTACCATTAACGGTACCAGTCCTGGCCCGCTGATTCGTTTGAAAGAAGGTCAAGACGCCGTACTGCGTGTCACCAACCTGCTGGACGAGTCCACCTCCATCCACTGGCATGGTCTTATTCTACCGCCGGAAATGGATGGTGTGCCTGGTGTCAGTTTTGCCGGTATCGCCCCTGGTGAAACTTTTACCTATCGTTTCCCTGTCAGGCAGAACGGCACCTACTGGTACCACAGCCACTCAGGTCTGCAGGAACAGCTAGGCCATGCGGGGCCGCTGATTATCGACGCCGCCGAGCGCGAGCCTATCCGTTACGACCGTGAGCATGTGTTACTGCTCACCGACTGGACCTTTGAAGAACCGATGTCGGTGTTCCGTAATCT
Source organism: Halomonas ventosae (assembly GCA_002257525.1). GTDB lineage: Bacteria > Pseudomonadota > Gammaproteobacteria > Pseudomonadales > Halomonadaceae > Vreelandella > Vreelandella ventosae_B. The sequence continues at coordinate 114,389 of CP022738.1, forward strand.
GAAAACCATGGAAGGCTATTACAACTTCCAAGAGCGCACGATTGCTGATTTTTTCGCCGATGTACGCGAAAAGGGTTTCTCACAAACCGCCGAGATGCGCGGTATGTGGGCCCAAATGCGTATGAGCTCGCGGGATATCGCCGATGTCACCGGCAGCACTTATACCTACCTGCTCAACGGCCACTCCCCCCAGGAAAACTGGAACGCGCTGTTCAAGGCCGGTGAGCGGGTACGGCTACGCGTGATTAACGGTTCGGCCATGTCATACTTCGATGTCCGTATACCTGGCTTGAAGATGACCGTGGTGGCCGCCGATGGCCAACCGGTCCAGCCCATCCCTGTTGATGAGTTCCGCATTGGCGTGGCGGAAACCTACGATGTGCTTGTTTCACCTGAAGACGACCGGGCATACACCATCTTCGCCGAAGCCATGGATCGCAGCGGCTACGCCCGCGCTACCCTGGCACCGCGTGAAGGGATGCAGGCCGACATCCCTGAACGCCGTCAAATTGCCGACCGCGGTATGGAAGCCATGGGTGCCCACGGTATGGGCGGGATGGATCATTCTGGCATGTCAAATATGGCGGGGATGGACCACTCCGGCATGTCGAATATGGAAGGTATGGATCATTCCAACATGTCGGAAATGGATCGCTCAAACATGTCGAATATGGAAGGCATGGATCATTCCAGCATGGCGGGGATGGACCACTCCAGCATGTCCAACATGCAAGGCATGGATCACTCTAATATGGGTGGCATGGCGGGTGAACAGGCGAAAATCGGCGAAAATGGCTTGCTCGTTGCCGGTGAAGCCCAGCCCGGCTCTCGATACGACCAGGCGGGCATCGGCATCGACCCTGATGAACGTCGTGTTTTAGTCTACCGCGATTTAAAAGCCTTCACGCCATGGCCTGACCGCCGTGAACCAGGCCGTGAGCTTGAGCTGCACCTGACCGGCAATATGGAACGTTATATGTGGTCGTTCGACGGTAAGAAGTTTAGCGAAGTGACCGGCCCCATCCATTTTGAGAAAGATGAGCGACTGCGCCTTATCCTCATTAACGACACCATGATGGAGCATCCTATCCACCTCCACGGCATGTGGATGGAGCTGGAAAACGGCCAGGGTGAATTGATTCCGCGCAAACACACCTTGAACGTGAAGCCCGGCGAGCGCGTGTCTGCGCTGATCACTGCAGACGCCGAGGGCAGTTGGGCGTTCCACTGCCACCTTCTCTATCACATGGATGCTGGCATGTTCCGCGTTGTTCAGGTTTCTTAAGGAGGCAGTATGAAAACCAAGTACTACGTAACCCTCGCCAGCGCCGCCCTCGGCATGGCCGCCGCCACGACTGCTCAAGCCGAAGACGGCTATGACGCCCCGGCCGGCTGGCCGTCACCGGTCGTGGAGCACCCGATGACCACGGTACTGGTCGATCGCTTGGAATATGCTTCGCCCGACAAGGGGGGGGATGCCTTGGTCTGGGATTTCCAGGCCTGGTATGGCGGTGATTTCAATCGCCTATACGTGGAAGGCGAAGGCGAAAACGTCCAGGGCGATGGCGAAGATGCAGAATTCGAGTCCCTCGACCTGCTTTATAGTCGTTTGATTGCCGACTTCTGGGAACTTCAGGGCGGCATCGGTTATCAGGGCGGTATCGCTACGAATGACCATCCCGAACGCTATTTCGGCGTCATCAGCCTATTGGGGCTCGTCCCCTATCGCTTCGAGACCGATCTCGACTTGAGGATAAGCGATGAAGGCGATATCTCCGCCAGCCTGGAAAGCGAGTACGATCTGCGCCTGACGCAGCGGCTCTACCTACAGCCGCGTACCGAAATTGCCGTTGCTGCTAGCGAAGTCGAGGAGTTTGGGGTGGGCCAAGGGCTAAACTCCGTGCGTGTGGGTATGCGTCTAGGTTATGAGGTGACCCGCCGCTTCGCCCCCTACATCGGTGCTTATTGGGAGAAAGAGTACGGCGACACGGCGGATCTCACCCGCGCCAGTGGCGACAACACGGAAGACACTGGAGTGGTGGCCGGTGTTAGAATGATGTTCTAACAACTCTGGTAATGGGTAACTTTTAACGTCACCAATTGGTGGCGTTTTTTTTATTGTTTTTATTTTTAAATTCAGCTTCGTTTCAAAAACCACAGCTAATATAAACAAATCATCAACCACTGGAGTAATTATCATGAAAGTTAAATCAATTCTCTTTGGAGCGCTTGTAGCCAGCATTCTTTCAACACCTGTATTGGCTAACTTCGGCAATACAACCCAGGATCTGCCGCTACTTGAAAGAGGCGTCTCTTCTACACAGATTCTTGCTCAGGGGCAATCCAAACGTTTCAATATTAACATTGAACAAGCGACTACGCTGAAGGTGGCAAGCGAGCACTTTCCAGGCGCAACCAGCACTGGAAACCGTATCTCCGCGGTGCTTTATAATGCAGCGGGACAGCAGGTAGCAGAAGCATCCAGCCCACGTGGCCATTTTGAAATGGTCCGCCAACTGCAGCCAGGCAATTATCAACTTGAAGTGACAGGCAATGCACTGGGAGGTACTAAAGAAAATGACAATAACCGCTATGAGTTACATGTTGACTATTAATATATAGTCACTAATTTAAGATACAGGGCCAGCCTTTATGCTGGCCTTTTTATTTAACATATATTTCTATCGTTGCAGAAACCTATTCGTAACCGTAGCTAGAATTTTAAAATAAATGAGCAGGCTATACTTGCCTGTATGTAGCACAAAGGTTCTATATTTTTAGTAAATACCATGTTCTTAACGAAGGAAAATCAATGCCAACGTCAACATCCACTGCCTCTGCACAGGTTTACCGGATGAAAACCGTCGAGCATATGTGCCCGTTCGGTTTGAAAACGGTTGATCTACTCAAGCGTAAAGGCTTTAAGGTCGACGATCATACCTTAACGTCTCGTGATGAAATCGATGCTTTCAAAAAACAGGAAAACGTCGACACGACGCCCCAGGTGTATATCGGTGACCAACGTATCGGTGGCTATGAAGAGCTGCGCAAACATCTGGGAATGAGCGTTCCCAATGCAAAAGAAACCACTTACCGGCCGGTGATTGCCATTTTTGCTACTGCGCTGCTGATAGGCTTGGCGATTAGCTGGGCGACCCAAGGCACACTGTTTACTGCACGCATGCCGGAGTTCGCCGTTGCTACGGCGATGGTGCTGCTGGGCTTGCAGAAACTGCAAGATGTCGAAAGTTTCAGCAGTATGTTTTTGAATTACGACCTTTTGGCCCAGCGCTACGTGCCCTACAGCTATTTTTACCCCTACGCCGAGACACTTGCAGGCATTTTAATGCTGGCCGGAGCATTGATTTGGCTGGCAGCCCCACTGGCGCTATTTGTCGGTACGGTGGGGGCGGTTTCCGTGT
>CP022739.1:0-205117 GCA_002257525.1 Halomonas ventosae
ATGTTGAGTGCGCTCAAAAAAAGGTGGATGGCCTGGCAGGCGAAAAATACGGACTCATCAGCATCTAGCAATGGCGACATACACGCTCATCTGATGGATTTGGAAGATGCGGATATTCCGCGTTACCCACCCTTTGCAAAAGGGTTGCCGGCTACCCCGATAGATAAGCTGCTCGCTACCCAGCGCCAGCTAATCGCTAGAATTCACCAATCGCTCGGGTTTTCACGGGAAGATGGCGAACGGCTGCTGTTTCCGGTTATCCGCAACTATGCCGCGTTTGTGCATTTGCTACCGGCCTCAGAAGCACATCATCACCGTGGTGCTGGTGGTCTATTCCGACATGGGCTTGAAGTAGCCTTTTGGGCGACCCAGGCCTCCGAAGCCGTTATTTTTGAGCCGGAAGGCTCGCCGGAAGAAAAAATTGAGAAGGAACCCCGCTGGCGCTTTGGCGTCTTCCTTGGCGCGCTTATGCACGATTTGGGAAAGCCACTCTCTGATGTAGTCGTTACCGATAAGCCCGGAAAGCTTGAGTGGAACCCATACGCGGAAACCCTGGAGGAGTGGTTACGAGAGACCAGCATCACTCACTATTTTTTGCGCTGGAATAAAGGCCGTCACCAACGCCATGAACGCTTGGCTACGCTAGCGCTGAACATGGTCATGACGCCGGAAGTAAATCGTTATTTGCGCTTACCCGGCCCTGAATTGATGAAAACGCTGATAGAAGCGATTTCAGGCACCAGCGCGCTTCACCCGATGGCTAAGCTGATCATGCTGGCCGATTCCGAAAGCGTTAAGCGCGATCTGAAAGAAAGCCGCTTAAGTGTGGACGGTACCTCGCTGGGTGTGTCCATCGAGCCCTACATTATCGACGCCATACGATCACTGGTTCAAAGCGGACGCTGGAAAACCAACCAGATGGATGCGCAAGTCTGGCACTTTCCACAAGGCACGTTTATCGCTTGGCGTCAGGCCGTGCCGTCGTTGGTGCAGAAGCTCAAAGACAATTCGGTACCGGCCGTTCCCCACGATCCCGATACCCTAGCCGACTATCTCATTGACCGTGGTTTTGCACTGCCACGCCCTATACCGGGTCGGGAAGATGAAGCAGACGAACATTATTACCGCTATTGGGAAGTGACGGTAAAGCTTGAAGCCGAAGAAGGTCTGACGGTCGAGCCCACGATACTCATGCTGCGCATGGAAGATTCATTCCTAGTATTCGGCAATGCGACTAACCCACCCGAGGAGCTGGAGGCGACCATCCCTGGGTTAGACGCTGATGGGCAGCTGATAGCTACACAAGAGAGCGGTGAAACAGCACAGGAGGGTGAACAGGCGAACACTGGCGAGGAAGATGACGCCGAGGAGGAGAGCGATGGAGAGCAGCCGCCTAGCAGTGTGCGCGCACGTCTTCTTAGCTTTCAAGCCGCTGGTGATGGCGACTCAGAAAATGTATTGGCTGCACTAGATGCGCTATCGGCGGATGCATTCGGGAGCGGGGCTAGTGAGACCAGCAATACGATAGTAAGCCGTAATACGGATAATACAGTAATTACAGTAGGGGGTAGTGAGGAGCCAGACGCCGAGCAAAGTGCGTCAGCATCAAATAAGTTGACCGGTAACAGCGCGAGTATTACCGGAATTGACGCCTTAGATTTGCTTACGCCCAAGTCCAATAAACCAAGCCCTAAAAAATCAACAACTAGCAGCAATGAGAAAGGCATAGCCGATGCCGATCTGGGGAACCTGTTAGGTACGAACAAAAGGAAACCCGCAACACCGACACCGGTTAAAAGTACGTCGGCTGCGACTGAAAAACGGGCTGCTTTAGACAATGATTCCCTTGCAGCTCTTATCGGTTCGGATGCAGCTCAGAAAAAAGCCATCCAATCGAACAAGGGTAATGGCGCGCTAACGCCAGCCGTAGCCACACCCTCGCCTAAGGCAGCCAGTGAGGGCAGCGCAGGGTTAACGCAAGCAGCGGTCGTCAAGCGTCCCAGTAGCAAAGCAGTAGCTCCCGAGCCAGTTTCCCCGGTTAACGACGAAGAACATGACGCGTTGGACGATAGCGAATCCGTACTCGCCACCTTAGCCGAGCTGTCTAGCGCGATGGGCGCCGATATGGGTATGGATCTGCCGTTTGAACTGCCGGAAGCAACCTCCAGCGGCACTGAGACAGACGAAGACGATGATATCCAGTACGAAAGCCTGGAAACAGATGGCGCGGATGTAGCGGCAACTACAGAACAACCTACGGTAAACGAAGCACCTAATGTAGCTCCACTGGTCGATACCGCGCATGAAATAACCGCTGATGTTTCTCCAGTAGAAAGCGTGTCATCGCCAATGTCGGGGGAGAGTACGCAGGCCCCAGTAGTGGCGGTAACGGACGAAGCGAGAGGCAATGCGGTCCCAAAGCAAGATGCTAAAAAGCCTAAGCATAAACGGCGTAAGCGTGCTGCCAACTCCCCCCAGTCGGAGACGGCAACGCCAGATATGTTCGCAGCCAACGAAGTGAACAAGGCAAGCGAAAAGAAAGGCTCAGAGGCCGTGCCGGCAGCTGGTGGATCTAATGACTGGTTAGCTCACTTGACGGGACTGGCGCCAGCTCAAACACCATCACCTACGGTAAAGGCTGCCAAGACGCCGGTTAATAAACAAGGTAGTGATTTTGACTTCCTAATGGGGGCTGGCGCGCAGAAGCATAGCCGGAATAAAGCAAAAACGACGTTACCTACCCCAGATCCTACAACCGTACCGGCCACCCGTGAGCCAGCGACAACCGATGATAACAGCACAACTGTAGAGCCGGAGTCGGTCAAGGTACTTGTCGAGGTTGAGATACCCGCCTCGCCAACAAATGAGCCTATAGAGAGCGCTGCAAACTCACTATTTGATATTGGGATGCCTGATTTTGGCAGCGAGCCTGAACCGGACAACACCTCAACGGCTGAGGTGGTTGATACAGATAACGTTGAAAGCCTAGAAGGGGAGTTACCGGGCGTCTCCCTTGTGTTGGATGAACCGCAATGTCAGGAGCAGGGTGATCCAGTTTTGGATGCTGGTACAGCTGACAGGGGCGATCTGCCCCCCGTCGATTGTTACGACGATATGCCTCCAATGGATGACGATGATGATATGCATCCTATAGAGGACGATTACACGCCATCCAACCAGGATGTGACAAATACGTCGCCTAACAAACCAACGGCCCATAGCGAGCAATCAGACGACTCTACAGGGGAAGACCTGGCGCCATTGACGGTTATACCTATTACTGCAGGCAACGACTTGGCGGAACAGGTAGCCAATCAGTACCTATCCGATGTGCTAGCACCAATCTTGAAGGGCTATGGCTTACTCGGGCAGGTATTGCTACGTGAGCCCCCGCACCTTGTGCTGCTGGTTGACGCTGCATGCCAACTTCTTGATGTGGAACGTGGAGTATTGATCCCCGCGCTAGTGAATGGCGGGGCTGTTCTCGATTCCGATGTTTCACTGAACATTGAGAAGCTAATACTTGCTCCCGCGACGGGTCGGTGGGTGGAGCGCTTGCTGCGTGAGCGCGAAGCAGAACGATTAAACGATATCGCCATGGCCGAGGAGTCAGATAACGCGACCCGCCGAGCTGATGAAAAACCAACCACGTCAATTGTTCGTCGTAAAACACGTTCAAGCCTGCCGGACAATGCTCCCACCTCTTTAATGGGCGAAACGTTTAAGACGGCTCCACCTGAGTCATCTTCGCGCAAAGATGCCTGGGCAAGTTCGCCGTCTGTGCTGAATGGCACAAATACAGATCAAGACGATGACAGCACCGATGGTAGTGCGGACGAAGAACATGTTCCGTCGCCACGAGCGAGCTTGTCAGCCCACGATGCGCTTAGTCGGTTGCGGTCAATGATCCTGGTGGGTGAGGGGGAGTGGCTGGCGGGGAGCGTGAGCAAAGAGGGTGAGGGTTACAGCACTAGCGATTTATGTCTTGAGAAAGTGGTTAAAGATAACCCGGAGCTATCCCGCGCCATGTTGCGTAATGCCCTTAGAGCCTCAACCGATTTGAAGATGGCTGTTGTGGCGAAAGATAAACGAATATTCGTGAAGGATTAACACGGCAATGAGCGAAGATATTGCGTATGAAATGCCCTGGCGGGCTAATTATGAGGCGATGGCCATAGCGGGATGGTGTGCTGCGTCCGTCACGGCTTACGGCATTAATCAGCTCACGAACATGCCCCCAGAACCGTTCTATTGGATGAACGGTATCTGTGGCGTGATGGTGCTTGCCCGTATTCCTAAAGCCATAAAACTCCATACGCTTAAGAAGCATTTGAAGGGGCGTGAGTTGGAGTTCATCAAGTTCGAGGGCTTGATGAAGAAGATTAAAAAGCATCCTACTGAAATGTGGTTGGGCACGGGTTTTCACTGGGAGAGTCGCCATGCGCAGCGCGCCTTTGAAATCCTTAAACGCGATTGGTCAAAGATCGTTTCCATCGGCAATGAAAGCGGGAAGCTCCAGGCAAAACTAACAGGCGAGAAAAGGGCGGTCCCGATGGGCCATACCTGGATACATGGGGTGGAGCCTAAAGAGCATGCCCTTATGCAGCCCCTCCAGCATTCCGAATCACACACGTTGATTGTGGGTACCACCGGTAGTGGCAAGACCAGGTTCTTTGACCTAATGATCAACCAGGCCATTGCACGCGGCGAATGCGTCATCATCATTGACCCGAAAGGCGATAAGGAAATGCGTGACAACGCTCGTCGGGCCTGCGAGAAGTTAGGCACCCCCGAACGTTTTATCTCGTTCCACCCTGGCTTTCCCAAAGAGTCAGCACGCATCAATCCTCTCCGTAATTTCACCCGGTTAACCGAAATTGCCTCCCGTATCGCTGCGCTGGTGCCGTCAGAGGCCGGGGCCGACCCGTTTAAAGCCTTTGGTTGGCAAGCTTTGAACAACCTCTCGCAAGGGCTTTACATTATTGATCAGCGTCCAACGCTCAAGAATTTGAGAAGTTTGCTTGAGGGTGGGGCTGATGGGCTGGTCATAGAAGCCATTTCAATTTATAGCGAAAGGAATATTGAGGACTGGCAGAGCCTCGCAGCGCCCTACCTTGATAAGGCAGCCGGAGGTACACGTACCAAGCGGGCTCGTATGCTGTGTCACTTTTATACGGAAGTCGTCCAGCAGATTAAACCCAGTTCTGAGCTGGAAGGCCTCCTGTCGATGTTCCAGCATGACGCCGCACACTTCGGGAAAATGGTGGCATCACTGTTGCCTATTCTTAACATGCTCACCTCGGGTGACCTGGGCGAATTGCTGTCGCCCGATCCTCACGATATGACAGATGATCGCCCGATCACCGATTCCGAGAAGATCATCAATAATTGCATGGTTGCGTATATCGGCCTCGATTCGCTCACCGACAACATGGTGGCCTCGGCTATTGGCTCGATCTTTCTTAGTGACCTCACCGCTGTCGCGGGTAAGCGCTATAACTACGGCAAAAATCTTAAAACCATCAACGTTTTTGTCGATGAGGCTGCGGAGTGTATCAACGACCCGATGATCATGTTGCTTAACAAGGGCCGGGGCGCGCTGTTCCGCTTGTTCGTCGCGACTCAGACCTATGCTGACTTCGTGGCACGTCTAGGTAGCCAGGAAAAGGCGCTGCAGGTGCTAGGTAACATCAATAACACCATTGCGCTGCGGGTGAAGGATACCGAAACCCAAGAGTTTATTACCAAAAGCCTTCCCATGACGCGGGTGAAATACGTAATGCGAACCCAAGGGCAGAATACCGTGGCGGATCAACCAATATTCCACGGGGGTAACCAGGGTGAACGCTTGATGGAGGAGGAGAGCGAGCTTTTCCCTACGGCGCTCCTTGGGATGCTGCCTAATTTGGAGTTCGTAGCGAACATAAGCGGTGGGCAATTCATTAAGGGTCGAATACCGATTCTTAAGCTCTAGCATATGACTACCGAAACTATAACGAAGTTACTAAGGGTACTGCGCGTGATTCCCGATAAAGAGAAGCGCCCACTCATTGATGTGTTGCGAACGGACTATCAGCGCCATGCGCATTTTGCGGAGCTGTTGTTTTATGACTGGCCCAAGGCAAAAGAGGTGGCCATCGCAATGTTGGACTATGTAAGTCTTCATATCCGTCGCCAGGATGAAGCACTGGCACTGGAAATCCTTTGTGAAGCCTTATCCGCCTATAGCGAGGTGGCCCAGTTTGCCCGGATAAACCGCAATGAGAAGGTTGATGATGCGCTGCGGTTGGCTATTTTTGTCGATGCCCTGGTAACGGTTTCACTTCGTGATTTGCAAATTGCGATAGAAACCGAAAAGGGTGAGCAATGGACGCTACCGGAGGGAGTCGCTTTAAGTAAATGGTTAGCTGAGCATGACGGCGATTTAACCGTGTATCACCAGCCGCTCCTCGACTCGATGCCCGTTCGCGCCATGATCTACGGAGCAATCACAACCGAATCCGTTAAACGCATCCTACAAAGAGCAGATTATGAAAACGCCATTTTGGCTAATCGCTTGGCTATTAGTCGCTGAACTTTTCATCATTATGGTTTTTATACCGGGCCACTGGACTGAGCGAGTGATCCAGAAAGAATCCACGATGATTGAGAGTCAGCTGGGTAGAGATACTGTGGAGTGGATCGACCGCAAAGCATTGCAGTGGTACAACCGCTCAATGTGGGACACCGGCATCTATCACACCCTACATACGCTGCTGATACCTACCGAACAAGAGCGCGTAGCGAGCCGGGGGATGGAAGGTATCGGCGGCAAAATCTTTCCTTGGGTAGAGGACCGCTTGGCGGCCATGATGAACGTGGTTTATCAAGTGTTCGCCCGTGCTGCGCTGTTGATCGTCTGGGCGCCCTACATGCTCATTCTGTTAGTGCCCGCCCTGTGGGATGGGTTTATGACCTGGAAGATTAAGCGCACCAACTTCGATTATGCGTCGCCTATATGGCATCGCTATGGGGTAAGAGGTGTCTTTTTTGTTCTCCAGTGCTTACTTATCGCCTTCTTTGCCCCCGTTGCGCTCAACCCCATCATCATCCCGATGACCATGATGGTGATGTGCGTAATGATGGGGCTGGCCACGGCGAACTTGCAGAAACGGATTTAAGGAAGGCTGCATGCAACTAGCAAATCCTAAGTTTGCTTGCACTGCATGCAGTGCACCTTGATAGATTAAGAGCTCAACATGCGTACTGCGAGGAGGTGACGATGGGTATGGAAGACAGGGATTATTACTGGGAAGACAGAAAACGCCGCGAAGCGTTGATGCTTGAGAAGGTAGACGTAGACGCTCCACATCAAGGTAACGGTACTGGTAATGGCAAACCATGGGGCCCCATCGTCGTGCCACGCGATTACGCTTGTACGCGCCGATCCAAACTGCGCCCAGTGATTATGAAAGGGTTCCTGTTCGGCGCCTTTTGCGGCGTGTCAGCAACCCTAACGACTATTCTTTTCAATCCATCCCTCTTGAATAAGCCATTAACCTTCATCGGCTACTTTTGGCGCGGTCTAGGAATCCTCTAGGCCGTTTCTTTTTTTCAGCAAGTTGTCGTTGTATTCCCGTCCAGTAGTTATCCCTTCGATGCCTACAGTGTTTTTTTATAAAAGTGCTGTAGTGCGCCTTTAAGGGCTCTATGGGGCCGGGGTCTTTTTGACATAAGCGCGCAAAATGGCGCCTATTCAAAAATACCTGGAGTCGCAGATGGAGCCCGTAGAAATTCCTGGCCGTATAGATGACCCAATCCACGTCCTAATGTGGTCGCTCGATGAAATGGGCCCCATCTTCGTTGGCCTAATTATCGGCATGGCCATAGGGCAGGCCATGATTGGGTTTGGTCTCGGTGTGCTGATTACCAATAACTATCGCAAGTACCGTGACCGTCACCCCGATGGTTACCTATTCCACATGTTCTATTGGTCAGGTTTTTATCAATCCACTCGCAGCATGGTGAATCCCTTCATTCGGAGGTACTTACCGTGAGGCTTGATCGCTTAACTAAAACCTGGAATGGCGCACTGAAAGAAAATCGTGGCCACCGTTTAGTGAACCTTGTTTTAGCCGTGGCGATAGTGCTGGCGCTGGTTAAGGCCTTCACCGTCGATACCATCGTCACTATCCAGCCTTATACCCTCAATGAAGAAGCCTGGGTTAGTCAGAACAAGTCCTCCCAAAGTTATAAAGAGTCATGGGCGATGATGTTGTCCGCACTCACCGGCAATGTCACGCCAGGTAGTGTGGAGTTTGTTAAAGAACGCATCGAGCCTTTGCTATCCCCCCAAATCTACCGTGACGTTATGGAAGCACTGGAAATTCAGTCGCTTAACATCCAGCGAGACCGTGTAAACATGCGCTTTGAGGCGCGTGCTGTTGAATATGAGCCTGAAAGCGATGTGGTGTACGTCTATGGCAATTCATACGTCCAGGGTGCAACAGGCGATCCGGTACGTGAAGAACGTACTTACGAATACATCATAGATATTCGCAACTACAGCCCTGTTGTGACTCACATCGAAACCTACTCCGGTCGCCCGCGCACCGAACGTGTCCGCCAACAAATGGAACGAAGTCTTGAAAGAGAAGAGGAGCGCAACCGTGACTAAACCGTATCGTTTTCGACTGGCGCTGAATGCGTTGGCCCTAGCGGTAACGTTGGGCGCCACCACGGCTATGGCCGAAGTACAAATCCCTGTCGAGCCGGTCAATATGAGCGTCCCTAACAATGTGCTGCGCAATAACGTACCGGCGCTCACCAGTAGTGGCGGTAGCGGCAATACCAGCGCAAGAAGTACCTCGCCTCGTACCGAAATGAATGAGGCATCCAACTTGGTAATGGCGCCCGGAGTGAATGAGATCGTACCGGTCGCCGTCAGTCACTTAAATCGGATTGTGACACCCTTTGGTGAGCCAGCGGTTAACACCACCTCGGATGCCACCGTTAATATCGAAGATAACGTTATTTATGTTGCCACCAATGAAGAAAACCCGGTAACGCTCTTTATCACTCAGAAGGGGTCTCAAGCCCGCGCATTGTCACTAACACTTGTTCCACGCCGTATCCCACCGCGTGAATTGTTTTTGGAGCTTGAGGGGGGCGCCACCAATGCGGCACTGGTCGGTAATCCGAAAGCCGAACGCTGGGAAACCTCTCAGCCCTATATCGACACTCTGCGTGGTGTAATGCGCAGTCTTGCGCTGGGGGATATACCGCAGGGCTACACCCTCCACGATACCAATAGCCAACAACGCATGCCGTCTTGCCAGCAACCGGGCTTCAATTTTCAGTTTGCCGGTGGTCAGACCATGGTAGGCCATCGCTTGTCTGTGAATATCGGCGTGGCTTCTAACGTCTCGGGACAACCTCTGGAATTTAAAGAGCAGTCTTGCGGCGATTGGGATGTGGCGGCCGTTGCTGCATGGCCCCGCAATGTTCTAGGGCCCAACGAACGCACCGAGGTCTATGTGGTTCGTCGTGCTGACAAGAAAGATCCCCGTATGCCTACTAATACCCGCCCGTCCCTCTTAGGGGGTCTGTAATGATAAAGGAAAAGTGGGACGAACTTTCAGCCAAGAATAAGCGCATTGTCACTATCGCAGGTGCGGCGACGGTAATGATGCTGGTGATCTGGTTCTTCTCCGGTGATACGCCTGAGAGAGAGGTACGTGGCAATCAGGAAACGGTTCGTCACGTACTGACAGATCGTGATACCCGCGATGTTTCTATTGATGGTCTCGCGGCTCAAATCCGTATTGCTAACCAGCAAAACGATGAGCTACGCAATGAGATTGGCACGATTCAGCGCTCCTTGGATCAGTCGCGGGAGCGTAGCGAAGCCTCCGAAGAAATACGTCGTGAATTAGATGGCCTCCATGGTCAGCTAGAAATGCTGATTGAACAAAACATGGACCTGGCAATGTTAGCGGAGGAGCGGTCAGCATTACCGCCGATGGGCGTTAATGGCGGTGGCAGTGATCGCCGCTTGTTGGGAGAAGATGAAAGCCCCTTTGAAGCTTACGGTCTTACCCAACCGTCTCAACAAGCCTCAGACAGCGACCCTTATGAAGTAAACCCTGATGACGTGTTTGCTCGACCGATGCGCGCTCCGGCTAATAGCTCTGCAAACGATGCTGCACATTCACCCGGTCGTGCCAGTGCGGCGCGTTCACAAGAGGGCGATGCACCTATTGAAGACGCAAACACTCCTGTCGCAGCCAGTGGAGGTTCAGGCGCCACCATTTTCAAGCATACAGCCGAGGAGACAGAGGCTGAGCGTGAAGAACGCGAGGCTGCGGGCGAAGAAGATGATGCTATGTATATTCCCGCTGGTTCGATTCTTACCGGGATAATCTTGAATGGTATGGATGCCCCCACAAATTCTGGTGCGCGCCGCGACCCGTTCCCCTCTCTGCTACGCATTAATCATGAGGCCATTCTGCCTAACCGCTTCACCGCTGATATTCGTGAGTGTCACATGCTCGTTGCTGGCCATGGCGATCTGTCGAGTGAACGGGCTTACCTACGCTCAGAAACGATTAGCTGTATTCGCAACGATGGCGGTGTGATTGAAGCCCGCATTGATGGCTATGCCGTTGGTGAAGATGGAAAGACGGGTGTACGGGGTCGTTTGGTCTCAAAGCAGGGCGCCATCATTGCTCGTAGCTTGGTTGCTGGCTTTATGTCCGGTGCGGCTAACGCTTTTGATGTTGATGCTGTGCCGATCATCCAAACGGGCTCAAACGTGGGTGGCAACACTGAATACCAGTCCAACTTCTCTCCTTCGATGTTCCAAGGTGCTGGAGCGCAGGGTGCGTCACAAGCCCTTGATCGTGTAGCACAGTTCTATGTCGATATGGCTGAGAACATTTTCCCGGTGATTGAAGTGGATGCTGGACGCGAAGTTGAGCTGATTTTGACTCGCGGCGCCTCTCTGCAAATTCGTGGCTAACGAATTAATTAAACACCTTATTGAATTAATGCCTTTAAGGGCATCGCACCAGTCGGGGTTATTCATGCGTTCTCATTTAACATTCTTCTCTAAGCTCGCTGCCGGTTTAGGCCTTGTAGTTGCCGTAAGCGGTTGTTCGATCCTTAACGTTGGGGAACCGGACTACGGCTGTAGCGGGTTGCCCGAAGGGGTGCAGTGTATGTCTACGCGGGACGTGTACAACCTTACCAAAGATGGGTATGTACCGACCGCCATGGACTCAGACGCACAACAGGCAGCCCACGAAGTGGCAGAAGCTGGCACAGGCAGCGGCGTAGGGGAGGGCTCGACTGACCCCAATGATGTGGTGAGTAACTATGTGGCACCGCGTCTACCCAACCAGCCTGTTCCTATTCGCACACCCGCACAGGTAATGCGCATATGGATTGCACCTTGGGAGGACGATCGTGGTGACTTAATAGTGACTGGCCATCTGTATACCGAAGTCGAACCCCGGCGTTGGGTGATTGGTGAGCAAGCTGCCAATACTCAGCCTTCATTACGACCGCTGCAAAGCATTCAGCAAAACAGCGACGACTAAACCGCAACTACGAACCTTTGGAGTATTACTAAATGAACGCATCACTTATGCAGCGTAAAGAAATGTTGGTTTTTATGGCGTTTGCCCTTGGCTTCGCGGCGTTACTCTTGTCACCCACGGCATTTGCTGGTGCTGGTGGTACCGAATTTGATGAGGTGTGGATCACATTAGAAGATTGGACCCAGGGTACGTTAGGCCGGATTATTACGTTGTCTATCATCGTCGTAGGCGCGGTAATTGGTGTAGTGCGCCAGTCACTGATGACATTTGCTGTTGGCTTTGCCATGGGCATGGGCCTCTACAACGCGCCTACCATCATTGACTCAATCGTTGGAGCCACGCTGACTAACGCAGCAACCGTCATTAACACCGGCGCTGTCATCACCAATGGATTGGGGATGTAATATGACCTTCGCCGTAGGTTACACCTTAGGAATGGGTTTTTTGAAAGTACCAGCCATCATTCACTCAATGGTTGGCGCCACGATCTCTAACGCAGCAACCGTCATTAACACAGGCACTGTCATCACCAACGGATTGGGGATGTAATCAGCGCAACGCTAGTCGTAGTTTTTTCATAGTTTCTCCGTCCTTGATACCTCTTGGCTGCCCACTGGGCAGCCTTTTTTGTTTTGCCCATACGCTTCTTGGTGCCTTTAAAGGCAGCGCCAGCACCCCCTCCGAATTGCAAACTCAGATTAACCTTTCTAGTGGCGCATTCCGTTCGGCCTGCGTTCTCTAGCTAGAGTAATCAAACAGGAGGGTTACAAATGAGTAACCGTTTTTTAAGTCCAAAGCAGCTGGCAAAAGCCGCGCTGATCGGGGTTATGGCCATAACCTCAACCAGTGCCTATGCCGAGCTATTGGGCTACCGCTTTACCGACGTGCATGGTGAGCAGAGAGACGTGGGGCCTGATCAGACCTACGTTAACCCTCAAGGTGATATGACGTTCTATCTTCGAGCAGGTGTTGACCGACGCCTAGAAATTGAGCTTCAAGACCTTGAAGGAAAAAAGATCGAGGTTAATACCAGCGATCTGATTGGTGCAAATGACCGTATACAACATGGTGGAGGTGAGCATTACGGCACGACACTTACACTATCTAGCCCTGGCGATGGAGAATATCGTCTTGTATCACGAATCATTTCCTCAAGTGGTGCAGAAATTGATAGTAATCAGTTCCCGCTAACGGTGATTCGGCAGAAGCCCGTACTTGGTGAGATAACCATTGATCAACGCCGGGCGCACATCTGGGCTGGCGTTGAGCACCCACTAATTGGATCAGGGCGGTTCAATGGTCTTTATGTTGGTATTGAATCAAGTGCTGTGGAAATCTCACATGCTGTTTTCAAAGCCACTAACGTAGATACTAACCAAGTCCATACTTTTACAAGCACACCAAGTGAAGGAAGAGTTGGTTTCACAAGAGGTGAGTTACTGCCCAACGGTAATGAAGGCGAATACGAAATTAAAGCTAACGTTTTCGACGTAGCTGGGAACGTCGCCTCGACCTCAATAACCGTTTTCCATGACCAAAGTGATGGTGTCGCTAGAACCGAGCCTACTGTGACGGTAGGTATTTATGACCCAACAAATTTTACGGGAGCACCTTTACCTGGGGCTGGCGTCGTTGAGGGCTATGTACCTTACTCACCGAACATAAGTGTTTCACATAATCCGATACAGTTAATTTTCCGCGTGCCAAGAGATAATTTTGTGGATTATTCTCCTTATGGTATTGGTCATATAGGGAACAATTTGCCACATATCGGTAATACGATAGTTCGTGAAAATGCTAATTATGTTTACGTAAAATCCGCTAATAACTTCTTTGCGAACAGGCACGGCACTTCATCAATGAACTATAGGGGTTATGACCGTATCCTTAACCACCATAACAATGTGGTAAATTGGAATTTAAGTAATGATTCAATCATAGCCCCATCTAGCCCGAATTTCGCATTGCAATACACTGATATAGGATGGTCTAGTGACTTTCGACGTGTCTACAATTTAGAGGATCGAAATGGAAGCATTACCGCTGTTCGTATGAGGTTTGCAGCTAGGAACTATGTTCAGAGAGTTCGTGTATGGGGAGGAGGTATAGATAAGTCCGTCACTGCAGCTCCTGGAGAGACGGAAGTAATTATTCCTTTTGAGTATAATTTTTATGAGAACTATGTCAGTAGCGGAGGCACTTTAAATAAAATATCAATCAATACTCTAACATATGGCGAAGGTGATGCAGTTGGGTTTAACTCCCCCAATGGAACTTACAAGGACATAGAGGGAGACTTTACTCAAGCGGTTATTAATTCAATAAAATTGGTTGAAGATAAAGTCGTGGTAAACACATTTGAATCCGACCGCGACAGAACGAATGGTCTGAATAATTCGAATTTCTACCGAGTTGTACTGAATAACTCAAACGCAGAAGTTAAAGATGTTAACGGCGTATGGCATGAAATATCTGCTATTAAAGAAAATGTTTATTCCCAGTGGGATAGAGACTTAGTATTTAATTTGAGAACAGCTCCAGAAGGAAGGCTGACAGCTGTACGTGTAAACGTTGCCGATAACGCCGGTAATATTGCTAAGCAGGAAATAGCCATTGATTATCTAAACGATATCACCCCACCTGTTGTAGATATTATTTCGGATAGCAGTATTTCATCACTAGATGACATACTTATTCGTACCACCGACAATATCGACCAAAATCCTGTTGTTACGAATGCGCGGATTTCTGGTGGCCCGGCTAACGATGACGTTAACTTGGCGACTGTTCGCGCCAGCGGTAGCGTTCCCACCTATAGCTTGGAATACCCGGTTATTTTCCCATCCATGGAAGCTGGGGAAGAATACGAGCTTGAAGTTACTGCCCGCGACGCCAATGGCAATGAGACGGTCGAGCGTAAAGTTTTCTCCTATAAGCCCACTGTGGTGTCACTTTCTACAGGTGACGGTAGCGGTATTCGAATTCCTGCCCGCGTAGCAGCCTTTCTACGGAGCGATGGTGGTGACGTACTGCAGAGCGAGCCTTTAACGCTGTCAGGTGGCGCCCCAGTTGCCGGCACCTACGATGTGTATGCAACACTTCGATCCGACGCAGAAGTGCCTATGATTATTAATGGGGTTCGGGTTACTCCCGGAGATACCCAAGAAATTATGGGACAACACAACTTCTCCAGCACTGGAGGACGCTTGAGTATTCCGGTTTTTCCCGCCGAAGATGGGGTTGTAGGTACCTCAACAATACTGGTGACAACCACGGCGCCAAACGCCCCGGTACTGCTTGTCGATATCGAAACCTGGGAAGGCTCAGCAGATCTCACGGGTAGTAATTGGGAGCCACGCCAGGTAATAGACCCGCTAAGCTACATTGCTAAGCCCACGTCTCCTACTTACTGTCGATTTACTACCCGTGAATCCGAGTCTCGCCAAGCGGACCCGATCACAAATGCTGCTTGTTTCTTAGAATGGGATCGTTTACCTGGGGAACTTTACCCTGTAGAGCGCCGAGATACTGAGGAAGCCATTCCCGAAGTTACCGGTCTTGCGACGCAACAAGGGCCGCAGCAGATTAGCTACAGCCTCTACATGTACGACTCTAAAGGCACCAAAGTTAAAGTGGGTGGTGGCTCACGGGTAATGAATGTAGTGACGGCTCTAAATTCGGTCGTATATGCTTCTAAAGAAGACTACAGCGCTGTAAATCGGGTGCTGCATGATTTTGACGTACGTTTGGATCAGCGCAGTGGTCCTGAATGCCAACCAACCCTTACCGAAGGCGTAGCCCGCCAAGCCGGTGAGCGTAACGGCTACAATTCCACGCGCCGCACTTGCTACTTTGAATGGTCTCAAGTACCGAATGGACTTAGCCAAAACGCTGGTTCAGATTCGCCTCAGCTTATAGGGAACATCAGTACGCCTGGTGAACATACGCTTAGCTGGAAAGCGTACACGTTCTCACCAGGAGGTTATCGCGTTGCAGTAGCACAACAGAGCGAAATCATTACGATGGTAGAGCCGGAGGCGCCAACTATCGAACTAACCTCAGATTACCATCACGAAGGAAGCACCTACATTGTGCCCCAGAACCGCAATTCTCTCGGTGGGCTCATTGTCGATGCGCTCCCTACCGACGTTCGCTTAGATATTAAGCGTGGCACTGAGCAAGTTGAAAATGAAGTGTTCACAGCAGGGTGGGGGGCAAGAAACCGGATGATCCGTAACATGCGCACTGACGCCACACCGGTGTGGAGTGAAACGGTACATTCAGTCGCGGCCATCTACGAAAAGCTACCTGAGATCCGTACTGAGGCCGACTATAACGTTGTCTCTGCGCCGTCTGATAGTGTCCAGCCTCAAGTGTTCATGGACAGCACGACGATCCTTGACACTGAACCGCTCAAGTTGACGGTTCAAATGCGCAATATGCTGGATCGTGATGGCGAGTACGTTGAAAGCGAAATGGGAGAATGGGAGGTACGCCTACTCAACCAGCAATCTTACTCCAACCTAGAGCCCATGACCGAGCTTGCTCCAGCCGTAAACGGCGACGTAGATTTTGAAGTGGATATGGAGCGACTGACTGATGCGGGCCTGCGTATTGTGGCAGAAGCACATCTAGTATCGCCCATTGAAGGCTATGAGCGCATTGTCACCTCACGACCAACCTTTGTTGAGGTTCTTCGCGGTGGTGCCATTGATGGTGATGTTACAAGCCGTCAGTTCTCGGGCCCTGCGCCAATGACCGCTGTTTTCCAAATTTCACTGGAAGATCGCCTGGACCAACAAGCGCTAGGCGACGTGGTGTGGCAAGTCAGCACCGATGATGGCGCCACATGGGAAAACCAGGAAATCGACCCTCGCCGCAAAATGCAGTTTTACAACACCTTTGAAGAAGGCGAGTACCAACTTCGTGCCTTCATGGTGAATGGCAACTCCGGCGCCGAGTCCTATACAGAGACAGTGGAGATCGTAAGCTACGCCCAGCCGGAAGTAGAGATTAGTGGTCCTACCGTTTTGTTCGTCGGTGACACGCATACCTACACGGCCGACATTACGTTGCCCGAAACTGCCGTCAAGTCACCTGAGGACGCCATTGTGGAATGGTCGCTGGATGGTGGCGATACCTGGACGCATACGGGACGTGAGCTTGAGCTATTTAGTGACATTGAGGAACGGTTCTCGATTCGGGCACGCACACGCATGCCAGAAGCGCCAGAACTCGACCGGGACGCCTTCAATGAAGGCCGGATCATGGTGAACTTCCGTGATGTGGTTTCTCCGCGTGTTCGGGTTCGCTCGAAAACGCTTCTTGAGGAAGGCAATACCTATGAGATCAGCGTGTCGGCCACTGCGCCTTACCGGGGCCTGGAATACGATATCAAAGGCTACTTCACCATGCCGGATGGCTCCACGCGTGAAGGGAGCGTAATCGAGTACGTGCCTACCATTGCCGACGCCGATGCTGGGTCAGCGACGTTCACCTATACCGCTTGGGTGGACGGCTTTGAGGAAGAAACAACCTCGACAGATAGCTCCACTAGCCGTGTGTGGCAATACGTGTGGCCTGAGTTTTACTTTACTGAACGTGTCTCTACCGCAGTCGCCCCGGCAGATGTCTCATTGTCGCTTCGTCACCGTGATGGTGCCCGTAATCTCGACAACCCAACGTATGAGTGGGAATTGCCTGAGGGCATCACGGAACTGCAAGAACGTGGCGGCACCACACGACTGTTCCAGATCACCGAAGCTGGTACCCACCGGATTACAGTGAATGTTAAGGACGAACGTGGGCACTCGTCGTTGTTAGAGCAAGTGATTGAGCTTGGGGAACCTGACCCGTTCGACATTTCCCTGCGCTACACACCATCCAACAACTACATGCGTGAACCACTGGATGTGCGCCTTCGTCCCACCTATCGCGGTGGCCACCCGCGTGACCGTGTGAGTACCCAGCGCTTCCTCGTCAATGGTGAAGTAATCTCGGAAGGTGCTAACTCGGGCATTGCCACACTGAATGCAGGCCGTCACGAGATTGTGTTTGAAATTGAGAGTAACCATGGTGTGCAAGACCAGGGCAGTATCGTTATCGACGTGCTTGAGAACCAAGTCCCGATATGCGAACTGGAGTCTAGCGAGTCTTCACGTAACTGGATCGTGCGTGCTTCGTGTGAAGATGTTGATGGTCGTGTCAGCAACTACCACTGGTTAGTGAATGGGGAAGAAAACGCACGAACGTCCAACCGATTAGGTATCCTAAAACGGGATTATGAAGATGAAATGCCGTCGGTAGTTTTGATCGCGGTAGATGATTCGGGCGGTGCATCAGATCCGGTAAGCTTGCCGTAACCCACAAACCAGACCAATGACCGCACTTTTGGCCGCCTCCATATCGGAGGCGGTTTTTTTGTGTTTATTCGCCCGGCTTCGCCATTTGATCGAAAGTCACCGAGAGCGCCCTTAAAGGGTTACTCGGCACCCCCTTGGTTTTCATGCTTGGGCTTAACCTGCATGGCATCAAAGTACCGTTGAGACTTTAACGCCATGAAAACGCTGCTACACACTGCCGTATTAGTCGCCTCCATGGCGACTGCCATTACTGCCAACGCAAGCCTTACACCGGCTAGTCCCATTGCAGATAGCCCGCTGTTCGCCAGTATTCCCTTTGAGGAGCTGACGCTTGAACACATGGACATTCGACAAATCATCCCGATGCCCATAAATGGCTTGAGCGCAATCGACAATGCGGGCCAAGTGATGTACGCCTCAAGCAATGGTCGCTTTGTATTCATTGGACAAATGTATGACCTCTGGAAAGGCGGTGCGCTTGAAACAATGGAGGAGATTGAACAGGCTTCCACGCGCATTTACCTCGATGGGCTCCAGCTCCATCCTCGCGATTTAAATACAGTCACCATTGGCAATGGTCCCATCGACATTACCATTTTTACAGATCCTCTCTGTGAGCATTGCCACGCCCTCGCGCACGAAGCTAAAGCCTACAGTGATGACTACACCTTCTATTTTGTCGTGGTACCTGCGCTGGGAGACGAATCGCATGAGCTCGCTCAACGGCTCCACTGTGCTGAAAACCCCAGTGAAGGTGCAGAGGCGCTGCTAAACGGCACCATTAACCTTTTAGCCACTCGCGAAAACTGTGACCTAGAAGGGTACGAGAAGACCTTATTGGCCTCGGAAGTCCTTGGGGTCAATGGAGTACCTTTCCTGATCCATCAAGACGGGCGCGTTAACCGCGGCCGACCCCAGCATTTGGATCAATGGTTGCAGGGGGGTCGCTAACATGGAAGTCATTGTTAATCGCGGCCTAAAAGATCGCCTATACCCGAAAGAAATGGAGGCGTCAGGTCTAGTACCCGTGCTGGCCTACGATCCCGATAAAGGGATCTACCTAAACGACGACCAAACGCTGGGCTGCGCCTTTCTCTGTGAGCCGTTGACCTACGGCGACGAAAAGATCCAAGACCGTGTTACCGAGCTGTTTAACCAGCTATTTCCCGAAGAAACAACACTGCAATTCATATTGTTCCGTTCCCCGGACGTGAGCGCAAAGCTTGCAAGTATGCTGGCGCTGCGTGACGGATTCCGTCACCCCCTTTTGACCAATGTTGTGAAAGAGCGTGTGAAGTTCATGCGCAAATACACCAATGAAAAGTTGGTTACGAAAAACCGTAAAGGCACCTACGACAACGGCTTAATACAAGACCTCAAGCTGATCGTGACTGTCAAATTTCCGATTACAAATCCTCAACCTACGAAGGCTGAGCTGGAAAAAGTTTATAACCTCAAAGAGAAGGTTGATTCGTCACTGCGGGCAATAGGTCTCCAGCCAAGAGAAATGGACGCCAATATGTTGATCCGCACCATGAGCACCATGCTGAATTGGGGGCCAAACGCATCCTGGCGTGATGGTGGTGCGAATTGGGAGCACGATAAGACAATTGCTGATCAGGTATTTGATTTCGGCACTGAGATACGGTTAGACAAACACAGCTTAATGCTGGGTGACCAGCATGTGCGGGTAATGAGTGCTAAAAAAATGCCGCCGGCTTTCTTTTTTGGCAGCGCTATGGCGTTTGTAGGCGATATCACAGGCGGTAGTTCGTCAGTGCGTGAAAACTACATGATTGTAGCGAATGTGTTTTACCCACCGAGCCAGAAGACCAAAGATCGCTTGGAAACTAAGCGTAAAATTACCGTCAACCAAGCCTATGGCCCCATGCTCAAAATGGTGCCCGTGCTGGCGGAGAAAAAGGGTGACTTCGATGTAATGTATGGCGCTCTTGGTGATGGCGCCAGCATCGTCCAGGTTAGCTATTCGGCAGTGATTTTTGCCCCGACTCGGGAGCGTGTTCAATCAGCTGCAACCTCTATGGCGAGTTATTGGAAAGAAAGCCGGTTCACGTTGCTAGAAGATAAGTTTATCTCGCTGCCGGTCTTCCTAAACTCCCTTCCGATGTGTACTGACCGCAAAGCGGTTAAACACCTCAAACGCTATAAGACGATGACAAGCAAGCAAGCAGCCGTGCTGGTGCCCATATTTGGCGAGTGGAAGGGCACTGGCACCTTCCATGCGGCGCTTATGTCGCGCAACGGTCAGCTCATGTCTGCCAGCTTGCATGACTCCGACACCAACAAAAACTTGGTGATCGCGGCAGAGTCAGGCTCAGGTAAGTCGTTCTGGGCGAATGAGTTGTTGTTGTCGTATATGTCGGAAGGCGCGCAGGTCTGGGTTATTGATGCGGGTAAGTCGTACCAGAACTTAAGTGAAGTATTGGATGGCGACTTTCTGCAATTTAACGAAAGCACCAATATCTGCTTGAATCCTTTCCCGCTGGTGAATGACTACGCCGACGAAGAAGATTCCTTGGTGTCACTGGTCGCTGCGATGGCCTCTGAAAAAGGTCTTCTTTCTGAGCTCCAAAAGGCGCAGCTCAAGCGCGTTATGTCCGAGCTATGGGAGAAGCATGGAAAAGAATTGAAAGTCGATCATATCGCAGATATGTGCTTATCCGACGAAGACCAGCGAGTACGTGATGTTGGTTCGCAGCTGTTCATGTTCACCTCGAAGGGTAACTACGGCAAATACTTTGCCTTCGATAACAACGTTCGCTTTTCAAATCCCTTCACCGTGTTGGAGCTGGATGAACTGCAGGGCCGCAAGCACCTCCGGCAAGTCGTGTTACTGCAGTTGATCTACCAGATTCAACAAGAAGTCTTCCTGGGCGAGCCAAACCGTAAAAAGATCTGCTTTATCGACGAAGCGTGGGATTTGTTGAAAGAGGGCGAGGTCGCCACGTTCATTGAGCACGCTTACCGCAAATTCCGTAAGTATGGTGGCTCGGTCATCATCGCAACACAGTCCATCAACGACCTTTATGAAAACACTGTCGGACGTGCGATTGCGGAAAACTCCAGCTCCATGCACCTACTTGGCCAGACGGCCGAAACGGTTGAATCGGTACGCGAAAGTAAGCGCCTAACGCTCAGCGAGGGCGGTTTCAATCTTCTGCGTTCAGTGCACACCGTCGCGGGCGTTTACTCAGAAATCTTTATCAAGTCCAAAAATGGGACGGGCGTAGGCCGGTTGATTGTAGGCGAGTATCCGAAGCTGATGTACAGCACGGACCCAGTAGATCGTAACGATATTAACCGCTACAAAAAACAGGGGATGAACGTTCATGACGCCATTACCCAAGTGTTGAAGGATCGGGGGCTAAATGATGTCTAACCCAACTACCCAGCAGGACACCCGAGAAGCTAATGACGTGTCAATGTCGTCTGAATATGAGGCAGAGACAACACCGACTAGCCATGTAAAGGCCGATCCCAGTGAGCGCGCACCCAAGAACCCTAAATCACGCCGCCAGCGAAGAAAAGAAGCAGGCAATAGTGGGGAAGGGCGAGGGGATTCTATCGCTGGCACCCTAATCGTGTGCATGTTCTTGGTCGTGATGGTGATGGGATACTTTCTTAATAACCGTGTGAATGCTCTGGAATCCGTCACCGCCAGTGCTGCAGAGTCCATATTAATCATTGACTACCAATCGCTGTTTGCGAACCTGCCCGAAGATATAACCGGCGAAGCCGCGGACAAAATCTTTATGGACGTGCAAGCGCGTATCTTAGCGTTGCAAGAGGCTGGTTATATCGTTCTTGATGCCAATGCTGTGCTGGCTGCCCCTCCTGAAATGCGTATTGATGGCTCCCTTTTGCTAAGTGGGGAGCTTTAATTATGACCGAGCAAACTAGCTTGGCTAACGCCCATGCCGATAACAGTAATGACCAAGGGTTTTGGCGTGCGCGCCGAAAGTTGATGGTCAAGATGGCCATTACTGCCATGGCCATCATCATGGCGGTTTACACCTTTACTTCGCGTTACCACATTGGCTTGGATACCCAAGAAGTTAAATGCATTGGCAACTATTCGTTTTTCCTCGTAGACCGTGGTGATTTGGGCCTAGAAAAGGGAAACCTCTATGCCTTTGAAGCGCGTCGTGTCGCCCCATACTTCGATGAAGGCACCCAGATGGTCAAGATTCTCCTTGGCGTTCCGGGTGACCACATAGCCATTACCGAAGACGCCAACGTAACAGTGAATGGCAAGCAGGTAGCTACCGGTCTTGCCTTGGCAAAAGACCTGGGCATTGATCCTTCAACCTTCATGGGCGAAACGGTTCTGGAGGAAGGCCATTACTGGTTCATGGGCGAGTCTAGCGTCAGTTTCGATTCGCGTTATTGGGGTACTGTTCTTGAGGAGCAAGTCATTGGCCGCGCCTATCCACTTATTTAATCGCGCTGCCCATCGGGCAGTGCTTTGTTATTCTCTGGCCCTCCTTGTAGGGCCTTTAGCCGTTTTTGCGCATGCTGATGAGCGTGGCGGTGCCTCGGTCCTCACCGATGACGATATGGCGATAATCGAGCGCAGTGAGGAGATATCAGAGAAAGCCTCTGACCGGCTCAACATAGACGACTTTTTCCCACCGGATATGGGCGAAGATCGGAGAGACGCTGAAAAGTTCTTTGCTGACCTTGCCCGCACCAATCCCACTTTGCAGGAACATGTGCAACCCGATGATGGCCCTAGAGAGCCAGGGGAGCGCTACGCCGGTCACCACACATTGTTGTTTGCCTCTTTTTCCCTAGAACGCCAGGGCTTAGAGGATATGTTTGAACTGGCTTCCGAAGATCCCGGTGTGGCCATTATTTTCCGGGGTATCCCTGATGATATGGAAGTAGCAGAGGGAGTGCTATTTCTTCAAACGCTAGCCGCTGAATACACGCCCATTCCGTCTGTGGTGATTGATCCTACCTTGTTCCGTGATCACGTAGTGAATGAAGTCCCTACGCTGATACGTATTGGCGATTCGCCACACCCGGACGATGTTATCGCTCGCGTTGCCGGTATCAGTGAACCCCAGTGGCTTGATCGACAGTTAGAGCATGGTGAACGGGGAGATTTCGGCATACGCGGTCCTGTAGTCGAAATTGAAGAACGGGATATGATCGAAGTCATGCAAGAACGCGTGGCTCAGATTAATTGGGAGCAAAAAAGGGAAGACGCTGCAGAGCGCTTCTGGAGCCGCCAAACATTCCAATGGATGCCTCCCGCCACTCGACCGAGAACACGCAAGCTGGACCCCCGTGTGCGCGTTTACGACGATATTGTTGGCGCCGAAGGGCAGGTGATAGCAGCAGCAGGCAGTGTGATTAATCCACTAGACTCCGTGCCGTTCGATCAAGCCATCATTGTCTTTAACGCGACCGATAAACGCGAAATGGAACTGGTTGCCGAGCGTTTGCCCGCACTTACGGCTAATGTCAGCCGGGTAATGTTAATTGCTACCGAGCTGGATGCTGACGAAGGTTGGGATGCCTATAAAGAAGTAACCGACTTCTTTGATGCCCCGCTTTATTTGCTCACGCCGGATGTGAAAAGCCGTTTTGAGCTGGAGTTTACCCCCTCAGTGATTACCAGTGACGGTGAGAACTTTGTCATTCAAGAACTGGTTCGGGGCGTGATGATGCCTAAGGCAAAAGTTGCGTTCCAGCCCATCGTTTGCAGTAAAACAACCACCCGTAAAGCCTATGAAGTGCTGGCACGGTTCCCTGGGTCCACGGGTCTATATGAGGGCCCACATGGTCATGTATCCGCAACACAGTGGGCGTCTCTTGATCTAAAAATTATTGCCATGCTCGCGAAGTGGGTAGCCGTAGGTAATCGGCTTCGTCATCCCCTTTATATCAATGTGTCAGCTGGAACGCTGTCTTGTGACAATGCGTTTGAGGCCTGGGAGGAGCAATACAAAGCCTTCCGCATTTATCAACACACGCCTGTCATGCTTGAAATTAACGAACTAGTCAGCGACGACGCGATTGAAAAGCGCTGGTCCCGGTTAAGCGACTGTGGATTAGGCCTCGCCCTGGATGATTTTGGTTCCAAAAATGCCTCGTTAGAGCGTTTGCAGGCTTTTCCGTGGTCAGTGTGCAAGTTTGAAAGCGAAACTTTGGATCATGCGGATTCTCAAGCCGCGCTGCGCCATGCACAAAAAACCAACATATTGACCATTGTTGAACGTATCGAAACGACAGAAGACGCCAAACGCGCCTCTCAATCAGGCGTGTCACTCCATCAGGGCTACTTCTATGGCTTCCCACAAGTAGTGGCGCTGGACTATGCAGTATCGGTACCGACTATTCAGCTAAGGGAGGTTGCGTCATGAGGTTTCGGCACTTTATGGCCGCAATGGTTCTGGCAGTTATCGGCACCGTGGCACCACAACTGGCGCATGCGACGCCTGGATGCGTTGATGCGCAGGTGATAGGCCCAAAGCTCATCACAGATATTTGCTGGGATTGCTTATTTCCAATACGAGTGGCTGGTGTTCCGTTGACGGGTGGAAGTGGTGGAGTTCCTGAGGGAAGTGCTGACCGTATGCTATGCGCCTGTGAGGATAATCTGGGTGTGCCACGGCCAGGTGTCGTGACCAGTTTTTGGGAACCGGCACGCCTAATTGAATTTCAACGCGTACCTGGCTGCTCCTCGGTACTCAATGGTATCCGTTTCCCCATGGACCGCACATTTCAAGGCATGCATGGCGGAACTGACTTTGATGGTGGTGACGGCACGTTCATGCACTACCACTACTACGCGTTTCCACTGCTTTTGATGATGGATATGTTTGTGTCAGGTGCATGTAATGCAGATGGTTATACCGACCTCGATATTATGTACTTGAGCGAGCTTGATCCTACCTGGAATAACAGCGATCTAGCCTTCTTCACTAATCCCGAAGCTGCAGCGGTGGCTAATCCAATTGCAGCCGCCGCCTGTACTGCGGATGCAGTAGCCTCAACTGCGGGTAAGCCCATTAACTCCATGTTCTGGTGCGCGGGCTCCTGGGGTCCTATTTACCCATTATCAGGACAAATTACCGGGGGGAATGGCGTCATCCAAGAATCAAGCCTGATGAAAGCACGCGTACTGGCAGCATTGCACCGTCGCGGCTTGGCTTGGCGCACCATGGGATCAGACGCCATGTGTAGTGGTGGCCACATCAGTCCTACACTGCCAAAAACTCAGTACAAGTTTAGCTTGCTTCACCCATTACCCGAAACCAAACGCGGCCACGTAATGGGCGAGTCTACGTTGCGGTGGGGCAATGCCCGGATTATCCCTGGTGTCGCAGAAGACCCAATTTAT
The DNA here is from genome assembly GCA_002257525.1 of Halomonas ventosae. Taxonomy (GTDB): domain Bacteria; phylum Pseudomonadota; class Gammaproteobacteria; order Pseudomonadales; family Halomonadaceae; genus Vreelandella; species Vreelandella ventosae_B. The sequence goes on from CP022739.1 coordinate 25,314, forward strand.
ACCATTTGGCGCTGGCAAGACTGCTGCAACATGTAGGTGAAAAGGAAAAAACATGGAATTTGTCAATGTTCTGCCCGTGTTAGATGCGCTGCCTTTGTGGGCGAAGGGTATACCCGTCTTTATTTTCCTTTTTTTACTCTGGGGCTGGCTTCGTAAGCGGTCCCCTGAACCCTCATATGATGGTCGGCAATACCTTTTCACCAAGACTGAATGGGGATTTTACCGCTACTTAGCCGAGGCAGCTGGAGATCAGTATTTGGTAATGGGGAAGCCTCGTATTGCGGATGTGCTGTTTGTTCGTAAAGGGCAAACTCGCAGCGATTGGGCTAGGGCATTCAGCCGAATTTCTAGCAAGCACATTGACTACATCATTTTGGACCCGATTGAAGGGCGCATTGTCGCTGGGGTTGAACTGGATGACCCCAGCCACCAGCGCCAGGACCGCCAAGAGCGCGATATCTTCGTTAACAACGCCTTCGCAGAGGCCGGTATTCCGCTTCTACGTTATCCCACGGCGAGTAGCTACGACACTCAGCTGATAGCCCAGGATATTCAAGAGGCAGCCTGTGACCGGCTAGGGAGTAGTCAATAATGGAAGTATCTAAGCGCAAACATTGGGGAGCGGTTTGGCTAAGCTGGCTGCTGATCACACTAATGGTGATTCAGCCTGCCATGCTTTACGCCGATGCGTTTATAGATGCAGCCAGGAATGGTCAGGGCTTTGCCGACGACATAGGTGTAAGTGGCCCTGCGAACGTAGATGGCGGATCTATCTCGTTTGGCGACGGTGATGCTATCAGCGTCAACGATCTGTTTCCTGATACGGCCAGTGACACTGGAAAAAGTTATAACTACCCACACATGCGGCCTCAGGATGAATTAGAAGGTGAGTCATCGAGTGATTCAGGGTTGTCCGATGTAGGCAGCCTTGCGCTATCAAACATGCGTGCCGAAGTGACCCAATCGGGTGGGCCGACCTCTATCCAGGGCATGGCCTACGAAGTGGTCCATAAAGCAGGTGATTTATCGCGACCTGATTTTAGCAGTGACCCAATGATGAATCAGTCACGCGAAGTGTTTGACAGTATGGAGGACTTCGCGAATAACTTTGCTGATTGTAGTGTTGATGAATCTTTTGCTGAATCGAGCTTTTCAGCACACGTCCCAGAATATAACCAGTGCATCCGTCGGTTTAAGCCCGAGGGCAACTGCCGCATTAACCACCTTATTGAGATAGATACGGAACCAACGGATATTGTATTTCTGATTGATCATACTGCCTCAATGGAACCAGAGATTGGCGCTTTGCGTTATGGTCTAGGTAATTTCGTTAATCTTTTATCACGCGGTAAAAGTGACAACGTTCGTACCGGTGCATTAGCCTTCCAAGGGGATGACCACACTAAAAAAGCCTTTCAGGTTCCTCTTTCTTACAATGTCGATGCGGTACAAAAATGGGTCGATAAACTCGGCATCGAGCCAGGTCAAACCGACGCATGGAAAGTCGTTGCGTATGCTGCCGATTTTTTCCAATGGCGCGAAAATGTAAATCGGGTAATTGTCGTTATTGGTAATGAGGACGATGGGGGAGATAGTGGTGATCGCGCCGCTGCCTTGAATGGGATTAGTCGCAACGGCTTGGACGTTAACTTTTTCCATAACAATCGAGATACGGCTTCGATCGCTAACCACGTAAACGACGTTTTCAATAATTCGACCTTTATGGGGTTCGCCCAATTCTTCACAGTGGTAAACGACAGCTGGGGGCCACAAAGCTGTATAGATGATGCAATTGTCACCCAAGAGGAGTTCTGTGAAGGAAGTTATGAGGCGGTACCTGCAGACGGTGCATCATGTCGAAATATCGACGGTTTTAACGTGTGTCCGGGTGACCCTATTGAAAAGCAGTTGTCGAATGCCCCGATCCCCAACGTTCCACGATTAGCCTCACACGTCGAAGTCGCACCACTCAGCTGTAATTATGATCAAGGAACATCAACCTGCTGGGAGGATATCAACGGAGAAGAACAGTGCCTTTCAAGTGGCGATGCAATAGAAGAATGCGCTGAGTTTGAAGCAAACCCGCAGTGCGGCTATATAAGCACCTCTTGTGTTGATGGGGCAGAAGGTTCAGAAGGTAATTGCTACGTCCAAGAAGAAACATGGGACTGTGGGACAAGCTACGAAATACCAACGATTGAGCGTGAATCTGAATATAGTTGTGCGGGCCCAATACGCTGCATGGGGTCAGAGTGCTTTGAACATGAAATTGAGCAAAGCGCTGATTTTGCCCGTGCTAGCGCCATGATGAATGCAGCACAAAATATGGTTCAGGATCTAAGCTGTTCAGAATCCTCTACTGGCATGTCATGTACGGTCTTTACCGGCGAAGCTGGTGAATGCAAACGCGCCGTAAGTGGCACGGTGGATTGCTGCGAAAAACCATCCGGTATTTCTATGGGTGATTATCTGACGATGATCATGACCGTACCGAAAATTGATAACGCGATTGTTGGTCTGGAATCGGATGGACCTTTAGCAGCCTTAAAAGGTTCGTATCAATTGCTGCGTGATCCCATCACAAGTGGTTGGTCAAGCGTGACCCAACCATTCACTTCCCGTATTGAAAACGTTTCAGGCGCATGGGATGCGTTCTCTGGGTCGGTTAAAAACAAAGCACTTGAACTAGCAGAGCCATTAAAAGAAAAAGTGGCCGAAATGACCGGCGATATGATTTTCAATTCGGCAGAGGTCGCAACCGGGGAAGGTGCAGCTGCCGTCGGTAGTGGTGAGGGTGCACAAAGCTTTTCCCAACAATTGCTTGGTGAGGCTGGCGCTAGCTATCTAGGTGCAGCCATGACGGCCTACCAAATTTACGTAGTCACTATGTTAGCTATTCAGCTGATATGGAGTTGCGAGGCGGAAGAATTTGAGCTTAACGCGCAGCGTGAACTCAAGTCGTGCCGTCATATAGGCACATACTGCAAAACAGAAGTTTTAGGTTATTGTATAGAACGTCGCCAAAGCTATTGTTGTTTTAATTCTCCCTTATCACGCATATTGCAAGAAGAAGTGCGCAAACAATCCGGTTTAAGCTGGGGCAGTGCTGAGAGTCCTAGCTGTGGCGGTTTGCCGATTACAGCACTAGAAAGTATCAACTGGGATCTCGTTAACCTGGATGAATGGTTGGGCATTCTTCAATCTGAGGGGCTTTATATGGGCGATGGTGGCTTTGACCTTGAATCCCTAACAGGTACAAATAATCACCTTAATGTGGATGACCGAGCAGATGCAGCCACTCGGACTCTAAATCGTTTTGAAGACGTTGATAGTGACGCGTTTAGGCAAAAGACACAGAATGAGCTGAGAAGCGATTTCTATGATTAGAATGAAACAATGATACAGAAGCGTAAATCCCCGCCGTAGGCGGGGATTTTGCTTTCTGGGTACTATCTAAATCAGATTATAGGGGATGCTTACTTACGTGTGATGAACAACTCAGTTTCACCCTCGGTAATAACCATGGGAGGTGTATATTCTTTAGGTGTCTCGTAGATAAAATACCAACTCGGCATATTTGCGGAGACGGTTTGCAGCAATGCTAGGCGCTCCTGAGCCAAGCGCTCCTCACCAAGTAACTCCTCGGCTTGTTTTGAGAATTTAACTACCGTTTGCAGGGCGCGGGTATTGTCGTGTGCGTGTACAGCATAGCTGCGAGCACCAGCACTATCTCTGACGGCTAAAGGTGTATCGGCAAGCTTACGTGTCTCGGTTGGGTGGATCAGCGCCAATACGCAATTGTATTCTGCGCTCCACTTTTCAATTTTATCTGGGTCTGAGCAGCCAAGGCTCTCATTAACAAAGGTAAAGCTTACGACTTCCCGCTTTGAAGAATGGCGATAACCAAAGCTCTCATCGGTCACTCTCAGAGAGTAACCCGCCTCGTCTTCACCTGCTTTGGCGCTTTCATAAAAGGAATTAGTTATTACCTTTGCGGCATCGGATGGATTGGATGCCATGCTTTCAGGCACAAAGGCAAATGCGCTATCAAACCCCATCATCCCAGGCCCAGAGAGTAGGGCAGTGGCAAGGCCGATCCCGAGGGAAGTTCCACCAGACAGCCCAAAGCCCGATGAACTAGCGAGCGATAACCCGGTGCTTGCGCCATCCGCCAAATTGCTCATCATGTAGCTGTATTGGTCATCGCCAAGCTCTGTATCTCTTGCTTCATGTAGCCCTCCTGCTTGGGCAAGGTTATATGCACGGCTATTGTCTTCGCTAAAACGACGATCAGCGGTTGAAGTGCCGGTTGATGCGCAGCCAGAAAGTATAGATGCAGTCGCAATGCAGGCAATAAGTGTCAACTTTTTCATCTTGATTCCTTCAGTGTGGTGTTGATAGCTGTAGACTGAAATCTGGTACCAGTTTACCGCCAAAATATGAGATCCCTAATTAAATACCCATGAAAAAACCGCCGTTCACAAGAACGGCGGTTGGAGATAGGGCAGGGTGACTTTAAGGTTAAGCGGTGGCTGCATTTTCCTCGGCACTGGTGCTGTTTTCCTGCGTCGGGAAACCTTCGGTTGTTTCACCTGCATCGGCTGCGATATTGGCGTCATGCTCTGCATGGTCTGCCATTAAAGGCGCATGTTCGGTTACTTCGTCGCCTTTACCCTGCCGCATTGCAGAGCCACGGGCGCGACCTTCCATCTGAATAATTTTTGAGGCTACACGGTTGACGTGCTGGCGCCATTGACGTTGTGCTGCCGTACGCTGCTTGCCGGTTAGCACTTGTTTATGCCACAAGTTGTCGATCAGCATGACTAGGCGGTCCAGCTTGCTCACTAGATCAATAAATTGGCCGACTTGTGGTGCGGTAATCTCTAATTTAAGCGTGACCGGGTTTGAGTAGCGAGACACACGCTTACCTGAACCTGAATGGACCTCAAGAATTTCTTCCATTTGCGCGATGACACTATCAAGCTCACCGTGGGCATCTGCCACCATGGCAGAAATAATATCGGCAACATCGTCAATCTGATCTTCATCGCCAATGAGACGCAAGATAACGTCCGTGGAGAATAAGCTATAGCTGACACGAATAAACGAACGTTGCATGACCTGCTGTGCCTGTAGCGAGTACAGCGTCAGTTCCTCGTCTATTACTGGACGTGAGTAGACATTTTTTCGTTCAGCATGCTCTTTTTGGCTGATCGGTGAGGTCATCTGTTGGCGCATTTGCGTAGAAGGGCTACGCGGTTTTACACCCTCTGGCTGGGTGATAGGCAGTAAGGCTTCCTGAGTCATTGTTCACATCCTCAAAAGTGGGCAAAAAAGTACGGTACGCAACGCACACTTTACCTTGATGTGTCAAAACCACTTGGGCCTCTAGGCCTCCCTTAAGGGCATCGAAGGAGATATAGGGTTTTTTTTACACTACTGCTCAATGAGCTAGCTTGTCACCTCTCAACGGGTCGCTTATAGTTGGAAGTGTTGAACTCTTTAGTTCACAACCCCCAAGGTAGCTGACCTTATCAAACATCCAGCATTCTTCATTTGCCTCAACTCCGCACTCGCGGTCCTAGGGCTACTCCCCTTTGTCTTTTGGCATCTTTCTATGTCGCGTTCTGCGACGTAGCGGCTAGTTGTTCAAGTCGTCAACGTTTGTGTTGTTAATTCGGGCACCATTCGGTGTTCCGTAAACCCGTGCCTGTTTGTCCGTTTAGGATAAATCGGTGCTTACTATGCACTGCATGCAGTGCATCTTTTGCTCGATAGAGCTTTGGAGACCATCATGTTCAATCTCACTATTAGTGAATCCCTCACTGCAATCGCGTTCATTTTTTTGCTCGCCTACGCTGCGCAGATCGTGAGATACGCGCTTAAAGACGATGTAATTGCTTTCAAGGCAAAAGCACTCGCTTTTGTTTGCCAATGGCAAGCAAAACGAACCTGCCCTAAGCCTGAGATTGTCGTTGCAGATCCTCTATTTTTTGACCCTAAGACCGATCCCGAGTGGCAACACTTGTATGTCCCGACGTATATTCGCCAGGGCCGTGTTCTGTCTTTTGAGCAAACTAAAGCAGTCGTAATATCCCTATAGCACCTCGCCATTTCGGCAGGTGCTTCTAACCCACTGACGGGGCATTCTTCCCGTCAGGGTAGATGCCCCTTCGCTTTAATGAAGGCATCTACCATGGCATTAGCATTTTTTGCACTTAGTATCGCAGGCTTTTCTTCGGCTGGGATCTACTACAGTTTTGCAACTGCTTAATCTCTTACATCCCTACAGGGGCTCACATCCCTGCCGGGAGTGCGCCCCTTTATCTTATGGAGCGCACTACTATGATTATCATCGACCGTTTGGTTAGCAGAATTGCGTCGAGCTACGAAGCTATGGATATAGTTACCTGGCTGGTTTTGCACTACGTCATCATACTGTTTGCCATCATCGTATTATCGAAAGCTGTTATGTGGGCTCATGCTCGCATTCTTTTAAAGCGCCAGCCGGAGCGTCGGGTATTGCACCCGCGTAAACGCTAGCAGCCATGGATCATGACAAGCCTTTGGGTTTGTCATGACTCCTTTCTTGCATCTACGTCTTTGTGGTTATCGGTAAGTCATCACTCGATAAATGACTTACCCATAATCATTTTATTGTGCCGTTGCACAGTGAAAAGAGGTAGCGCTGACCTCTCAAAATAACCAGCATTCTCTAGCTTAATTGCTTATTCCTTCCCTGTAGGGACACTCTCCTACAAGGGGAGTGTTCTATCGCAGGGAGTATTCTATGGAGTTCTCCCATGACTAATCCTGCATTCTCGAAAGTATCTATCGCTTCTACCTTCAACGTGAAAGTTGATCCGTCGAAAACGATGGTTATGTTCAATGATACCGCCAGTCCCTACATTCCTCCGGCTACAGCGGAGTATGTGTTTCGGGCAACGGCGATCACAGAGTTGTTATCGTTCCTCCGCAATCCGATGGGCGATGCACTCTATATCACTGGCCCTACCGGGTCGGGCAAAACCTCACTCGTTTTAGAGACAGCTGGCCGGTTAAATTGGCCTACTCAGTCACTAACCTGTAGCGGGCGAATGGAAGCCGCTGATCTTATCGGCATGTACGTTCTACGCGCACCGAAACCCGGTGATGAACCCGTGACGGCTTGGCAATATGGGCCATTACCAATGGCTATGAAACTGGGCCACATCTTGCTTCTCAACGAAGTCGATATGATGGCTCCTGAGGAACTTTCAGCCTTCAATGATGTGTTGGAAGGTCGTCCGTTAGTGATTGGTGCTAATGGTGGTGAAGTCATCAAGCCGCATCCGATGTTCCGTGTGATTGTCACCGGGAATAGCGCGGGCGGTGGTGATGAATCCCAGGCTTATCAAGGTGTGATGAAGCAAAGTATTGCGGCCATGGACCGTTACCGGTTTATGAACGTGGGCTATGCACCTGAACACGTTGAGAAAGACATTCTGGCCTCAGCCGGAACGAAAGTGCCGGAAAACCTGAGGGAACGTATGGTTACCTACGCGAATGAAGTAAGAGGTCTATTCGAAGCGGGTCAACTGTCGATTACCTTCTCAACACGCACCTTGTTGCGCTGGTGCCGTCTGGCGTCGCGTTTCCGTGGCAGTGTTGATCCCAGCAATAAAGCTAACAGCGTTGGTTATGCGCTTGAAATGGCGTTTTTACGTCGGGTGGGTGATAAACCCGAACAGCGTGAAGCACTGTTGCGGCTAGCCCGCGATGTGTTTGGTCAAGACAACTGGGTAGATGGCGAAGTAGCAGAACCTGGCGAAATGCAGCAAGCAACACCCACTGCACAAGCCGCTTAAAGGTCAGCTAACAAGCGCACACCACGCCATTAGGGTGGTGTGCTGTCTATACGGTACGCATGTCGAGATCCAATATGTCGAATACTACTAGCTCTACCTTATGGTGCTGGCTGTTGAATGGCCGCAACGCAACCGAACGTGCAGCGGACACCGATATGGTGTTAGCGCTGTATAAAGGTGCGGATCGTCTTGGTGGCAAGGGCACTGGTGATGTGTTGATCAAGGAAGGCGTGATGTTTGACGCCTTTGGTCTCACCATCCATAAAGGCTCAAATGGCGCTAATAATACCATTGACGAAAAAGGTGAAGGTGCTGGCGAAGTGAATTGGTCGCTAGGGCATCGCCCCTTCGTTCTTATGGTTTTTGCCAAGCAAGAACTCGATCGCCTGTTCCCCTCTGACCGGGTTGATAACCCAAAGCTTTCAGTGGCAGATGAGTCGATGAAACTAACCCCAGCGCTAACGTGTTGGAGTGACTTTGAAACTTACCTCGCGCCCTTTGTGGCTCATGGGGTAGACCTTGAACAAGCCCGACTAGATTTAGAAGCGTTAGGTCTGATTGGTTCGCCTATGGCTTTTGGCCTTGACGACGATGATGACGAAGACGACGACTTTATTCTGCTAACGGCTTAATTCCTCAGCGGCATGTCCGCTTACCCCCGAGAGGGCACTACTCCCTCTAGGGGGTAGTGTTCCTCCATTCTATGATTGGAGAAATACGATGACCGCAGCACAACCTTCTGCATCGCAGGCTTCGCAGTTCGTAATGACCATGGCAGCACGTTACGGCATTGATGAAGACCAACTGTTTAACACGCTTGGCAGTACCGCATTCAGGCTCAAGAACGGTGAAGTGCCAACGCATGCTCAAATGACAGCCCTGCTAGTGGTTGCCAATGAGTACAAGCTTAATCCCTTCACCAAGGAGATTTACGCCTACCCCGATAAAGGGGCGGTGATTCCTGTAGTGGGTGTCGATGGCTGGGTGAAGATCATCAATTCCCACAAGCAATATGCGGGCGTTGAGTTCGTGTACTCCTCGGAGTACGTCACCATGCCGGGAGCTAAGGTTCCAGCGCCTATGTGGATTGACTGTTTGATCCACCGTAAGGACTTGGATAAGCCAGTAAAAGTGCGGGAATTTCTTGATGAAACCTACCGTACGTTACCTGGCCCTTGGCAGACACACCCTAAGCGGTTGCTTCGACACAAAGCGCTTATTCAGTGTGCCCGTGTTGCGTTTGGCTTCTCTGGTATATACGACCAGGACGAAGCAGAGCGTATTATCGAAGCTCAAGCACATACGCAAACCGGCAACGTCGTTCAGCTCAATGCGTCCAGCAATGGTCAAGGCTCGTCAATGACCGCTATTCCGCATCTTACTGACGCGGAGCAAGCGGGATTTGCGAAAGAATTAGCAGCCTTGATTCAGCGTGGTGAGCAGCTAGGCTCGTTTGCACCTTGTCGGGCGTGGGTAGAGTCGTTAGATAACCCTGCAGCTCAAGCCTATCTCTACGCGGAACTGGAGTCAGCTGAGCAATCCTGGCAAGCGCGGGATGCTGAGCAGGCGACTGATACCGAAAGCGAAAAAGGCACAACGCAACATGTAGAGCCGCAAGCGTCTGTCTCAGACAGTAGTGGTGAGCATGATGATGAAAAGCCAAAAGCTGATTTGAAATCAACCGTCAAACAGGTGATTGATAAATGTTTGACAGCTAATAGCTTTGACCCTGGCCGTGCCTGGATCAAAGCACGTCTCGCACATAGTGAAACAGCAACAAACTATGCGCTGGAACAGCTAGAAGCAGCTGAATCCGAGTGGAAGCTTGCAGTCGCTAGCTAACCACCTCTCGGGGGAGTGCGCGGTATGGCACTCCCTCGGGTGATACCGGAGGGTTCGATATGAAGGTAGTTCCTTTAGTACAAGGCTCTGCTGAGTGGTTGCTTTGGCGCCAGCGTGGCATTACTGCAACGGATGCGGCTATTTTACTAGATCGCTCTCAATACAAGACGTACTGGCGCTTGTGGGCCGAGAAGTCTGGATATGCCACTGAGGTTGATTTGAGCTTAAACCCGCTCGTGAGAGCCGGTAAGCGCAATGAAGCCAAGGCGCGTGCCGCGTACGAAGCTAAGGTAGGGGAGCTAATCTTACCTGCCTGTGTGGAGTCGTCACGCATACCTTTGCTGCGGGCATCCCTTGATGGACTCAAAAGCAATAATGAGCCTGTCGAGATTAAGTGCCCCAGCGATAAGGTATGGCTCGATGTGCAAGCAAACGGTCGCCAAAGCCGTGATTACAAGCTGTACGTCTGCCAAGTCCAGCACCAGCTATTGGTGACTGAGGCGAGGGTGGGATGGCTTATTTTCTGGCACTCCGAATACGGCATGCTTGAATTTGAAATACAGCGAAATGACGTGTTGTTACGTCAGTTAGTTCAGAAAGCGAGCGTTCTCATGAAGCAGGTCTTTTCTGGCCAAGAGCCGGCTAAAGACCCTAAGCGCGATCTGTATTTCCCCACTGATGACGGTCGAGCGAACGATTGGATTGAGCAGGCACAATCCTACAAGGGTTTGCAGACTGAAATTGATGAACTGAAAGCCAAACTGGCTGCTAAAGAGGAGAAGCAACGTACCCACCTTGAGTCGTTAAAAGCGATGATGGGCGAGTATTTCCATGCTGAATACGCGGGTGTCATGGTGACGCGTTACAAGTCGAAAGGGCGCGTGAGTAACAAGCAGCTATTAGCTGACTTGGCTAAGCGCGGGGTACCTGTCGATGAGGATCGTTTCCGTGGCCAACCGTCTACCCGTTACAAGGTGACAGTAGGCAGTACGCTGGCGCCTCGTAACATTGTTGATAGAAGCGTGTTAGCGCCTCTTGACGCGATAAGCTAACCAAGCGATGCTTGGAGGATATCGGGGGGTTAACCCCCCGTTTTCTTAAGCAGTTTGTGAGTAACCGACTGTTTAAGAAAACGCTTTATCGCTCTTTAGCGATGAATGTGGTAGCACTGGCCACACTAAATAACCAGTATTTTCCTTTCGCAACGTCTTCGTTGCATTACTTGCCCAATGGGACGCACACGCCTATTGGGCGAGTCGTATTCATTGGGCTTTTTCCGTTGGAGAAAAACCCATGACTACTACCACTACTCTGAACCTCCAGACATTGAACCAGCTATGCATCGTGCATGCTGATTTTGATATTTGGAGTGGGAAGGCTCGTCTTGAAGCGTCCGATATCAATTTTGGTGCCGGAGGCGAAATTCCTCCCGAAAAACTCACCAGCTTAGGATCAAAGAAAATTTGCGATCCTTCTGATATTAGCCGTTTTCATGCTCTTAAAACCCAGACGCGGCGCTTACTTAGCCACTACGGACTCCGGTTCATGAATGGCTATGCAATCCCGCAATCGAAGCTGCAGTATGTTCAGTCAGAGCTTGACTTGATCGAACAGCAATTCCTTATTGAACGGCAACAATTCCTCGATAATTACGAGGATAGCGTTAACAAATGGGTGGATGAAAATCCTGACTTCGCAGACGCCATACGTCGCGGCATTATGCCGCTGAATGTCGTTTCTGAACGTATTGGCTTTAAGCACACCATCTACAACATCAACCCCGTCGGTGAGGAGTCAGCTAAACAGCTCTCACGGCAGGTGGATGGCCTAACCAATGATCTCTATGCGGAAATCGAAGCTGAGGCTGAAAGCTTCTATGATCGCTACCTCAACGGTGTATCGCACCTCAACGGCTCTACCAAGCCTTCTCTTGAGAAACTGTACGACAAAGTAGATGGGCTGAGCTTTATGAACGCTTCCCTCGATCCTCTGGCCAAGCTGCTAAAGGAAACAATCGACGGGTTTGACGCACATAAAGTGAAAAACCGCATCGAGGCGCCGTATCTTTTCCAAATCTGCTCGGTTGTATTGATCTGTGCGGACAAAGATAAGATTCACGGCTATGCCAATGGGAGTGTCAAAGTCGATAACGTGTTCAGCGGTGCTGGGCTTAGTGATGACGATGAAATGCCCGCGGTTCCTGTTCAATCAGGCCTGTTAGCCGAGACGCCTCCAGCTGAAACCACTCCCCCGGAGACGGTAGACGCTCCTAGCGACGTTGATACGTCAGTAAGCGCAGAAGTCACAGCGGCTAAGCCTGCAAGTGACCCTACGCCCTCTGGCCTTTCGACTGACCTGTTAGGCGATATGGATAACTTCTTTGCTGAATTCATGGTGAATTCTGACGCGCCAGCCTTCCCGGCCAGCTCGTCAAATGTCGAAACGGAGCCTAGTGCTGCGGTCGAGGCGTTGGTTGAGGAACAACCTCAAGCAGCTGAAACAGTTGCTACCGAGGAAGTGCCTGTAGAAGCCGCTCAGGAGGCTGTCACTGTCGAGGAAGCGCCAGCTACCCCTCAGCATGAGCAGTCGTTAGTTGAATCGCTTGCCGCCATGGGAGCGATGCCGATGGAGTTTGATCCTTCCTCAATGGATGGCGCGGAACTTCCTGTTTTTGCTTTTGAAGACGACGAAGAATGGTGAGAAACCATTTTTCCTAACCTACCGTCACGCTGTTGACGCTTTAACGCCATTTCCCGGAAGGGGGATGGCGTTTCTTTATGACTTGGAGAACTACCATGACGCAACGCCAAACGCTGCATAACGCACTACCCATCCTCTGTGCGGCTTATGCTCGCAAAGTCGGAGTAGACATCGTTATAGGAGGACAAAGCGCCTATACGAACGGTAAGACGATTGTTCTGCCCAATATCCCGGATACTTGGGATAACTTCGATGCCCTTTGGGGCTACCTGGCTCATGAAGCAGCTCACGTTCGCTTCACTGACTGGGATGTAGATTTTGGGCGCGGTCTGCTTAAGAGCTTGTTCAATATTTTTGAAGACTGTCGCATCGAGCAGGCAATGATTGGCTTGTACCCAGGCATGGCGCATACCCTCAATGAAGTTGCGAGGTATATGTCTCATGCAGGGCACTATCAAATCCCCACGACCGACACCCACCCGGCAGCCGTACTAGAGTCTTACTGTCTCTATTACGTTCAATGCCGGTATGTTGGTCAGCACGCTATCAAGCGTGAGCTGGAGGAAACCGAAAAGGTCTTCCGTGCGGTATTCACGCAGGGCGCCTACGTGCGACTTCAAGCGCTATTCCGTCGTGTCCCAGCAATGGCATCTACCCAGGATGCACTTGATCTAGCAAAAGCGGTTCTCGCCATGCTGGAAGATGAAGCGCGGAAAGAAGCGGATGATCGCGTCGTTAATCAACCTCCTCAGCTGCCTAACCCGAGCCAAGACCAGGATCAAAACCAAATCGGTGATGATCAAAGTGCAAGCCAAGGTCAGAGCCAGAAGGGCGACGATAGCCAGGACGGCGACGATCAAGGCGCAAGCCAGGGTCAGAGCCAGAAGGGTGATGATGGCCAGGACGGTGACGATCAAGGCGCGAGCCAAGGTCAGAGCTCAAAAGGCGATGATGGACAAGATGGTGACGATCAAGGCGCGAGCCAAGGTCAGAGCCAGAAGGGTGATGATGGCCAGGACGGTGACGATCAAGGCGCGAGCCAAGGTCAGAGCCAGATAGGCGACGATAGCCAAGACGGTGACGATCAAGGTGCAAGCCAAGGTCAGAGCCAGAAGGGCGACGATAGCCAGGACGGTGACGATCAAGGCGCAAGCCAGGGTCAGAGCCAGAAGGGCGATGATGGCCATGGTGGGGATGACCAGGGCGATAGCCAGAGCCAGCATCAAAAAGGTGTGATCGCTCGTACGCTGGATGCTACGGACGATGACCATCTGGAAGACGCGCATGAATGCTTACGTCGTGACTTGGAGAGCGTAGCGGAGCCAGGTACACCGCTATGCACAACTATCCATCAACCCGATGATTCCACGTCGTTACAGCCGAGTGCTGCAGAGGCACTTAAGCAGCGGGTTCGCTTAACTTCCTCCTCAATACGGTCCCAGCTGATGGGGCTGGTGCAGTCGGAAAAGCGCAATGGTGATCGTACGGCACGTAGCGGTAATCGCTTAGATAGTCGGCGCTTAACGCGCTTACGTTTGGGTGATACCCGGATCTTCAAAAAGCGTGTCGAGAAGAAGGCCATTAACACGGCCGTGCATCTGCTAGTGGATATGAGCTATTCCATGCGCATGCCTTTAGCTGAGGGTTCTATCCCTTACCAAGTTGCTAATGAAGCTTCATTAGCGCTGGCGCTAGGGCTTGAGTCGATTAATGGTGTGAATACAGCGGTTACCTATTTCAATGGAAGTGGGTACACGCCGGTAACGTCGGTCATCAAGCATGGCCAATCCGTGGCTAATAACTCGGATCGGTTTCAATGTTTGCCACAAGGTTCAACGCCAATGGCAGAAGCCGTTTGGTACGCAGGCTTTGAACTGTTGCAACAGAGGGAAGAACGGAAGCTGATTGTGATCGTCACGGATGGCGAACCCGATAGTGAGCCAGCCATGCGCGATGTAGTCTCACGCTGTGAAGCGTCTGGAATGGACTTAATTGGGATTGGCATTGGTTCTAACAGCATTAAGAGCTTTGTGAAGCAATCTACCGTTATCAATCGAGTAGAAGATTTGCAACGAACGCTCTTTGAATTAATTAGTGCTAGTTTGCTTCGCGCTTCCTAAGCACTTAACCCCAACCCTATCCAAACCGGATAGGGTTTTTTTTTGCCTAAACGGTAGAGTGGTTGCCGGCGACGACGACACTGTTTTGTATTCATAACCTGCCGAAGGCGCGTACTTATTGCCAACGCCACACTGACACGGCTATCATGAAAGTTCATTCGCTCTTTAGCGTTTCGACGTGGTAGCACTGGCCACGTAAATTAACCAGTATTCTTCTTTTGCAACGCTGTTGCATCCTCTGCCTAGTGGGCCAATCGCCCATTAGGGGGATTGGTTTCTGGGCATCACTTTATGGAGCCCTACCATGAGCCAATCTATCCTCCTTACTGCCGAACAAGCCCAAGAAATTCTCGAGAACTTGTCGGATTATCACGCGCTTCTTAACGACGAAACCATTCAGGAAGACGTTGACCGTGTATGCGGTTTCCTTCACCCGGAAGATATCGTTGTCGCTGAATCTAGCCTTGAACCGGCTGTGCTGGTTCGTGTTGATTGGTTTGATCACCCAACCTTTCAAAACTGGGCCAACAAAGCTCGCGTTTCTGGACTGGCAAGCTGGGGTCATAATTCCCATTCATCAGAAGGTTACTGCGACATTTTTGTAACCGTTTGCCCCGCCTTGAATGGTGAAGGAAGCGACTCCGATATGCCTACCCCCTACTGGGAGGCGTTGATGGTTGCCGTTAAACACCACGTTCGTCCCAATGCCACCGAGCAAAATATCGTCGTGCGAATAGCGCCTGCGATTTAACGCTACGTGGTTTAACTAAGCTGTAAACCCTTGCGGGCACTCTCTCCCGCTGGGGAGGGTGTGCCTGCTCATTGCCTAACTGGAGAAATACCATGAGCACCAAC
The DNA here is from genome assembly GCA_002257525.1 of Halomonas ventosae. Lineage (GTDB taxonomy): Bacteria > Pseudomonadota > Gammaproteobacteria > Pseudomonadales > Halomonadaceae > Vreelandella > Vreelandella ventosae_B. Next base: position 40,678 of record CP022739.1, read on the forward strand.
ACCACTGCCTCTACGATTGAACAACGCGCCTACGGTTATGCCGCATCCTCCTTTCTAACGTTCGTTGGAGAATGGGATAGCGCAGAAAAGCATTACGAGGCGTATACCAAATTGCTTGAACACTACAACGACTATGCCGAGCTAGATGACAATATCGCATTGGTTTGGCAGCCGTTTGAGCAAGGCCATCTTGATGACCTGTTGCATCAGATTGACGATATGGCGCAAGCCATCATCGGCCAAGTAGAGCAATCGCTTGCAGACGTTAAAAGTGGCTTGGTGTCCGCTGCAATCGACTGCGAGCTACCGGACGATTATCGCGACCTCGATATGAAAGCGCTGGCTGAATCGGGCGCTGAATCAACCACCTAATGTAGCAACGCTACATTTTCTCCCTAGAGGGCCATCGACCCTCTGGGGTCGGCTGCCCTCACTTTAGTGTGAGGTTCCCTATGGCCGCTAAACGCCAAAATGTGCATGTGCTGAAAGAGGAGGTCCAGCTAACGCTAGACTTCTTAATGACAGCACCAGCCCCCTCGGAATTACCCTCCCGCAGGGTAGTGCCGTTTCCCACCCCCAAGCCGTCTCCGGCACTTAAGTCAGTTCCAAACAAACGCCAACGGGGCCGCCCAGAAGGGCGCGCTGAACCGGCTGGAAATGACTTCGAGTGGTCTAAAGACACTATTTTGCAGATGCGTGTTCGACTCTTGAAGGCCACCTTAGCTGAGCTTGCCAATCCGCTTGTAGGCGGACGCAAGGAAAAGCTTGCATGGCTGGCATCAGATGGCATTGGGCCGTTTTCTTACCGCGTTTGCTGTAGTGCGGCTGGATACGATCCCGATGAATTCCGAAATGCCATGCGGGATTACGTAGAAGACGCCACCTGGCGTCACTTCGATGATGACTGATCAACCTACCCAAGTAGGCCTACGTTCCCTCTGGGGAGTAGGCCTGCCCCCTTCATTATGAGGAAGATATGATGACCTATGATCTGTACTGTGAAGCGGATGTGGTGGTTGAGTGCTCCCTATCGGGAACGTCAAGCCGTTACCCCGTAAGCTTTAATGCTGGCAAGGTGTCGAGCCTTTCTAGCGTCGATGATGCCATTACACTACCCGCGCCCGAGGCACTGTTAACACCGGGCAAGCTGGGTACTCGTTTGGCCTATGTGGAAATTACCGGTGTGCGCATTTATCACGCGGGAACGTTCCTGTTAGGGGGTTATTTGTCTCCTGTCGCTAAAGGCGTTCAGTGGGTAAAGCCCGTGCTTCGTCCTGATCAGCGCCAGCACCTAGAGTGTCTTGTCGCTGAGCTCGCGCAGCGTGCCAGTAACGCTTCTTATATGGCTCACCTGGCCCGCCACAGTGCGCAGATGATTGCGCTGGCGCTAGTGGGTGACGCTCATCCCTTCGGTGATTTGACGTACCTGGGCACCGCCCCGGAGCGTTTCGCCAACGTCTAGCGCTGCTGTTTCCTAGCGCTTATCTGCCGTAGTGGCCATCTTCCGAGAGGGGGATGGCCACTTGTCTATGAGGTATGTCTTATGACAACTATGAATGCAGCCGTCCTCGATCGCTTCGATGACCAAGCGGTCATTCCTTCGCTGGGTAACCAGCTAGGACTCGATCTTGGTGCGGAGCCGCTATTGCGGGCAAAGCCTGGGGTGTTCTTTGAAGCCCCGGATATCGACCTGAACTACGATTTATTCGTGGTAGCCTTTTCCGGGGGTAAGGATTCCTGGGCAAGCTACCTACGCCTGATTGAGCTCGGTGTACCACGCTCAAGGATAGAAATGTGGTTCCACGACGTTGATGGACGTGAAGGTTCCACACTAATGGAATGGCCATTTATGGCTGACTACAACCGCAAGCTGGCTGCAGAGTTAGGCGTCCAGCTGTACGCGTCGTGGTTAGTCGGTGGCTTTGAAGGTGAGCTCAATAAAGAGAACGCCTACAGTGCCCCGCACAAGGTTGAAACGCCTGACGGTGTTATTACACTCTTGCGTGATACGTCACGCGCTAAACCAGGCACGCGCCAACGGTTTCCTCAGGTCTCAGCGGATTTAAACGTTCGCTGGTGTAGTTCGACCTTAAAAATTGATGTAGCACGTCGGGCAATCAATAACCAAGCGCGATTCAATGGCTTGCGGATATGTTTCGTAACGGGTGAGCGTCGTGAAGAAAGCCCAAACCGAGCGAAATATAACCAATTGGAGCCCCATGCGTGCGACCGTCGTAAAGGACGATTAGCACGGCATGTGGACACCTGGAGACCAGTGCTTCATTTCAATGAGAGCGACGTATGGGAAATTATGGAGCGGCACGGTGTGCTGGCGCCGATTCCCTACCGTCTTTCTTGGCCTCGCTCGTCGTGTCGTTCGTGCATCTTTAACTCGCCGTCGATCTGGGCAACGCTACGCCGGTACTTTCCGGGCAGTGTTGAAACGATTGCGGCGTATGAGCGCAAGTTCGATACCACGATCAGTCGTGACCGTATCAATGTGATGGAGATTGCCGATAAGGCGACCCCCTTCAATATTCTTGATGAAGAAGCGTTGGCGCAGGCTTTCAAAGCTGAGTACACGCTGCCCATCATTGATCGTGCAAACTGGACGTTGCCTGCTGGCGCGTTTAGTAACGTGAAATGCGGGCCTACCTAACCTACGGCTAGTCCGTTTCTAACCGATGTGGCCATGGCCACCTTTTGAGTCCTGTTCGCCGGAAGGCGGGAGGGCTCTTTTCCTTTTGGGAGCTAATGATGAACTTATCCATAACTAACCGTATAGCAGCCGTAAGCGACGTTGCGATCAAGCGCCATGCGGGGGTCTATGACAAAGCAGAAGCCGTCATAGAACGTATGCAAGCGCTCTTAGCGGATAACTACACCATTGGGGTAGCCGAGAGCTATGGCAAAGACTCAATGACCGTTCTGGTTCTGTTTTTGGAAGCCTTGAGACGGCATATAGCGTCGGGAGGCAGCTTAAACCAGCACTACGTGACACATGCCAATACTGGTATTGAGAACCCGGCAATGTCTGTTTATTGCCAAGCTATGAATGCTGCGTTATCTGGCTATTGTCAACGGCAGGGATTGCCTCTGACAGTGGTGGAGGTCGAACCTTCGATGGCATCAAGCTTTGCCTATTCCACTATCGGCCGTGGCCAGCTTCCCGTTTTTGCGGGCTCGTCTCGTTCATGCTCGGTAGATTGGAAATTGCGGCCGCAGCAAAAAGCGATTAAGCAACTGGAAAAGCGTCAGCAGCAGCCCGGTAATTTGGTTGTCCTTTTGGGCACCCGGCATGCCGAGTCAACGCAGCGTGCAGACAGGATGAATGAGCGTGGTGAGAATCACGAAACATTGATCCAGCAGCCAGGTGGCAGCTATACCTTCGCACCGATTGCCAATTGGGACGTGACCGATGTATGGGGCCTCTTGCTAGCGATTGATCAACGACGTGATGCGCTTTATCTAACATTCCTCGCTCATGCTGACTGGACATTCGATCTCTACCGGGATGGCAATGAGGGCGTGTGTGGACTGGTTGCCGGCGAGCAAGCACAGAGAGCTCCGTGCTCAGCCCGCTTCGGTTGCAGCTTATGTCTGGCAACAGGCAATTCAGATAAAAGCATGGAGTCGATGATTGCGTCTGCACCGGAAGCCCATGGCCATTTGCTTGGTGTGAATCGCTTACGGACCTTTTTGCTCAATACACGATGGGATATGACACGTCGTGAAAACTTGGGCAGGAAAGTAAGTGATGCGGGTCACATGGGCGTGGCGCCGACCAACTACAGCGCGCAAATGAGGCTAGATCTGCTGAGGTATATGCTTACGCTGGACGTGGAGGAAGAAGAACGTGCAATCGAGCATGATGGTGCCCGCGCTAATGGTGAACTGCCGGAAACGGACTCTGACGCGCAGCAGGTATTGTCTGGTACGACGTTCCAATTCATCACACCGCGCCAGCTGATTGCAATCGACTTCGCTTGGTCGCTTTCGTACGGTTTTAATAACGCTTTCCCCGCGTTGCGCGAATGGTACGAGATACGCGTGATGGGTAAGCGCTATCCGATCCCGGTGATTGACACGGTGGCCAAGCAACCGGTACCGCCGATGGTGTGGTATCCGTTGCCTGATGGTGAAGGTCCAGCTTTCGAGCCAGGGCTAACCCCGTTCGATGCTGGTGACAGTAAGGGCAGGGTAACGTCTCGCACAGTGGCCAGCGTCTACACCGGGGAGCCGACCAAAACGGTCTACTTCGAGGAGGCTGACGAACTGACCATAGATCCTATGGAGGCTACGTTGTTCGTTGATAGCTTTGACGATGATCGTTATTGGGCCTCAGGGCTGTATCCCGCTGTTGATAGTGCCAGGGTGTATCTTGACCAGGGCATTGTGAAGCTAGCAAAAGGGAAGGCAGCAACGTACGACGCGATGGCTCGCCGTAAGCACTACTTTGAGCGATTGGCGTATGAAGTGTGGCCAAAGGAACTCCAGGCACACTTACAAGAGCGTTCAATATCAGCACAGGAGCATGACCGACTGCTTGAACCGTTGCAGCAGGACAAAGGAAACGATGAAGGCACACTGGACTTGTTTGTAGCGGCATAACAAATGAGTGATTAGCAAAGACGACCGGCTCCCTTGGGGGCCGGTTTTTTTGTTTTTAAGTTTCAGGCAAGCGCTGACGATTTAATTAGGGTGATACGGTTTCAGCGGTAATCTTGTTGTTATTTCAAGAGCAAACAGGCAATGCCCAATAACATATCGCCTCAATACGACTTGTTGGACGAAACGCTTAATGCTTACCGTGCAGCGGACCGACCAGTAAACAACCAGTACCTTTACAACGCCGTGGCGCAGCGAGCCCATTTAACCGACGAAATTACCCAGAACTGCCAGCCCATCGGGAAAAGCGGTTCGCAGCGTAATGTGTACCATCGTCAACTGAGATGGCATCAACAAACTCTCCGGGATATGGGCATGCTTAAGCGCATTCCCGGCAAACGAGGAGTGTGGGAGTTAACCGATAAGGCGAAGCGTGGGTTGCACCCGATACGTCGTCCGTTATCACTGGTGGCGTTCAGCACAGATCTCGGCGTTGCGTGCTGGGGGTATAGCCAAGACGTATTTGGTCAATGGCCGTCGAATGAGCCCATTATGCTGGCGCTCACCTCGCCTCCGTACCCGCTGGCATCGTCACGGCGTTACGGTAACCCGTCCGCGAGTGAAATGGTCGGTTTCATCCTCGATATTTTGGCCCCCATCGTTGAGCGCATGGCCCCAGAAGCCAGTTTGATACTCAATCTTAGTGAGGACATTTTCCTTCCACAGTTACCGGCACGCTCCACCTACCTGGAAAGGGTGATCATTGCACTTGAAGATCAACTGGGCTTGTCCCTAATGGACAGAATCCCGTGGGTGAACAGGTCTAAGCCTCCAGGCCCCTTACGGTATGCGTCAATCACCCGCCAGCAGCTCAACGTGAGCTGGGAACCCATATTGTGGTTCGCCCGCGATCCTAAACGATGTAAAGCCGACAACCGGCGAGTATTGACGCCGCACAGTGAGCGCCAGCAGCGCTTGATTGATCAGGGTGGGGAGAAGCGCACCGCTGTCTATGGTGATGGCGCCTATCGCTTGTCACCGGGGGCATACGCTAACCCAACCGCTGGCGCGATACCGAAAAACACGCTTGAGTTTGGCCATTCCTGCGCCGTTGGCCGTAAACACCGCAAATTATGTCAGCAGCACGGCCTACCCACTCACGGTGCTGGAATGCCTTATCGTCTGCCAGAATTCTTTATCAAATTCCTGACTGAGGAAGGTGATTTAGTGGCCGATTCCTGTGGTGGCCGACTCATGACGGCGCGTGCGGCTCAATCACTTAACCGGGCCTGGGTGACTACCGAATGCATGGCTGAGTATATAGCCGGGGGATCGTTGCTGTTTGAGGAGGAGAAGGGGTTTGCTCGTTCAGCAGCTTTTGAAGCCCTTCTGCATAGTGTCGCTTAAACGCTAACCATCTTTCTAAATGCTGAAATAATCCAAAAATTATCTTCATGTTTTAACGAAAAGTGCCCAGCTAGGCTGGGCACAGGCGATCATTTCTTCTGCCTATTCGGCGGTAAACTTCTCTTTTTCTAAATGCTGAAATAATCCAAAAATTATCTTCATGTTTTAACGAAAAGTGCCCAGCTAGGCTGGGCACAGGCGATCATTTCTTCTGCCTATTCGGCGGTAAACTTCTCTTTTGCGTTGGCAACGATGATGCTTTTATTTTCAGCTGCCTTTTCGGCGGTAAGGTTTTCGCTGCTCACTACTGGTATAGCCAACGTAACTGGAGTCGGCAAGATAATTTTTCGTGATTGCTCTTGGTTGACGACCAACTGCTCTCCCGAATCCCTGCATTGCTGTGCTATATTCTAGGCTCTATCGCTCTTTAGCGATCTGACGTGGTAGCGCTGGCCACGCAAAATTAACCAGCATTCTTCCCTAACTCGCCACTCGGGCACTTCTTCCCGATGGCGGGTGATGTGTCCTTGGCGTTCTCCACTCAAGCTAAGGACTAACCATGGCGCAACAATTCCCCTCAGAGCTTTCTCTGTCTGCAAATGACTTACCTACTGAACCGTTAAATGAGCTTGGAAGTAGCACGCCAAAGAGCGATCTTGATAGCGTGATAACAAAGCTTAAAGCGACGGGCAGCTGCAATTTAAGTGATTTACGTTTGAAAGACTTCCCTATACTTACCTACGAGAATATCGGTCTCTATTCGTATGTTAGTGTCGATCTCGGTGTTTTTCGTCCAGGTCATTTGATCTTGTTCAACATAGCCGTAGATGAAAACAAGCGGAGCGTAGGGCTCGGTTCAAAGGCTTTAAAGCTCATATTGTCTGTAGCCGATGAACTGAATATGTCGGTTGAACTCTTTGCACGATCCCATAGCCGCAGTCCGCTCTCTGGTCAAAAGCTAGCGAGTTGGTACGAACGAAATGGTTTTCGAGCTAGAAGGGGTGGCCATTACCGCGACCAGAAGCTCACTTAACTAAAATACGTGCTTGGGCTGGCATCACCAAGAGCCTGTGGTATATTCAGCTTTCTATCGCTCTTTAGCGATCTGACGTGGTAGCACTGGCCACGCAAAATTAACCAGTATTTTTCTCTAAACCGCCATTCGGGCACCTCTCCCGAATGCGGGAGTTGTGCCCTTAGACCTTTTCTAAGGAGCATTACATGACTAAGCAAATCTCTATCCCCGTGACTGGCGCCTATCTTTCGACTGGTGCTATGCAATCTACCTGTTGGGTGGGCGCGCTGTACGTTGCTACTCGCACGTACAACATGCCAGAAGCTGAACTGGTAGAAACCGTCGTTAGCTTTGCTGATTTAGTGGCAAAACAATTCTCCGAAATAACCTCTCTTGAAGAATTTAAGGGTGATTACACACGGGATGTTGTGATGCCAATCGGTGAGCGCATTGCTCGAAGTATTGCGCAACAAAAGACGTTCCCCAATGACGCTGATGTGCTGCTTATAGCTCGTCAAGTTATCCTAGCTAAAGAGCTATCTGCTATGCCAAACCTCTGTCCGCATTGCGGGTCAGCTAAGCATAAGCCGTCTGATAAGGCTCCAGCGCTGAGCACTACGATGCCCAATGTCATTGAGCATGCTCACGACTGCCTGGAGTGTTCCAAAAGCTTTATCCTGCAATTTGCACCTGTTGCTTCGGTTGCGCCTGTGCCAGCTGCTACTTGCCCTGTGGAGTAGACAGCTCACTCTTTGCAATATCTATCTCTACCATCCCTTACGGGGCTCACTCCGTTAGGGGTGGGCTCTATTTAAAGAGGCATTTTATGCAAACTCAAGAACAGCCCTCCGTTGATGACCTGCAGGAATTATGGGGTCAGCTCGGCAACGTACCTGTTGATGTAGATGGTTATTTGGAAGCCCCATTTCTCCACTTCGCGGTGGGTACTGATCGTGAGGATGTATGGCATTGGTTTGAGGCGCAGCATCCCGACGTAAGCGTTGCTGCATTCATGGGCATTGCTAAACCCTAACGTGCGTTTTAACTCCGTTTATGGGGTTGTAACGCCTATCTAACCATTCCACTTCGGAATGGTTTTTTCTTTTGGAGAAACATCATGACAACACCTACCAACAACTTAGCGGGCATGCAGTGCCCCAAGTGTGGACACAATGCGGGCTTTAAGATTGAAGCAACGTGTCTTGCCACCGTCTTTGACGATGGCATAGATGACTCTATTGAATATGACTGGAATGAACATTCCGCTTGCCACTGTCACTCATGCAAGTATCACGGCGTGGTGGGCGACTTCCAAGGTGCTGAGGTGGCTGCGAAGTTCTGCCAAGAGAAATTGCTTGGTGAAACGACCCATCCGCGGATTGGTGCAATCTACGCTTTAATGCGGCAGGCCAGTCTTCAGTATCCAGACTTTACCAGCTTATGTGTTGGCTCTTTGGATCTGGAATTTATGCAAGATCAATTCCTTTATCGACCGCTTCCGCCATTGAATGCAACTCTGGTGGCTGAGGTAATGGGCGATCCTACGCTGCGTGGGAAAACCTTTCACTTCATGCCAAAAGGTGGTCTACCCAGTGAATCAATGGTGGTCTTAAGCACTGGTCATTTGCCCCAGTCTGAGATCAACGCGGCGGTTCATCAGTTAGAGAAAGGTGGTAATTGGGCGATTGGTGCTAATCGAGATACCGGTTTTTTGATGTATACCGCTATCGAAGATTGTCCATTATCAGCGCTCCGCAAGGTCTTGGCCTTGATGCGCAATGCAGGCTATATCTGGGTGCTGTTCGACGGTGATGGTGAGCTTGTCGATGGGTTACCTGATTACCTGTGAGCGAGATAGCCATTGCACAAATGATGGCTCCTTTGATTAATCTTTAATCTCAACCCCCTAAGGGCATATCTCCCAAGCGGGGGGTATGCCCTTAGCTATTTGCTAAGGAAATGTAATGAACCTACCGAGTATTTGGATTGCTTACGAGAGCAATCGACTTGTGGATGGTGACGTACACAAAGAGTGCGGCTATGTGAATGAATCGGGGGTTCGTACGCCCATGCGTGACGATCAACCGTTCAATCCTGATCATGCCTACCAATATCCGCTTGGCCCTAAGTCGCAAGTAGAGTGGGCGGTTGACATGCTAACGGCATTAACGGCCTTCACACCGAGCGGGGGATGGGATAGCCCAGACCTCATAAAGTGTGTTTGGAACACTGCCTGCGAAAATGATATTTGGCGTGAAGGGGCCACCGTTCGCTACCGCTGTCGCTTGGCGGGTTTTAGCGTTCATGACCTTTTGGATATCGCAAAGATGATGCGTTTAAAGCAGCGCTCTCATATCCCGTGCTTGGAGTTTGATCGTTACGATCTGGTGCTACGTAGCCAGCTTGGAAATGAACGGCAAATGAAAGGCCTGGATATACCCGCTGATGTACCTGGGTACGAGTTGAGAGACTTAGCCAGTAGGCTCTTTAATGAAACTGAGGGAGAAGGCTTTCCTGCGGACGATCTGCCGTTTGATGAAGGGCAACATACCTGGATTCATAAATTTGCGTTCAATCTGAAAGCCCATTATCGCTAATCCATAGCATCCTTCGCGGTGCTCAATTTCCACCCTATCGGGGCAGACCATCCCCGATAGGGTGGCTGCCCTGTTTTCTATGCAGGAGCAATTCCATGATGATACTAGGCGATATCACCGACCCGTCGGCGGTTAACAGTCAGCTATCCAACTACGCCAGCCTTTGGGAAACGACGGGAGCGGCATTTGGCCCGTTCGTGGGGAGTGAAATGCGAATCCCCACCAAACCGGAGCTTTGGTTACTGCGTGATCTGGCAGCCCTTAAACAGACACAAACACGCTTTGCGCGTAACTATCCAGTGGAGTTTGAACGCCACTGGGAAGGCGTCTATAAGGCTCGTGGTAATGTATTTGGCGACAACTACGACATTCGGCGCTCAAAAAACCTACCGACCGACCTTGTTCGTGAACTCGAACGGGAATGGCTGGCGCTTGACCCTCAAGTGGCTCGTTACAACATTGCTCAAACCCGCCCAGGTATAAGCCCGGAAGCGGTATTGGCGGGTGCCAGCTTGTACGATGCCTGCCAAGCGATCGTTGCCAGGGCGAAAGGGGTGGATAGCCTGCCGGTGCGCGCTGTTGGCCATGTGGAAATGGGCCTCAACGACACAGAATGGCCGTTCAGTACCGATGGCGATTATGTGGCTCTGCCGTTTGGCTTGCGTATCTTCAAGGTGAAGAAATCGCTGTATATTCATCCCACCTACCGTGATTGGTTTGGAGGCATGGAGTCAGAATTCCTCAGGATTCACCATGAAGATGCCTCGGTCATGCTTTTGAAAAATGCCCTGGTGGAATTCGTTCGGGAACTGCTTAAAGCCAGCGCTACCATTGGGTTCACGCTCAATCACGAAGTTGACAGCCTGGACCTGGATAGTCGCCCGGTGATTGGCGTCATTCAGAACGGCTATAATTCGTTGCCTGGAAAAGCCGCGTTAGCGTGTGTGAAGGATGGCAAGCTTAGTGTTTGTCATGCTGTGGTACCCAGCGTTAGCAAGGCCATGTGGAAGTATGATGATGCCGTCTGTGACCTGTCCGATTTCATTATTGAGCAGTGGCACCAGCGGACCCACCTTGCTAGAGGCGATTGGGAGCGCTTAGCCTTCATTGACCTATCAGCGCATGCCAGACTTGTGCAACCGTTGGTGGATAGCACCCCCTGGTTCTCCGGTGATGCAGGCGAGGTCTTGGCTTATGCAAAGTCGGCCAGTGACACCGTGCGTGATCACGTAACGGAGAAAGAAGGCCGCTATGTAGTAACGCGACACGGCTTAACCAGCAAGCTGCCGATCCTAACCACTGACGATGTGACGTTGGCCATTCGGCTGGCGCTGGCGCATCACACCGACCATAAATGGTCATTAGGCTTAGTAGCCTCTTAACGACGACCCGGCGCCCTTTATTGGGTGCCGGTTTTTTTTTGCTTTGAAATGGGAGGTGCAGTCAGTCGTCTATAGTGAGTGAGGACAAACGATACCAAGGAAAGAACTATGTGCAGTCACTACGAAGCACCGACCCTGGAAGCACTTCAAGAGACGTATGGTGTGGCACCGGGCTCATCGTATAAAAATGATATTTGGCCAGGGTATAGCGGCGTTTTCCTCCGGGCAGCAAAAGAGACCGACCCACACGACGAAGCAGCACCCGCCATCGAGGCGTTACCGGGCAGGTTTAGCCTGCTACCCAGTTGGGCGAAAGACGAAAAGCTTGCCAGGAGCACGTTTAACGCACGCTCAGAAACCGTGGCCACCAAGCCCTCGTTCCGGTCAGCTTGGAAGAACGCACAGCACTGCATTATCCCTGCTACCGCGATCTATGAACCGGATTGGCGCAGTGGCAAGGCCGTACCCACACGCATAACACGCCATGATGGCAAGCTACTCAGTATTGCGGGTTTGTGGGAGTGCTGGCGCTCACCGGACGGCGAAATGGTGCACAGCTATACCATGTTAACGATTAACGCCGATGACCATCCAATGATGCAGAACTTCCACCGACCGGGCCACGAAAAGCGCATGGTCATCGTACTCCCTGGGCCTCAAGTCAGTGAGTGGCTAAACGCCAGTGCTGATGAAAGTGCCCGCTACTTCCAACAGTACCCAGCTGAGCGGCTGACAGCTGAACCTCAACAACCCAGATGAATATGCTGAGTAAATAGCGAGCGGAGTAGGTTTGGTCTATCATGTCATTTGAAGGTTTTAATATATCAAATGACGAGGTGTAAGATGGGTGATGCCACATTAAGCCCTACTAAACATGGTCAAGCTAACCCTAAGACCCTTGCGGCTAGCTTCTGGCGCTTCACAGCCTCTCAGGAGGCGCATAGCGAAACCGAGCGATTAAAGCGTATTCGCATAGGATTTTCACCGACCTTATCCCAGGCCTTGCGGGTAACGTTTCGGCTGCAGGACAAACAAGTAGAGATGTTGCTGAATGCCTCCACTTCAACGCTTGAACGGCGTCGCCGTGAGCATAAACGGTTGGATTCAGTTGCCTCTGAGCGCCTTGATAGAATCGCCACAGTCAGCCAGTTGGCTGCTGAGGTGTTTGAAGACAAGCAGGCCGCGACGGATTGGCTCTCACGCTCCAATGACGCACTGGGTGGGCAAGCGCCGATCATGCTCTGTGATACAGATATCGGTGCTAAGCAAGTACGGCGCGCACTGCATGCCATGGAGTGGGGTGGGGCTGCGTGAGGGCTTGGAGAATAGCCAAAGCGAAGCGGGCGAGCGATCTGAGCGGTGTAGGTGCGGCGATTGAAGGTGGTCGCTGGAATCACGAAGATATCCCCGCTGTGTATATGGGGTTAAGCCCTGCTATCTGTTGCTTGGAAACCTACGTACACGCATCAGGGAAACCGCCAGTTCCATTGAAGATTACGTGCTTCGACTTACCGGAAGACCTCACTCTTTATTGGGAACCTACCGCTGCAGAACTTCCCCCCGGCTGGGCATTATTACCAGCTGACAGGCCGAGCATGGATTTTGGTACTACCTGGCTGCTTGGCAATCATCAGCTCGGCATGATCGTGCCCTCTGCGGTGCTACCCCTTGAGCGAAACGTTGTGATCAATCCGAAGCACCCAGCGGTAGCCCGGATCAAAGTCATCGACGTTTATGATTTTGTCTATGACCCCCGCATGCTGAACCGTTTGTAACTGAATGCTCTTGTCCAATTTTCCGTGAACAATTTTCTATCGGGGTTAATGGTTCTGGGCTGTTTCTGCATCGTCTAAAATGGCCTTTATTCCCAGGCAAAAAGCATCAAAAGCAATGTCAGGCATGGGCTTGTATTCTGTGTACCCAGATGGCGTATACCCAGGCCCCTTATCTAGCTCTTTACCTGCTCCTCGCAACCAGTGCGCAACATCGGCTAGGGATGCGTCAAAACCACCCGCCTTGCATGCTTTTGATATATCGCCACGATCTAGTCGCATGGCATGCGCTAGAGCTTTTAGGCGTTGATTGTTGTCCATACAGTGCCTCACAGTTATGCTTTTATAGCTACTGAAAAAGCAGCTCAGAAAATAATGCGCTTGCTTGCGAGTCGCTACTGAACAAGTAGCTCAGAAATACTAGCGCACACCTTGGTATCATCTGCCGTACAGGCAGCTTATAAAATTACAGCGTGTAAATATGCGTTGCCATGGGCTGTCGAAAAGGTAGCAAGGCCCGCTTAGTGCGGGCTTTTATGATTTAGTTATAGCACTTGTACTTCCAGTCGGTGCAGTAATAAGTGCCACATTGCAAAGCTCATGTTCTGCCGCGATTTTGCCCCATCTTGTGCTGTGTATTTCCTAAAGCTGCTAGGGTTAACGCCTACCAGCGCCGCTGCTTTTGAACCGCTTATCCCAATGAGGCTGCCTTCACCAACTACGTGACGAATTTCCCAAGAGGACGGAGCGCGCCACTCTTCGGGGTCAATAGTCATCACATTGTCGGGTAGAAGATTGGCTATCCAGCCGTACTTAGGCTTGAATGTTGACGGGGGTTTTTCAGCTACGGCACGAGCATTTAGCGCAGCATAGTGGGCTTTTTTTAACCGCTCAAATTCTTCTATTTCAATCGGCATCGAGCGGCCATCAACTACCAGCCATGTTTCAAAGCGGTCATCTATGAGTCCTGCAGATAAGCCAGGAATTTCAGCTTCCCAGGGCATTGAATCAATAACATTTCCTGTTTTCTGATCAATCAGCTCTATCCACCTGATATCAAAAGGGACTTCTTGGGGCTTTGGTTCTGATCCTTTGAGGTCAGATACAATACTGGCTATCGCATCTTCCAACTGGCTGGCCACTTGGGATTGAGTGCCGGGAGTTACAGGGATGCGGTCACGCATGGTTTCATGGCCATACTCAATATCAAAAAGCTGCTTCTGAAGACCGTTTAAAGTTATCTGGCCCACAGGGCTAACAGTAAATGGGCCAATATTGAAATCTTGTTTAAGCATAATGCCTTCTCCTTGAGGAACAGGGCTAGCGGAGTGCCGTCCTGACAACCATCAATATAGCTCCTATGGAGCTATATTGCAATGATTAATCTCAAAGATAAGCTCTTTTTATAACGCTTAGATACAGTATCGTATTTTCCGTGAACGTTGATAACGACGAAGGCTAGCGATGATTGCTGGCCTTTTTTATGCCAATGTCTGTTAGGATAGATGCTTTATAAACATCTAGGATGCGCGATGCCTAAAGCCATTGTGGTTGAAGACGATCAACTAGAACATGCGGTAAAGGTCGCCAGGGTTAGCAGTGCAGAGAACGGCTTGAGAGATGCCGCCCTGCTGCTTGCTTGCTTCGGCACGGGCATGACAGTAACAGAGCTATCGCGGCTGCGTGTAAGTGATTACCTAGCTGAAAATGGCTGTGCGCTGCGTGACTCAGTGGTAAGGGCAGAAATTGCCTACAACCAAAAATCAAGACCGTTGTGCTGGACGAACAAAAAGCTAACTAATGCCATAGACCACCATTTAGCTGAACGTGTAGAGCGTGGGCATGGGGTTACAACGCGGACGGCTGCTTATCGTGGCCTTGATCCTGATTCACCGCTTTTCGTCTCAGGCCGCACGGGCGAAGGGCTAAAGCTCAGCGCAAAGCGTAGAGACGGCAAGACTTACTACAGTGCTACGCAGCTCAGTCGAATTTTTACGCGGCTTTTTGAACAGGCGGGGATAGAAGGCGCAAGCGCTCAGTCGGGCAGGCGCACTATAGCGGTGAAGTTAAAGCGCCGTGGGATTGATCTACGGCACATAAGCGAGATATTGGGTATCGAGTCGCTAGAAGCGGTCAAAAAGCTTTGTGCTGGCGATCCGGCACGGCTCGGTGAAATTGTACGGAGAATAATTTGATGACAGCAGAGCAGTACGACGCGCTTGTTAAGTTGATGCGTGGCAGCCCTGATAGTGCAGGCAACCTCGCGGCTCGCCGTGTGCTAGTTGATGGTGTATCTAAAGCCGAAGCAGGCCGAGAGACAGGAGCAAGCCGAAGCACGGTGCATTTAACAGTGAAGCGGTACATCGAAGGTTACGAATTGATGAAAAAAGTGTTTTCCAGTTGAAGGGAAAAGGCTTGCGTGTATTACCCTAGAGTAATACAATATAGATATTGAAACGAACCAAGGAATTCTGAGGTGCGTCGATAACGAGAACTGGGTGAAACTGAGACAAAAATGCAGATAGAGGACTGATGTTAATTCAGCAGGTGAGACCTTGGGCTAATGGTGTGATGAAAGTAGTGAAACTACTATTCATGATAGTGTTTTTGCTAATTGCTATTTATCACCGATTTTCTCTGAGGTTTCGCCATGAATTATTATGCTGCGCCGGTACGCGATTTGCGTTTTGTACTCGAAGAGTTACTTGCGCACCGCTCGCTGGGACTGCCAGGCTTCGAAGAAGCCACGCCCGACTTAGTTGAGGCGGTGCTGGAAGAGGCAGCAAAGCTTGCAGGCGATGTGTGGGGGCCGCTAAATAGTGTCGGTGACCGACAAGGTGCTAAGCGCCACACCGATGGCAGTGTCACCACCTCAGAGGGTTTCGCAGCGGCCTATCAGGCGTATGTAGAAGGCGGCTGGAACGGCATTGGTGTTTCTGAAGCGTTAGGCGGACAAAACCTACCTGAGGTAGTCGCCAGTGCCGTTCAAGAAATGCTTCACGGTGCCAATATGGCCCTGGGCCTTTGCCCCATGCTGACGGCAGGCGCAATCGAAGCGCTGGCGCATCATGGCAGTGAAACGCTAAAAACGACTTATCTCCCCAAGCTCGTTGAAGGTACCTGGACAGGTACCATGAACCTGACAGAGCCTCAGGCAGGCTCCGACCTTTCTAAAGTACGTACCAAAGCCATCCCCGAAGGCGACCATTACCGCATTAGCGGCCAAAAAATCTATATCACCTGGGGCGAACACGACGCCGCTGAAAATATCATTCACCTCGTGCTAGCGCGAAAACCCGATGCGCCGGAAGGTAACAAGGGCATTTCGCTGTTCCTAGTGCCGAAGTTCCTGGTTAACGCAGACGGCTCGTTGGGCGAGCGCAATGACGTCACCTGCGCCTCTATCGAACATAAGCTGGGCATTCATGGTTCGCCTACCTGCACCTTAAGCTTTGGTGAAAACGACGGCGCTATCGGCTATCTAGTGGGTGAAGAGGGACGTGGCCTTAACCACATGTTCACCATGATGAATGAAGCTCGCCACAAAGTAGGTATTCAAGGTATTGGGGTGGCTGAGCGTGCTTGCCAGCATGCGTTTGCTTACGCCTTGGATCGCACTCAGGGGCGAGCACCTAAATCTCGCGGTGGTAACGAATGTACGATCAGCGACCACTTAGATGTGCGCCGGATGCTGCTCTCAATGCGCGGCCGCACCGATGCCCTTCGTGCTCTGGCGCTTTACTGCGCTGGCCAACTTGACCTTGCCCGACACAGTGAAAGTGACACCGAGCGCCAAACTGCCCAAGCATGCGCCGATGTACTGATTCCTATCGTCAAAAGCTTTTCTACCGACCAAGCCGTGGATATCGCCTCAGTGGGTATTCAGGTACATGGCGGTATGGGCTATGTGGAAGAAACAGGAGCCGCTCAGCTACTTAGAGATGCACGAATCGCGCCTATTTATGAGGGTACGAATGGCATTCAGGCCCTCGATTTGGCGGGACGTAAGTTACAGCGTGATGGCGGTGCTGCGTTATCTGCGCTAATTGATGAGGTGCAAAAAACCGCTGAGACAATGCGTTCTGAGCCTAGCCTTGCGCGTATGGGCAGTGCGCTAGCGGTCGGTGCCGACGATCTTCGTACTGCTATGCAGCTTGTGCTTGAACAAGGCAGTGACCCTGAGACTGGCCCGGATGCTGTGCAGGCCTATGCAACGCCGTTGCTGAATCTAGCTGGCCATGTGCTATGCGCTTGGCAAATGGGTAACGCTGCCCTTCACGCGACCAGTGCGCTGCAACAAGGCAGCAATGAGCCGTTTTATCTCGCCAAGTTATCCAGCGCCAACTTTGTTATCACGCAATGGCTGCCTGTTGGTCGCGCGCAACGCGCGGTTATCGAAGCGGGTATGCAGTGTTTGAGTGATTTTGAATTAACCCCATAAAACACTGTAACGCCAAGTGCTTTAACCACTCATTTCCGCCGGCCTATTGGGTCGGCGGCTTACGTTAATACGCAGTGAAACGATCGTTTTAAAACGTATCGTTGTGCTTAACCGCGTCAGTACGCTTGTGCGTATCGTCACGCTAACTCTTTTTTCTGGTTCACAACAACATTAATGACTCAAACCAAGGAGCATTTCATGCAACTTAAGCACCGCCAGCACGGCGAAGAGCAGCCATACTGGCCCCTGGGGCCGTTTAAAGTGCGACTACCTTTTGTCCATTATCGCTGGGAAATGGCGGAGATGATTCAAGGGCTCATCATGTTTGTGGTTAGCCTGGCGATGATTCCGCTTTTAGAGCAGTACCTTGGCTTACCTTATGATGTTGCCTTGGCTTATGTGGTGGTGTGCGGCGTCGGCTTTATGCTTCCTGCCTTGCTAGGCGTGCCAATGGTGCCTGGTTGGATAACGCCCGCAGTGCCGGTGGTGTTGGCCTTCCTAGGAGATTTTGAGCCAGGCCCAGAGGCTATTCAGGCGTTGTTTGCACTTCAATTCTTGGTCTTTCTGATTTTCTTAATTTTAGGGGTAACCGGGCTGGGTCGTAAGCTGGTTCACTTGGTTCCTAACTCCCTTCAGGCAGGCATTATTATTGGTGCAGGCATCGCGGCTATTACGGGTGAAATACAGCAGGGCGGGCGCTTAGCTGAGACCCCGGTATCATTAATCGCTGGTATGTTAATTGCCATATTTATGCTTTTTTCGGTGGCCTTTAAGCGCTGGGTAGAAGAACACGCGATCATGCGTAAAATTGCCAACTACGGCATGGTGCCAGGCATGATTATTGCGATCCTGGTGGCTTGGGCGATTGGTGAGTACCCACGTCCTACTATTGAGTGGGGGATTACCCAGCCGAACTTCATCGAGATGTGGAACTACCTACCTTTTACAGTCGGCTTTCCTGGCGTTGATGTCTTTATGCTGGCCATACCCACTGCGGTGATCGCCTACGTCATCGCGTTCGGCGATATTGTCGTCGGGCGGACGTTGATGTCTCGTGTTGACCATATTCGTACCGATGAAAAAATCGACTACAGCACGGATCGTATCCACCACGTCACCGCTATTCGCAATGGTATGCATGCTTTTTTTGCTCCCTATCCTGGCTTGGCGGGCCCGATCTGGACTGCTGTAACGGCGACCATGGCTGAGCGTTATAAGAATGGCCGACATGCAATGGAATCGATTTATAGCGGCGGTGGCACGTTCTGGATTACCGGCTTTATTGCGCTGTTTACCCTGCCATTGGTCAGCATGTTTCAGCCGGTGCTGCCCATTGCGCTCTCGCTTACTCTGCTGCTGACTGGCTATATTTGCTTAATGGTGGGAATTGAACAGACTAAAACCACTGCTGAGCGTGGCGTTGCAGGCACGATGGCCGTAGTGCTGGCGGTATATGGTGCAGGGTGGGGGTTAGCCGCCGGGGTCGTACTGTACGTGTTAGTGCAAAAAACAAATATGCTCGGGCGTGAGCCTTCGTCTAGCCAAGACACGGAAGAGCAAGATCAGCGCTAACGATAAAGATGATCAACACCAAAACGATCAACATAAAAGGTGATTTATGAACGCATCCATTTTTGAGCAGGGCATGCCGCCCACCGTTGCTAACCATGTACCGCTCTCTCCGTTGACGTTTATTGAGCGTTCGGCGGCGGTGTATCCTGATTACGCGGCGGTGGTGCATGGCACAACACGCCGCACCTGGGCAGAAACATGGACTCGCTGTCGGCAATTGGCGTCAGCGCTTGAAAAGCGCGGTCTTCAGCCCGGCCAAACGGTAGCGGCGATGCTGCCTAATATTCCGGCGATGTTTGAAGCCCATTTTGGGGTGCCTCTGGCAGGCTGTGTGCTCAATACCTTGAATATTCGCCTGGATGCCGAAGCCATCAGCTACATGCTGGCCCATGGTGAAGCGAAAGCTGTTCTTGTTGATCCTGAGTTTGCACAGGTCATCAACGAAGCCGTTGCCTTATTAGACAATAAACCGCTGATTATTGACGTTTTCGATCTGGAGTTTTTAGGCGAAACTCAAGGTATTGGTGAGGTTGAGTACGAAGCATTGCTCGCCGAAGGTGATGCTGACTATGCCTACAAGCTGCCTGAAAATGAGTGGCAAGCGATTTCGCTGAACTATACCTCGGGCACCACGGGTAAGCCCAAAGGGGTGGTTTACCATCACCGTGGCGCCTACTTAAACGCGGTCAGCAATATCTTAGAGTGGGCCATGCCGCATCATCCGGTCTATCTCTGGACCTTGCCGATGTTCCACTGTAACGGCTGGTGTTTCCCCTGGACAATTGCCGCTAACGCCGGTGTTAGCGTGTGCCTACGCAAAGTTGATCCAAAGCGGATTAATGACCTGATTGTGGATGAGAAGGTCACGCATTTCAGCGGTGCGCCGATTGTACTGAACGGCCTTGTGAACTTGCCAGCTGATCAGAAGCGGGAATTTGATCATCCCGTGAAAGTGACCACAGCAGGTGCCGCGCCGCCTGCATCAGTCATTGCTGGCGTTGAGAAACTCGGCATTGAAGTGACCCATGTGTACGGGTTAACAGAGGTATATGGCCCGGTGACGGTGTGCGCTTGGCGTGAAGCATGGAATGAGTTGCCGCTGGAGTCCCGTGCCAAGATTAAGGCGCGTCAAGGAGTGCGTTACCACATGCTTGAAGCGCTTTGTGTCGCCGACCCGTTGACCCTTGAGCCCGTCGCGAAAGATGGTCAGACCATTGGTGAAATTTTGATGCGCGGCAACAACGTAATGAAGGGCTATCTGAAGAATGCCGAAGCCACTGAGAAAGCCCTGGAAGGAGGGTGGTATCACACCGGCGATCTCGCGGTTTGGCATGCGGATGGCTACATCGAAATTAAAGACCGCTCTAAAGACATCATCATTTCTGGCGGTGAGAATATCTCCACTATTGAAGTAGAAGATGCCATTTATAGCCACCCTGCAGTAGAAGAAGCCGCCGTTGTGGCCAAGCCCGATGAAAAGTGGGGCGAGACTCCATGCGCGTTTGTTAAATTAAAAATCGGTTATGGTGAAATTACTGAAGCCGACATTATTGCTCATTGCCGAGAGCATTTAGCGAGCTTCAAAGTACCGAAGACAATCATTTTTAGCGAATTGCCAAAAACGTCTACGGGCAAAATTCAAAAATTTGTTTTGCGCGAAGAAGCGAAACAGCACTGATTCAGGGGATAAATAACGATGAGTGAACAACCAATCGGTGTAGTGGGAGCAGGCACCATGGGGCAGGGGATCGCTCAGGTCGTCGCTGCCAGTGGTTTTACGGTTCGTCTCTTTGATGTCGCCGATGAGCAGCTTACCCGCGCCCAAGGCAATATTGATAAAGGCTTTGGCAAGCTGATCGCAAAAGAAAAAATGAGCGAGCCGGCTAAGCAAGAAGCACTGGCGCGGCTTTCCACGACCACTGATCTCGAAGCGTTGAGTGACTGCGGTATTATTATTGAAGCCGCACCAGAACAACCCGCGCTGAAAGAGAAGCTGTTTCGTGATCTGAGTCATTTAAGTAGCGATGCTATTCTTGCCTCTAACACCTCGTCGCTCTCGCTAACGCGGTTGGCTGCCGTGTGCGAACGTCCTGAGCGGGTAGTGGGCATGCACTTTTTTAACCCAGTGCCGGTGCTCAAATTAGTGGAAGTGATTCGTGCTGAGCAGACTTCTGATACCACCGTTGAGCGCATAGAAGCGTTGGCAAAAGCGCTGGGTAAAACAGCGGTACCGATTGGTGATTCACCGGGCTTTGCGGTTAATCGCTTGTTGGTGCCAATGATTAATGAAGCCGCCTTTATTGTTCAAGAAGGAACCGCAACGCCAGAGGCCATTGACGAAGCGATGAAGCTTGGCGCTGCCCATCCAATGGGGCCGTTGGCGCTGGCGGATCTGATTGGTCTTGATGTTTGTCTGGCGATCATGAATGTGTTGCAAGAAGGGTTTGGCGATCCTAAATATCGCCCCTGCCCGCTGCTAAAGCGCATGGTGGATGCGGGGTATCTGGGACGTAAGAGCGGTCGCGGCTTTCATATATACGAGTGAGCACGCGTAAGCGCATCAGGTCAGTCAAGCGCGACAAAAGAAGTGATTGCCTACCAACCAAGCGTTCGCTAGGGTTGGTAGGTGTTCACTTTAAATGCGTAATAACAATTAAGGAGCCTGTATGAGCGATGCAGTGATTGAAAAAGTTGATAACGACGGTGTGGTACGTCTGACGATTAATCGCCCTAAGGCGTTGAATGCACTGAACAGTGATGTGCTGAGTGCCTTAGAAGCTCATCTTGTAGAGCTTGAAACGCATCCACGTTTACGCGCTGTCATCATTACCGGTGCTGGTGAAAAGTCGTTTGTTGCCGGTGCTGATATCACCGAAATGCGCGATAAAACGCCAGAAGAAGCGCGTGCTTTTGCTACCCAGGCACTGCGTACTATTAAGCGCTTAGAAACATTGCCCGTGCCGGTGGTCGCGCTAGTGAACGGGTTTTGCCTTGGCGGCGGCTGCGAATTGGCGTTGGCCTGCGACTGGGCAGTAGCTAGCGACAACGCTGTCTTCGGCCAGCCTGAAGTGTTGCTAGGTGTGATTCCCGGTTTTGGCGGCACCCAGCGGTTGCCGCGTCGTGTTGGGCCTGCCATGGCGATTGATCTAGTAACCACTGGCCGAAAAATCGATGCTCAAGAAGCGCTGCGCATTGGGCTAGTCAACCGTGTCATGCCCCAGGCTGAGCTTGAAAGCTATGTAGAAGAGCTCACCAAGCAGCTTAAAGGCAACGGCCCTCTATCAGTGCGTGGCGCGAAGCAAGCCGTTCACGATGGTTTAGATCAAGACCTTGATAGCGCCTTGGCGCTGGAAACCAGCCTGTTTGCATTCTGTTTTGCTGGCGAAGAGCAGAAAGAGGGCATGAGTGCTTTCGTTGAAAAGCGCAAACCCAACTTCTAATCTGTGCTTAACTAAGTTTTGCTCATTTAAGGGGTGGCGGCTACGTCACCCCTCTTTTGTGCTCGATAGTTGGCTTCAGCTGTTGTCGGTATTCACAAGGAGCGCTGCATGTTTGATCTGTATATTGCCAACAAGAATTACTCGTCTTGGTCGCTGCGCCCTTGGGTGCTAATGAAGGCGCTGAATATCCCCTTCAATGAACATGTTATGCCATTTGAAGGTGGAGTGGGGGACAGTCATGCCACCTTTACGCGTTTCTCACCTTCTGGCTTGGTGCCATGTTTGGTGGATTCGGATGATGAGGTGACGGTATGGGACTCGTTGGCTATTGTTGAGTATCTTGCTGAAACGTACCCAGGTGTGTGGCCGGAAGACAAAGCAGCACGCGCCTGGGCACGTTGTGCCAGCGCTGAAATGCACAGCGGGTTTGGTGCACTGCGCGCTGAGTGTCCAATGAACTGCGGCGTGCGTGTTGGGCTTAAAGAGCTTTCAGCAGGGCTAAGCAACAATTTGGCACGGCTTGATACGCTATGGCAGGAAGGCCTTGAACGCTTTGGAGGCCCCTTTCTGGCAGGGGGGCAGTTATCAGCTGTGGATGCGTTTTACGCCCCCGTCGCATTTCGGGTACAGACGTTTAACTTGCCGCTGAGCGATGCATCATTGGCTTATGGTCAGCGTCTACTTGCACTTCCGGCGATGGAGGAGTGGTACCAAGCAGCATTGGCAGAAACTTGGCGTGAGCCAATGCACGAGCAGGACACGTTTAAAAACGGCCCTTTATTAAACGATTACCGCGCGGTTTAGCGTACTGTCGCCCTGTATTTTGATAAATCCGCTACACTGGCGAAAATTTTAGATGGATATTTCCAATGGCGTTGAGTGCTACCCCTTACAAAGTTGATGTCAACCTGACGGACCTTGATCGCAATGTCTATGAGACGCTGCGTTTTACGGTGGCTCGGCACCCTTCTGAAACCGAAGACCGGATGTGCGCACGCTTGATCGCCTACTTATTGTGGTATAGCGAAGCGCTCGCTTTTGGTCGCGGTCTTTCCGATGTTGACGAGCCTGCCTTGTGGGAAAAAAGCTTGGATGGTCGCGTGCTGCATTGGATAGAAGTAGGGTTGCCGGATGCAGAACGTCTTACTTGGTGTTCACGCCGTGCTGAGAGGGTGTCACTATTAGCTTATGGGCGAGTAGATCTTTGGGAAAATAAAGTGCTACCGGCGGTGGCGTCGCTCAAGAATGTACATGTAGCGGGGCTACCGCAAGAGGCACTTGCTACGATAGCAGAAGATCTGCCGCGGTCCATTAACTGGGCAGTCATGATCAGCGACGGCTCGCTGTTTATTACCGATGAAAATGGCCAGCATGAAGTAACACCTCAGTGGCTTTTCCGAGATCGCTAGAGGAGGAAAGCCAGTTGACGCTAACACAAGACTTTTTTGATGAAGTGACCAACGCCCCGGTGCCCATAGATATGCGCGCCTATCAGGCATTGCGGAAAAGCGACTGTGAAGATGAAGCTGGTTCTTAGAGCTGTTGCTGCGGTAATGGTCGTATCGGTCGCCCTGGTGGGTGCTCAATTTTACGTCACGATGAAAGCCGTGGATAGTGAGCGAGAGAAAGCGATTCAAGCATGGGCTAAATCGAATCCTGATGGATTTGAAACCGTGGCCCGCTACAGAGAGCTTTGCCAAAAGCGCCCTGGTGAGTTGTCACCTGAATCGGTTCCCGTTTCGTTCGTCCAATGTGCCGAACAGGTAGGCAGTGAATCTCTAGCTGCTGTCATCGAGCATGCTGGAAACTCAGTTGAAGTACCGGCCCCGTTGCGGTGGCTATAAGTTCAAGGAAAAGAAACCAATGCATAAAATCCTTTTCGCTACCCTTGTGGCACTGATTATAGGCCCAGCTTGGGCAAATGAGCTGCCTGAGTGCGGTCTTGATGCTGGCGCTGAGTTCGGTGCGCCAGTAAAAGTGCTCCAAGCGTTGGCTATCAACGAAAACAACATCCCGCCACCACTACCCCACCAGCTGCCTGAGCATGGCCCTATGGGATTGGGTGAGTTCACAATCAATTATGTCGCGGACAATATCGACTCGTCGATGGAGGAAATCAAGACGAACCCTTGTGAAAACTATAGGGCAGCTGCCTGGTTTCTCATGAACGAAGCTGGCGGCAATGAACTTCCAATTTGGGATGCCGTCAATAATTACTATTATGGCGGACGCACCCGGTCAAGCTATCCGATGACCGACGCGGCCAGAAACATCTTTGACCAAATGTAGACCGCACAATCTAAGCTGACACGGCAACGTTGTGCAATTTTGGCAGCTTTAGCCCACCACATTGACCTGGGAAGACTCACCCGTGGTCGCGTAGCGACGTAGGGTGGGGAGCAGTCACTCTTATCAATAATTTATAGCTACCTGCACGGCAGAAACTTCAACTAAAAATTATATACCTCTCCAACTGCCTCTTCGGCAGAAACTTCAACTAAAAATTATATACCTCTCCAACTGCCTCTTCGGCAGAACAGCGCTTATGCTGTATCGTGACTTTTTGCCCCAAACACGTTGTCATTTGCAAAAAACCAATCCATGACTATGGCGTTAGGGGAGTCGGCCATTACCTGCAAACTCCGCAGGATGTTCAGAAAATCAGGGTATTTGTTCTGCAGCTGTTTCATATCTTTGCGTAGAGTCTGCTCTTGGCGCTGCAAAGTGAAACTTTCCTGTTTTCCTGTTGAGGCCTCTTTAGCCACTGTTTTCGCCAGTCCTTTCTGTATGACAAGCCCCTTTTTGACGCCTTTCCATGGTATGCCGCTCTTTTTGAGAATGGCGATGTCACTTCGATAGTCAGCCAGGTGAATACAGAGCGTTCCTGTTTTACCTGATGTAGTGCAATAGTAAACCGTCATCGGCGGCATGGATAACCTCATCGAAGGGACAGGGTTCGCCTTTTCGATACTCCCAATCAGAAACGGACGATCATCTGGCGCGTCATGGTACAGCCAGTGCGCGATATACTGCGTGCCGCTAATAGCCACTTTCCCATCATCATTGTCAATTCGTACTGATGTGACCTCAGTAGTTTCGTCAATTTCCACGTTCGAGAGAAACCAAGCGTGATCTTCAGTGACGATGTAGAACACGGGCATGCCGGTGCCCACTCGACGTATATCTAATGGTGCGGAGGGGTCAGTTGATCGGGCCTCTCGAGCTTTTTTGGTTCGGGTAGGCAAGGAGGGTGCTACAGAGTCTGAAGGGGTAGCCCCAGGCGCTAAGTACTGCCCCAGGTGCTCATGATAAAAATGAATCGCCCGCGAGTTAAGTGACATTTAACCTCCGTATATAATTTATAATATCATGTTGCCAGAAATCGAGAGTTACGATACCTTTGTTTCCTAATATTGGCAATGCGCCACGATCACTAAGTAGCGCCACTTCAAACAATCCGTTCAAAGGCTGGAATTATGTCGCATAAAACGTACATCTTTGAGGGACGCCTGGTTGCAGAGCAGCCGCTGGCAACGTGCTCAAAGGACTTATTGGACCGTGAAGGCAAGAAAAACCAGCCAACACCTATTCCAACCACGCAGACGCATATGGGGGAGCGCTTAATGTTCCCGGCATCGGGTATTCGGGGCGGGCTACGCCGTGCGTGCCGTGATGTGGTTCGTGAGTGCGTCATAAACAAAACAGGTAATGACAAGCCCTTCGATCTGGACACTCATCTGATGCTGTCGCTGGGTGGTATTAAAGGCGCCGGCGAAGAAGATAAATCGTCGGTGGTCCGCATTGCGGAGCTGCGCACTAAAAACCCCTTGATCAATTTGTTCGGTGCAGGTGATGCAGGCACGGCAGGTTTTGTGTCTGGGCGCTTAGGCATCGGTAACGCTATTTGTGAAGAGCCTTTGGAGCCAGTGATTTTTTCTGGAGCGCGTGTAGATGATATCTATCGTGATCCAGACCAGGCAGACTTTTTAAGCAATGCTGATTTGATCCGATTGACCGACATGGCTTCTGGAAATCGTGAGCTTTCACGCCTAAAGGGAGAAGCTACTAAGCTCAAACGCTCATATTATGAGGCGCTCGATAGTGGTAGCACTGAGTCTGCACAGACGATTACCGATCAGTTAGATGCCCTTGAAACCAAAATGGCCAGTATCCGCGATGAGTCTGGCAGCAAAAACTCTATTGGTATGCCGCTGGCGGGGTGGAAGGCGATTCCACAAGGCGCCAGAATGTCTCAAAAAACTATCATGCGACGTGCAACAGTCGTTGATTTGGGGCTTTTTCTCGCCACACTGAATCGGTTCGGGCTAGAGCCCATTTTGGGTGCTCATTATGCCAACGGAAACGGGTTGGTAAGTGGCGAATGGACGGTTTATGAAGTGACGACGGCCGGTAAAAAAGAGATTGGTCTTGTCGAAATGCCGACTTTTGAAACGATCACGGTAACCGGTGAACCGCTGATATCTGCCCAGAAAGCCTTTGATGCCTTTATTGAAGAGGGCAATTGGAACTTCAATCAGCCAGAGAAGGTGTAAACCATGCCCCCCGCGCTGACACATTATCAAGATATCGTGTTGCGTAATGGCTCGCTGGCCCCTGAAATATGGGGTCGCGTGGTGTACGCGATCCATTTACAGCCGAAAGAGCGGCCCTGCTTTATAGATTTTCCAGGGTTCTGCGACATAGGCATGGGATTTGTGGCTCGTCTCTATGGCACAGCCGAACATTTACCCGATCTCATCCAGCGTATTCAACCGTTGGCCCAACACGACTTGATCGTGATTGAGAAAATGTCCGAAATTCCTCAGATTAACGATACAACTAGGTGGGGCGTGACACTTCGGGCTAAGGCAACACACTCCGCACGCGAGCGTCGCCATCAAAAAAGAGCCGTGGCAAGAGCGCTCAAAGCAGGCGAGCCGCTTCCCGAGTTTTCTGAGCCTAAGCCGATGCCGTTAGATCAGTGCCGTTACCCTCGCAACTACATAAAGATGATGAGCTCATCCACGAAAACCCTGTTCCCGCTGCTTATTCGTCGCAAGGTAGTGTTTAGCGATCAGGCTAAAACACTGTTGGCCGATCCTCCTGGTGCCAAAAGCTACGGCCTGGGTGTGCCGGTACCGTTAATTGGAAGCACTGAGCAGTGATAGGAGGCCGTATGGCAACAGTAGCCCCCCAACGTCCTGGCAGCACCAGCGAAACAGAGCAGGTACAAGTAATCGTCACACTGATTCTTGGTGAAAAGGGCGTGGCCGTAGAGAACGGTTATCGTTACTCAGCGCAACAGCACGACTACGCTCAGCGCTGTGCTGCCATCCTATGCGGCTACGATCGGGCAAGACATAAAACAGCGATTGGGATGCTGGAGGCGGCTACAGGCTTGGGCAAGACATTGGCCTACCTCACAGCGCTCTCCGCGTATGCCGCCACCACAGGGGAGCGCTGCGCCGTCTCTACGCACTCGCGCCAGCTGCAACGGCAGATGTTAGAGAAAGATGCTCTTAATGTAAGTGACTGGATTCAGACGCTCACGGGAAAAGCGCTACATATTGCTCGACGTGTGGGTAAGACGAACTATGTATCGCCCAGTAAGGTGGCGCGGTTGTTGTCAGACCTGCCACAGGCGCCCACCAAAGCCGAGGAGGGTGGTTCCACGCTGCGGTCATGGGTAGAGCTACTTAGCACTTGGCTAGAAGACGGGTCAGGCGTGCTTGATGACTTCCTCCAGGAACGCGGAATCGATTTGCCCGGAGAGCTGACTCGCAACCAGTTAACACTTGATCAGTATAGCGATGATGATGACGCGCAAGCTTACCGACGCGATGTCGGTGAGTCCAAAGTAGCTGACATCTTGATAGTGAATCACTCGCTGCTGGTGCTTAATGCATTCCGCTGGGGGGCTATTCTTGATGCCGCAAGTGAAGAGGGCAGAGCGCTACGAGCGTTGGTGGTTGATGAAGCCCATAAACTACCCGCTGTTGCAGAGTCGGTGCTAAGTGATTCACTGTCACTAGTTCGTTTTTCACACCTCAGCCGGCGCGTTGCGGACCGGTTCTCTGAGCGTGGCGATCGCAACGAAAGCCGCTTTTGGCAAGTCCTGGCAGACAAGAGCGATGCGCTGAAGACATTTTTACAGGCTCAACACGAATACGCAGAAAGCCGTTATGCCTCGGCACGCGCTATTTACGGTATTCGTGAACATTTCCAGACACTCTCAGAAACAGCCATTCAGGCGTCAAAGCGCTTAATGAGTCACATGCGCGACGATCTGTTAAGAGATACGCAAATAAAAGCTCATCAGGACTTATTGAGAGAGGCGCTAGACCATTGTCACGACGCAGCCCTCTTGAATAAAGCGCTGGAACAAAAAGCATTTGGAACGCCGATAGTTTCATGGTCCCCGATCAAAGAGTACCCTAGTTTAGGCATAGGGGAGCCTGATGCTGGCCGGACCTTAAACCGGCTGTGGGCACCTCTATCTAAAGGAGACAATGACACATTAAATGAACTGTTGCCGCCTCGCCCACTGCTTAACAGCGTTGTCCTTACCTCGGCTACACTCGGGCCTCCTGGCGATCCCTTACCAAAGGCTTTCGATGGACTATCGCGCAAACTTGGGATTATCCGACATCCAGGTAAAGACAATCTGCCCGTCCATAATGTGCAGACGGATCTAATGGTGCGCCACGCCCCCCGAGTGTTCGGCACGATGCATTTTGTTTTACCTGACCCGACTATCCCGTTGCCGACAAAGAAAATAGTTCGCCACTTTAAGACGTTGGTTGAAACGAATGCCGAGTGGCTGGCATACAGTGCGCAAATGCTCAAACAGGCTGCCAGCTGTGGTGAGCGTGTTCTAGCGTTAACCCTGAGCTGGCGCGATACTGCAGGTCTTGCCCAGGCACTCCGTCAGATTGCACCTGACATTAATCTAATCGTTCATCAGCGCAGGGAGCCATTAAAGCAGGCCTTAACCCTCTTTCAAGCACATGATAATGCAGTGCTTATCACGCCGGCTGGCTGGGAAGGGGTAGATGCCCCAGGGCTCGTAAAAAACCTGCTCATTCATCGTATCCCGTACGCCCCACCTGACGGCGATGCCGATTTTAGATTGCGCATACATCTACGCGATAACGGTTACAGCGATGATGCAGTTGACAAGATCATACATCAGCACGCGCAAGAGAACGTGCGCCAGCAGTTGGCACAAGGCCTAGGGCGCGGTATTCGTGCTTACGATGACGAATGCACGGTTTGGGTCAGTGATCCACGCTTCCCTTTGCCTCAGCACTGGCGCAGCAGCTTCGATCCGATCCTGGAAGAGCGAATGACGTTTATTTCGTCACGGAACTATAACCGCCGCTTGCTCGACGCCATTCCGGCACGGTTCAAAGACAGCTTTAAGCAGGCTTCTATTTTGCTGAATGATGGCGCTATGTATATGCCGGAGGATATTTAATGCAACCCTTCAAAATGACCATGACACTGGCCTCGCCGGTTGTAATGCCCTTCAATACAACGCTTGATGGGCTTTTATCTTTTGCCGGCGAGGCATTAACCGGGCTACGTGGGGCAAAGCTGGCGGATGTTATGCCGCTGGCGCGGGACGTTGAAAGTGGCATTTTCAAAGCTTCATCCATTTTCTTGAGTAACGCTGCGTTCTACGAAAACCTCGTCAAGGTGCGTGCCCTTAAGCATTGGGATTTAGATACTCAATTAATAGGCCCAAAAAAAACCAAAAAAGGGAAAGTTGCTCGTGTTCCGTATCCTTCTATTGATAAGTCCAGGGGAGACTATGCCAATAAACTGTCGGTAATGACGACGTTGCGCACTCCCCTAGCCGCCTGCTATGGCGTTGGAGATATTGAAACAATCGAGTTGTGGATGCAGTGCATATTAGGCTTGGGAAGGCACGCGCAGCAGGGCCAAGGTGAGATCGTACAGCTGGATATCTCGCCGATGGATGCAGACCTCTCGTGGGTGAATGATGATGGTCTGCCTCAGCGTCCGCTACCGGTCAATGTTTGGGTGCGTGATGGCCATGCACTTGATGGCGTAACCACCACCATAGCAGCTACACAATTCCCATACTGGGAGAGCCCGTTAGAGAGCTGTGTTGCCCCCTTACATACTGTTATTAAGCTTTGACCCTAATTTCTGGGGCCATAAATTTTGTAAATTAAATAGATAGTTACGTAGGATGGTGAAATAAGGGTAAACGCGTTCTATTCGTCGGTATGCTATCCATATCAAAGTCTTGCATTTTAAAACCATTAGTGTTCTGCCGTGTAGGCAGCTAGAAATATATTCCTGATGAGCTTTCGATATCCACAGCCGTGTTCTGCCGTGTAGGCAGCTAGAAATCAAACCAGGCGTAGAACTTCGTATTCTGAGCAGTGTTCTGCCGTGTAGGCAGCTAGAAATCAAACCAGGCGTAGAACTTCGTATTCTGAGCAGTGTTCTGCCGTGTAGGCAGCTAGAAATCAAACCAGGCGTAGAACTTCGTATTCTGAGCAGTGTTCTGCCGTGTAGGCAGCTAGAAATAGATGCAACACTAACGTTTCGAGGCCTGAAAAGTAGGATTATCGGGGCCATTCGCTA
This sequence comes from Halomonas ventosae, assembly GCA_002257525.1. Classification (GTDB taxonomy): domain Bacteria; phylum Pseudomonadota; class Gammaproteobacteria; order Pseudomonadales; family Halomonadaceae; genus Vreelandella; species Vreelandella ventosae_B. The sequence continues at coordinate 71,531 of CP022739.1, forward strand.
GCTGCAGCCAACTGCCGAATTTTCAGGAGATATAATGAAAGAATTATTATTCCTATGTATTGGATCACTACTTCTGTTTTTAATGATTAAAGATGGCAGAAAGTCTTTCAGCAAAAAGCCACCCAAAAAAATTAAACTTGATGAATTTAAGGACCGGCCTCCACTGACATGGACGGGGCGCGACAAATCGAATCCACTGGACACCGACTTGAAATAACCAACTGATCAAGGAAAAGGGGTAAAACTGTAATGACAACCCAAGATCGCGGCTCGGCTTTTAAGAATATCTGTGATGAGACAACTCGGAATTTACTGACTGCGGTTAAAGAGGGCCGTCAAAATCAGGCTCGTATTTATCTTGCGACACTTTCCGGTCTGATAATGGGCGCATCAACAACGGGCGGCATATCTCAGGCGCAGGCATATCAGCAAATGGAAATGATCAATAGCATGCGACTAGAAATTGATCGAGCGTTTGAACCGCAGCCAAAGCAAGTAACATAGGAAAACACCGTATGCCAAATGATAATCGCAAGTTGCCGTCGTGGGTTTGGCTCTTTTACGGGGCTGGGTGCGTCGCTTTTGGCTGGTGGCTCAGAACAACCATTGGATAGGGTTACAGATTGGCCCGAAGCACTTACACGCGACTGATCAAGGAAAAGAATCAATGCTTCTTTTTTGGGTAGCAGTAGCCGTGCAAATTCTCATATTTCTATTGCTAAGCATGAGCGTGGCTTGCGATGGCGAGGGCGACATAGATGCATATCCGCAATAATTAGAATATTTGCTTCTATATCAATCAAAATGGAGTGTGTTGTGCTAAAAAAAGTAACATGGATGGGTGCTGCGTGCCTTATTATTTCTTTTGCTAGCGTGATGGCGTTCGGCACAAGTGGTGCAAACGCCTCAGACGCGCACGATGAATGGAAGTCACTAGACAAGCAGAGTGCCGATAATGTGATCAGCGTTCCTAGCGATTGGAAAGCTCCAAACATATTAGACGGCCGTAACCGCCCGAATGCGCTTGACGGTAGCAATCGCATCAACGCGCTGGATGGCAGTAACCGTATTAACGCACTTGACGGTAGCAATCGCATCAACGCGCTGGATGGCAGTAACCGTATTAACGCACTTGACGGAAGCAATCGTATCAACGCGCTAGACGGTAGAAACCGGGTGAGCGCCTTTGATTAACGAATTGTTTAAATATCTCTGGCGCTTCTATACGCGCCAGCAATAACCTTACATTCATGGCTCAAGCCATGAGCAGACCATGCAAAATTGTCATCAGTTATTTCGTTGTTAACAGTTATGATTGGTCTACTGAATCAGGTTTATATGAGAACGTAAGTATTGAGGCTCAAATACAATGTCATTTTCAAGAAAAGACGGTGGGGATGTACCGATAGACGACGTTATCTCCTCAATTCTCGCATCACCTGCAACAAGCGAATGGCTGCGTCAATCGCTTACGCAAGCTTTGACTCGTGATTGCGTGGATGCGGCAAATGACGCCGAGTTACTAAGTGATCTATTGATACGAAAGTGTTCTTCGATAACAAATTCGATCGCTTTACTGGATTAATGGTTAAGGGCAGTTTTTATTCTGCTGATCCGCTTGGGAACGTTAGATAAATGAAAAAACTAAATAGGCGAGCCATTCTGGTATGACAGCCATGGGTTAGCCGAACAGCTTGAAAAAGGCTTTGAGTTTTGCCATTAATGCCCTTGTGTACCTCTACACCAACGTGAACAAGATTGATCACATGGGCTGGCAACGCGCTACGACCGTGTTATATTTGGTTTTCTATCGCTCTTTAGCGATCTGACGTGGTAGCACTGGCCACGCAAAATTAACCAGTATTCTCCCCAACTCGCCTATCGGGCATTTCTCCCGATAGCGGGTGAAATGTCCTTGGCGTCTCTCTGTTAAGGACTTCTCATGACCGATATAAACCTGGACCTGCATACTGACTCTGACCTTATCCTTCTCGCGGAAGGAACCCGTCTGCGCAGTAAAGTTGAAATCACTGATGGTGATGAACACGGGCAGGATCGAATCACGCCTCCTGGCGCTATTTGGCGAACTGTCGGCACCTTTGGTACTGATGGTGACTATGAGATTGTCTGCGATGAAAATGGTGCTTGGGTGTATACCTTGGCGTCTAATCTTCGTGACAACTTTGAAATCCTACCCGATCTGTTTCACCAGCAAATTGGCCTTGCGGTTTCCCACCTTGGGCCTGACAGCGCAACGAGCGCCATGCTGCATGCACTTCATTGTTTAGCCAATGAGCAACATCCCACCGTGCCGACGGCTATCACCACACCCGCGCCTGTTGTCGAGTCTATTGATACCCGGACAGCGCGAGCAAAGGATGTGATTGCACTCTACGGCTTAATGACTGGCAGTGACGTAGACGTGCAGACTTCGTTATCTGATTTGCTATGTGACTTAATGCATGCCGCAGTCATTGATGATGATGATTTTTTGCATGCATTGGAGTCAGCAACCGATAACTTCCTCGCTGAGTCGAGTGAGTTAGCCGTAAGCTAAACTCCTGCGAACTTTTACTTAACCCTTTGGGGCACTTATCCCCATTGGGGTAGTGCCCCGCTTTTTTTGGAGCACTACCATGAACCTATCTATGCCCACCTTCGCCACCAACGGCTATGTAGTCGATCTCATTACCTTTGATGGTATTCCGATCACCTTGGCCATCAACAATGTGGTGACGTGTACACGCGATATGTCGGAGAACAAAGACCGTAACCTTACCGTTGAGGAGTTTGTTGATCACCCGCGCAATCAACACCGGCAAATTGCGGTGCTGGATGATGCCGCGTACGACACGTACCTGGCCTCGTACCACCAAAAGGCTTATTTTGATAAGCCACCTGAGTTGATTACCAAAGCGTGTTTCATAAAGTACCTGGAGGTAATGCCAGCGTTACGGCAAGGTACGAAACTGGGAATGACTTACTTTCTGGTGGCTGAACCCTTAACAGGCTCCATTGTGAGGATGTGCGCGCAGTACAATGGCGTCTATCTCACTAAGTGGGTTGATTACTTGGCGCCGGATACCTGGCTCACGCCTCATGCCTTTCGCCAAGTGGAGGTGAGCTAATGGAACGTCGCTTAAACATTACCTATCGCATCCACCCGGTAAGTGGTGGCGATGTACCTGATGATCATAAAGAGGATCTTGAGGTACTTGCGCTTGATCAAATCAGTAGCATGCTGGAGCAGGGCTACCGTGAAGGTGAGCTATTTAGCAATCTTCGTATTACCACGGGCGCGATACCTTATGAAATTTCAGAGGTGTATAAAGGCCATTGGCAATGCGAGTTTGTTGGCTTTGACGGCAATTAACAAAGGGAGTTGTTTGATGCAGTTATCAACCGCGGTTGAAGGGATGCGCGAATTTCAAAATTTGAATGACGCGTTGGATCACCAGATTGATCAAGGTGGCTGGGTGTATGCGCTTGATGGCAATGCCCGTACCTTTTGGTTTCCTGAAACTGTGTCGGCGTACCGCATTATGCTCTATTCCCCAGCGCTGTACCTGGCTGGCCGTTTGATTGCCGATCCGGCACGCACGATTACCGCTGTCGCCTAGCGCCAGCTTCTAACTACCCGGTTAACCGGGTTCACCCTTGCGGGCACTTATCCCCGCTAGGGGGTAGTGCTCGTTTTTTATGGAGCACTACCTATGACCTCTCGTTTCTCTTTTACGGCTCGCGTAACCCAAAAGCTCAATCACGCCATGGCGTTGTCGGCACTTGATGACGGCTTTGGTGCGGATGCAATCTGGGAGGAGCTTAAAAAAGATGTGTACGACGAAGCCTATGCCGTTGGCAGATCTTCTTCGACCGTCTTTTGCAGCGCCCCCGTGTGTGTTGAAGGCACCCCGCTGGCTTCTACCTACCGCTCCGGGTTTAAAGATGCGTGCATTCAACGTCGCCTAGTGCGTCGTGAAAATGCAGCATTGCTTGCTTCCCCCATGATGGCCACCACGTTCGCCGTGGCGTCGTAATGGGAGACGCGACCATGACCTTCTTTATCCTGCTAAACGGTAAAATGGTTGAAGTCAGTGGCCAGTCTTTCATGGCCGATATTGCCGGTGAACATCGTTTGTTTGCGACCTACGATCTTAATGGTCGTAAGTGGTTAGCAGACGTGGCCACCGGTATTACGCTGACCTCCATGACCCCAAACGTTCATGCGCGCTTTTCAATGCGTAGAGCGTCTGGGAAAGGCTTTGCTCGCCGGTTGCTGACGAAAGTTCTCCATGAGAAAGGTGAGCGGCAAACGCTGGCTCTTTTGAGTGACCAACCCGTGATTAATCCTGATCATTAAGGAGTCAGCATGAAAGCCGCTAGAAAGCCGTATAACGCGCATACGCTTGGGTGTAATGCCCAGGCAGTGCTAAAGGCATTTTACGCTGTACCAGCGTCACAGCGCCCTACAGGGCTCGATATCCACCAGGGTATAGAGTTCTTTGTAAGCGAAACTGACAATGGCTTGTGTCGGCGGGTCAGTAGCATGAGCTACGTCCCTATGAGTAATGCCGAGGAGGCGCAAATGTTTGAGAACCTTTGCGCTGGCGCGGTAGAGCTTTATACCTTGATGCCCACTGGCAAAGTGCTTCTGCATGCTGCCACGGGCCGACCGCTACCCATTGAGTAGCATCTAACTTCCTACCAGCCGCTTCCTACCCAGGGGAGCGGCTTTTTTTGTGCCATGAAATGGGTAGACAAGACACGCAGCAAGTGGATAGAGCCAATTACCCGCTAACCCGTACCAGGGCAGGGCGAAGCAAGCGATCCGCATGGGTATAGCCTTCCTGCAATACATCGGTAACGATATTTTTTGCACGGCCCGTATCGTGACTAACCGCTACTGCTTCGTGCTGGTGAGGGTTAAATTTATGCCCCAGAGCGGGAATTGGAACAACACCGTGCTTGGCAAGCGCCTTGCGCTGCAGATCCAGAATCATGGTGACACCTTCCCGATGGGCTTGATCGCCAGGGGCGCACATATTCTCTAGTGCTTTTTCCAGGCTATCTATGGAGGGTAGCAAGTCCTCGATGACCTTTAAGGCACCTTGCGCGTTCCAGGAGGCTTCGGATGAAGTGGCAGATTCCTCAACGGTATCTATCAGATTAGCGTTTTGGGTTTTTAGGTGAGATACGTTCAGTTGTAAGTTTTCTATAAGGAGTTCTAGTTCCTCAATACGCTTAACGGCGGCTATTTCATCGTCGCTAGGTGCGTGCTGATCGTCATCCTTTATGTTGACGGCAAAATATAGATGCCCGCGTTCTTTATCGTTTATTTGATACCCACCCATATCTTTTATCCGTATACGATTACCGTGTGATAACTGATCTGGGCGTACTATAATGTTAGGTCTTCCGTTAAAGCTTCCACCTATTGGTATCTTCCCGCCAATCTTTGCTTGAAAGGGAGTGATCCATAGTGGTTTGACAATATCTTTCCCTTCAATTAATACCCCACTTTCTTTACTTATGTTGAAGCTGGCGCAAAGTAGCCCATACGAGTTCGTCTCCGGGGAATAATGACCGTGTTCTTTGTAGTAAAGTGTCATGCCTCTGTTGTCGATGTGAGGAGGTGGCGTCGTCAATGTGGCCGTGTGGCTTATATTTTCGATCTGCGTATCGAGACAGACTTTACAGTGTTTGATCCCACTGGAGGATTTTCTAAAACTACTACAAACACGACATTCAATATTGCGAAGGTAACTAACCTTAATGCCTTCATCTGGGCCGTTATTAACAATAGTGTCCAACGTTACATCGACGGTAACCGCAATGTCGTAGATACTTTTACCTTTCTTCATTTATATATTCCGAATTTCCCGAGAGCTTAAAATAATTATGCCACGGTATGTTTGAGTCGCAAATTAATCCCTTGGATTTGATCCTTTATAGAAGGCAGGTAAACGGTGGCCATTGGAGAAGAAGGTATTTTTCGATAAGGGCATTGGTCAACGTAGTCAAAAGCGGTTTTGTGGTGACCTGACCAACGCCTATGAAACGCCGGGGGCTGGCATTGGGCTATTAGCGTGGTATATTCAAATTTCTATCGTTGCTTAACGATCTGACGTGGTAGCGCTGGCCACGCAAAATTAACCAGCATTTTTCCTCTCTGCTTACGCAGTTCCTACCCTACGGGCCACTTACCCGTATGGGGAGTGTCCCGTTATTTCTTGGAGACATTCCCAATGACCCACATTACCCGCGTCTCTCTGCGACGCGCTAGCAACTCATGCCCGACCATGGTGCTGACTTTCCACCCTAAGGCGACCATGCCTGTTCGGTTGGAAGATCACGCGTCGCGCCTGGGTATAACTGCTGAGCAACTTGTCCATCGCTTTATCAGCGAGGGTATGCGCCAGCACGTCTCGGATAACGCTACACCTGGCGAACTTGGCACTTCCCTTGAGGAAATGTTTGTTCGCAACGGTGTCCTCGCCGCGTAACCGAACACATCACTGACCCTCTGGGTGGAATAAATATGGCCAATAGCCCTTTATCCGCCCTTGTGGGCGGTGTGCTGCTTGTTTGGTGGCCAGAAGACGAAAATCCGAACCTTCCTGGTCCGAAATACCGTCCTGGCTATGTCCTCGACATTGATATGTCTGCCAAGAAAGTGCTGCTCGCTTATGGCACTACACAGCGGCTAGACGTTCAAGCCGCAGGCGAAATGGTGGTAACTCACGATGAAATGCCCACCTTGAAACAGGACACCAAGTTTTGTTTCAGGCGCACTAAGTGGATTCCGCTTTCCCCTGCATTCCTATCTAAAAGCCAATCCGGCGTTGACGTTATCTACGTTGGCCCGGTGCCCCTGGCTCGCGCTGACGATCTGCTTAACGCCATGCAAGAGGCGCGGCTGATCACTCCCTAATGTGGAGTTTCCTATGTTGCATATGAACTATGTTGTTCAGCTGCCCCCACAAGACTCTGGGTTGCAGCTAGGGATCGCTCGATTTCACAACTTACATATCGACGCTAAACGCCAGGATCACTCACGGCTTTTTCGTCGCAATGCAGTGTGTATTGTGAATCCCGAAAACGGTGCCTGGATCATCCGCTATGCCATGGGCAGTGGGGGTGTGAAGGGCGTTTGTAAGGATAGTGTTGGGCTGGATTACGATGGAGTGGATGCCTTAGGTATTCGCTTCAATCAACCCGCTCAGCTCGTTATCCGTCGTGCTCGTCGCCGGGAGGTTATCCGCTGGCTAGCGACCTACCCGGATCTTCCCGTACGTCTGGGCATCCAGCTTGGCCTCTTAGGAGCTGTACTAGGGCTGTTAGGGGCTGGGCTTGGCATCATGGGCCTTGCGATAGGTCTGATCTCATTGCTGTAGACCCCTTCTGGGGATACCGCTTCAAACGCCTTTGGAGGCACATTATGACTACCAAACCGGATAATCCTTCACAGCCGGTGAAGACCGCCACACTTCCCGAGCATTATTGGGACGATATCATCTACATTCTGAACGAAGGGTTGGCCGATATGGCTAATTTCTCTCCCAAAGAATCAGATGGTTATACCCCCGAAGAAATTGCTAAGCGGGAACGGATAATTCAGCACGATGCCTTTGATGCCTTAGTGCGTTCTTTAGAGCAACAAAACGCTTAATTCTCGCGCTAGTCGCGTTTCTCCCCCCCAGGCGGGCCTATTCCCGCTAGGGGGTAGGTCTGCCTGTATTTCATGAGGTGGACCATGATTGAAATTGATCGTTACTTCAAACATCGCTTAGCGAAGCTGGGTTATGACGATGATATGGACGTACGTTACAGCCTTAGCTACAGCCAGGGCGACGGTATGGCTTTCTACGGAAAGATTGATACCCATGCGCCTTTGATTGAGCGGTTTAAGGCTCACTTGGAGAGTGGTCAAGCCACCGTCTACAAGCGACTAAAGACACGGCGATCTATCGAGTCTCTGAACCGCTACATCGAGATACTTGTTGAGTGGAGTACGGCGGTTGTCGTTATTTCCCCGACAGGCAATGGCCGTTACCACGGTCCCAATAGTATGAACGTTGAGACTGAGGCGCTTCTTGGGGAGGAGTTGATTGATCTGGCCGAAGATGACAACTACGACGTTGGCGATCGGCCTGCTGTGATTAGCTCTATAACCCAAGGTGAGCCGTTATGGGATAGCTACCTTGAGTGGCTTAGAGAGGACGGTTCGGCCATTTCACATGCGTTAGAACGTGAGGGGTACAACATCCTTGATGCGATGGTTTCAGAACCTAGAGTCGTATGGGAAAAGACCACACCGCAGTATTCAGTGGTGGTTGAACTCCAGGGTGATGAAGATGCCCTTGATTCATGGGATTCGGAAATCGCTATCGACACGTTGTGTGAATTTGCCGCTGAAAAAGGGGCCTGCTATTGGCTCAATGCCAAGGTAGAGTGCCTTGAAACCGGCGTACAGCTTGCACAAACGACGTTAGGCGGTATTCATACTACTAAGTCCTTACAGGATGCTAATGGTCGTGATAACGGCTATCTGGCGGATTTGGTGTATGAGGCCATTAAAGACGCAAAGGCTAAGGTATGTCAGCACAGCGCGATAGCTGCGTAGTGTAGCGCGAATGCTACTGATTTTATTGCTGCCGCAACTTGCAGCACCACACCATCAGCGTACATAGCCCGTAAGGGTTATGTGCGCTGTTTTATTAGGATGATAGCTATGATGAATCCATCGGAAGTCATTGAGGTGCCTGCCCAGCTATGGGAGCCCTTAACGGAGATCAATTCCTGCTCTATCGCAGCGATGACAAAAGAAAAGATCGTGCCGGTGAAGGCAAAGCACTACCAAGGCCGTTTTTATACTGCTTTTGGAACCGCATACGGTCCCTTTGGGGCCCGTTTCGCCTGCTATATTTCCGCCTATGAGCTTACCCCGGCTGAGCGATACCAGGGGGAAACCTATGAGACCTACTATGACGAAGAAGCCATTGCATCTGGAGCTCGCAGTCGTGGTGATCACCTTGGTCTGGTGGTGAAAGTTCAGGGTAAGAAGTGGGTCTGCTCAAAAGCTGTGCGCCTAGAGAAAGGATTGCCATCTTCGATCCCGGTTTCTCTAACCGAGGCCAAAAAGTGGTTGGAAGAATCCTATGGACGCTATGTGATTGACTATCCAATTAAGCAGGGGCATTGGGCTGCCTATGAAGGCAATCCGGTACGCTGTTATCACCAGAACGGATCGGAAGTCCATGACATGCTCTATCGGGACGAAGCGGGTGGTGTTCTAAGCATGCGTCTTTGTAAGTCGCTGGCGCTGGACACCCAGGCGACATTGGTTGGCAATGAATTGCCGGTCAATGTGGTCGTGTCGAACCACAACCAACTGGGTATGCTTTTTTAAAGTGAACTTTGGTCTGCTACAGATAGCCACTTCCTCGGAGGTGGTTTTTTTTTATTTTGCCCGTATAGGGAGCTGCCAGGGCTGGCGCCGTGAAGCTGCACTATGTATATTAAGCCCATTCTCACTCTTTAGTGAGCAATCGTGGTAGCACTGGCCACGCAAAATTAACCAGTATTCTTTCTTACTACGTCTGCCTGCAGATGTTTTCTATCTTCCCTATGCGGGCAATCTCCCGTACAGGGTGGTTGTTCGCCGGGACTAACCCGGAGTAATAACCATGACTGACCCCACCGTTCAAACGAAGCCCTCTGTACCATCAGCGCTTATCGCTAAATACCAAGCACTCCATGACGGTCTATCAGAAATGATTGAGTCTGGACGTTTGCGCGAAAAGCATATTCCTGATGATTACCAATGGCTCGTAGCGTCCTTGGAGGAAGCGGCCGCTTTGGATGCTAAGGCTGTGACCATAAACGGGCGCCATGCATGAAAATGAAGACAATAGTGATGCGTGCTATGCTGGATGTAGTTGATAGATCATCTTCTACGATGGCAGCAGCTTGTTTGGTAGCAGCCCTGTTAGGCACCATTATCAAGCCAGATAAGATAGTGACAGCCTATATAGGAGCGTTTACCTTCTTTGTTGTTGCTTTCATCGCCAGTACACTGAAAGCTATGCTAGATGCGTCGGAGAAAAAATCATGAGCAGCACAGCACAGTTCTTTATCGGTGTTTCACCGATCCTTGTGATCATGATCGGAACGCTCTGCGCGGGTGGTTATATGGTGTTTCGTAGAATGAAGCATCATAACGACTAACTCACTGAGCTAATTCGTCACTGATCTGCTACACCCTTTGCCTCGCGGGCATTTATCCTGTGAGGGAATCCCTCTCTGGTATGCCCGCATAGGCCTAAAAAACGCCTGTGTGAGCATTTGCTTGCTTGTCGCGCCAATCGAACCGTCCAGCTCACTTAAACGCTGGCGCCTACCCTCGCACCCATACTGTTCCCATCGCCCTTAACGGCGTTGTAACAGCCTGTGCGTGCCTTAAAAAGGATCTTTCCTATGTTTGCTAACTCTATCTGCAGCTATCCCGACCGTGGCCACTACGGTAACAGCCGTTATCGCGGCAATTGCTCTGGCCATATCATTAAAGACTTCGTTGAGACTTACCGCACACGCCAGGACGGCCTTTTGGTTGATCCCAGTGTTGGTGGTGGTACATCGAAGGACGTAGCGACCGAAATGGGCGTGCGTTTTTTCGGTACCGATTTACACCAAGGCTTCAACCTTTTGCGTGACGATCTACTGACTGCGGCAGGTGAAGAAGCGAACCTTTGCTTCTGGCATCCGCCTTACTGGTCAATGATTAATTATTCTGGCAACCAGTGGGGCGAGCCCAATAAATGGGATATGTCACGCATGGAGCTTGAGGAATTTATCGAGGCCCTGCAGCTCTCGTTGTTGAATATCCACGACGCCTGCGAAGAAGGTGGCCACTATGGAATTCTGATGGGCAACCTTAGAAAAGCTGGTTCTTATTACAACCTTTCTAGCCTAGTCGAGCGCGTTTCACCCGGAAGGCTGGTCGATGAAATCATTAAGACACAGCACAACTGCGTGAGTGATCAACGCAAGTATAACGGCCGTCTGGTCAGAATTGCCCATGAAAAGCTTTTAGTATTTAAACGTAAAAAAGCGACTTCACTAGCGTTTCTTGCGGTCATAAACCAGCGTGCCAACAACATGCTGAACATCACTTGGAAAGCCGCGGTTCGACGGGTTCTCCAACGTGGCTCCACCATGAGTCTTGCGGAAATCTACCAAATGATGGGCCCCTTTGCAGCGATGCGAGGCAACCAACATTGGCAGGCAAAGGTACGTCAATGCCTGCAGGATGAACGCTACTTCCACCGGGTCGAAACCGGGGTTTATACCCTCGCGGCATAAGCCTTACTCAAAACCCTTTCTATCGGCGTATATCGCGCCTTAATGCTCAATTTCACCCGAGAGGGTGGTGTTGTGCTTATTCCTGCATTGGAGAAAAACCATGACGACGACCAAACTATTAGTGGAAGTGACCCAAGTATGCACCTATGAGCGTGTTATCGAAGTCGAACACTATAAAGCCGTAGATCTTGCACACCATGAATCCGATGAAGAAATTGGTATGCTCTTCAATGGATGGCCCCCCAAAGCCACTGTATGGGAAGGCGCACTGGTTAGCGAAGTTGCGGACAGTGTTCCAGTAACGCTAATGCCTCAACCTGAACGTGCAAAGTCTGCACTACAACTGGCCCTTGACGCGCTAGAACTGGCTTCAACGGATGGTGCTGAACTTGATCGCGATTATTATCTTGAGGCGCACCAAAGCTTAAAGGAATTGGTAGCTAATATTTCCAATGGCTATCACACGATGAACTACGAAGAACGTCCGCCCATGGGCGACGACTATAACGAGCTGCTTGAACAACTTGGTTTGTATGGGAGTTAGGAAAGCCGCTATCCGTTCGACACACTGCGATTAGCCACCCTGGTTGATCGTATCTATTGGTTTTACTACACGTCCCGAGAGCGCCCCATTTGGGGCGTTTTCTCGGTATACGTGTATCTATTTGGAATCCCACTATGACCACTCAACACACATTAGCCTTTGAGCTAGAACCTGAGCTTTGTTACGACCAGCTAGGTAGCACTGAGCTCGTTAGCTTGACCGTTGGTGAAGCACCAGGAACGTATCGCGTTGACCGGGATGTAACGTGTGAAGAACTGGTGCATCTAGCTCGTCTAGCGGTACAAACCAAGCTGATTAAAGGGATGAAATTTGAGAGACCCTTTCAATCGGTTGAGTATTTGCAAGGCTACCTGTTGGGGATGGAGCATGAGCTTTTCGGTGTGCTTTGCTTGGATACGCAGCACCGCTTGATAAGCAATGACGTGCTTTTCCGAGGAACGATCAATTCAGCTTCGGTTTACGCTCGTGAAGTCATAAAGCATGTGCTAAAGCACAATGCTGCTGCAGTGGTGTTCTATCACAACCACCCAAGCGGTGATTGCACAGTCAGTGATGGCGACAGGCGCATAACCAAGCAGCTCCAAGAAGCGTTGGGGTTAGTCGATATTCGCGTGTTGGATCACATCATCGTATCTCACGAAGACACTACCTCAATGGCCAACAAAGGCTATATCTAAGGTAATTCCATCCACCTAACGATGGCTTTTGCCATGTATTGAGCCTGATGCCCGCGAGGGGATTAGGCTCGCTATCCTACTGGAGAAACGTTATGCAAATCTCGATGACGACCTTGCAAAGCATGCAATCACTCGATCTCTGTGCCGCTGATCCAGCGGATCATGTGTTGCGGGTCTGTTTCACAGAGGCAGGGCAGAACTGGTGCTATGAGCTACCTGATACACCCCCCGGTGGGCTATCAAGCATGCGACTAAGCCAGTTTTTGCAGGAGTTTGAATATGCGATGAATAAGCGCCAACAACCGTCTTCATCGTTTTATATCGATCTGCGCGAGCGTAAGGTACACGTTACCTGGCTTAATGCACACGCAGAGGCTTTAGAGCGGGAAGCGCGTATGTCGCGTTTGTTTGCCAGCCGCATTAGTGGTGGGCAGGCAGCTTAATCAAGACGTACGCTTATGATGTAAAAACCCCGCCTAGTGAACTGACCCCATAAACTTGGACAGTGAACAACTAAGCGGCCAAGGCCTGATTCCGGTACTGCACCGGACTCAGGCCTTTTAGTTTGGTCTTAATACGCTCGTGGTTATAGTAATGGATATAGTGTCGGATGCCCGCCTGTAACTGCTCAATAGTGGCGAACCGATTCAGGTAGAAATATTCAGACTTCAGCGTTCCAAAGAAGCTCTCCATCGCGGCATTATCCAGGCAATTTCCCTTGCGTGACATGCTCTGGATCACCCCATGCTCGGCGAGCTTGCGCCGGTAGGCAGGCATCTGATATTGCCAACCTTGGTCGGAATGCAGCAGCGGCGCGTCTTGGTCGGTCAGCTTGGCCAAGGCTTTGTTCAGCATCTCCCCTACCAGCGAGAACTGTGGTCGTTTCTGCATGGTGTAAGACACAATTTCCCCGTTATAGAGGTCCATCACGGGCGACAGGTACAGCTTCTCGCCTCGGACATTGAACTCCGTGACGTCGGTGACCCACCGTTGGTTGGGGCGTTCAGCCTGAAACTGACGGGCAAGAAGGTTGGGAACACTGGCCTGCTGGCCACGATAGGAGCGGTATTTCTTCGGGCGTACCAACGACTTCAGCCCAAGGTGCTGCATGAGGCGTTGGACTGTCTTGTGGTTGACCTGCTCTCCCGCCTGGCGCAACGCTGCTGTGATGCGGCGATAGCCGTAGCGCCCTTTGTGACGCTCGTAGAGGGCATGAATTCGACGCTTCAGACCCGCATGCCGATCATCCAGCTGCTGAACACTTACCTGATAATAGAAGGTGCTACGCGACAGTTCGGCGACTTTTAGCAGCACCGGCAAAGGGTGGCCTTGCTTCAGTTCAAGGACTACTCGCGCTTTTTCTGCGCGGCTTGCTCTTTGGACTGACGCAAGGCCCTCAATTTTTTTAGGTAGGCCACCTCAGCACGCAAGTATTCGTTCTCTTGGAGCAGCTGCTCCAGCGAGCTCTTTTCAGTCACTGGAAGTGGGGGCTTGGGGGGCTCTGCTGTGGGCATCTTCGTCGGGCGACCTCGGGCTTTAGGCTCCAGCGCCTGGAAGCCTCCTTCATGATACTGACTTTCCCACCGCCGTACGACCCCCACTCCACCTCGGATATCGAACAGGGCAATCGCTTGTCGGGCTGAGAGCTCCTCTTGTCTCATCCGTTGCAACACCGACAATTTGAACTCAGCGCTGTAGCGGCTGGACTTCTTCTGCAGGCCGCTCAGGCCATGCTGTTCATAGCTTTTCACCCAACGCCTGACGGTGGCATGGTCAAGACCGTACTGCTTGGCCAGCCTCCTATAACCCTCTTGTCCTTCTGTGTAGCGCTGTACGACTAATAGCTTGAACGCTTCCTTATACTTCGCCATGAAAAACACCCCAATCGCTGGATGAGTGTCCAACTTTTGGGGTGCAGTTCATAGTGCGGGGTTTTTTTTGGCTTGGCTATGGCGAGGAAACGCGGTCGTTGTTGCCCTGGGACTGTCGTATTCGTTGATCAAATTCGATATGCCACCGTGTGGGGTAATCGCTCAATACGGAGGCTAGTGCCATTACTACCAAGCCGAAGGGCATGCCTATGGCTGTGAGTAATAACAGCCATAGCGGTAATGGTTGAAACCAGGAATGGAAAGCCAATGGCATCAGCCCGGTCACGACCCCAAGAAGACCGATGGGCATTAGTTGCTGGCGCACGCGTCTGCGCCACTCCATGCGGCGTTGAGCGAGCGAGGGTAGATCAGGTAATGGCTTATCCGACATAGCAATGTTTCTCTCGATGTATATACCAATCATACGTGATTTCGGTATATTAGGCGTTCTATCGCTCTTTAGCGATCTGACGTGGTAGCACTGGCCACGCAAAATTAACCAGTATTTTTCTAACCCTTGTGGGCTCCATGCCCTTAAGGGTAAGCGAGCCTACTTCTACGCTAGGTTTCCGCTATGACAATCTGCCCCACCAAGACAGAGCTTTCCCAACTGGTAACAGCCTACGGCTGGCTACCCGCAAGCCCTTTCGACCTTCGACATACCGGCATCCTTGCTACCAAGGATTACGATACGGCCGTAGGTCCCAAAACGGCATCCCTTTGGTTATCTCCCGCTGGCGCTGGGCAGTTTCGATTAGCCGGTAACTATTGTAGTGAAGGGCGCAATGTCCTCTCTACGGTTTCAGGCTATTGCTGGGAAAGTAGTTCTCATCATGACCTACAAGCCACCTTGGAAAAGGTGTTATCCCAGATTGATCAGAATGTTGATCAGTCCTACGCCCGTCGTTTGTTGCTAGGCCGTTCCGCCACCTCTTGAGGTACGGCTGACTAGCTATCACGCAATATCACTACGGATGGTTCATGGCCCTTCGGCTGTGCAATCACCTATTTCTATGAGCCTAAAGGAGCTTTACATGGAAACTTCAATGGTCAGGTTTGAATTTACACTCAAGCCGCATACCGATAACTTTGATATCGACGATATCGTTCAAGAGGTGGACTACCACGTTACAGACCCCTTGATAGAATCGACCGAGATTATTAAAGCAGAGGGACGCACCATCACGGTGAGCGCCACATTGCATCACACCGTCGATGAGGACCGGCTGCAGGAACTTGCCGCTGATCTTGATTATGGCTTTGTGTGCCCTAAGACCGGAATTGTGTTTGATACTGAACTTACCGATGCCTATGGTAAGCCGTTCTAACGCAGCTGCGACGTTGTTCTAACCTACCTTTTACTACCCGCTTGGCGGTATTTCCCCAAGCCGGGGAGATACCGTCTTCACGTATGGAGATGGATCATGAGACCTAGTTTAAAAGCGAGCTTTAAGCGGCGACAAGCAACCATGGATGCATGCTGGGAACGTCACTCAGGCAATCCCATTGGTGTTCAGCTGAAAACGACAACCGATCTATATGCGGTTATCCTCCCGGATGCAACTGAGCCAGGTCATTACCGGGCGCAGTTTTTCGATGAAAAAGGCTTTAGCGGACACAGTACGTACGCAACGCCGGAACAGGTTCTAAAAGACCTTATCTCTACCGGCTATGTGCTGACGGCCAAGAACGCCCTTGAAACCCTTAGTACGCAAGAGAGCTGGCGCCTGGGTGTCCAGGCACAGGAATACCGTGACCTGTTTCACTACGGGAAGCTTACGTTCAGCGAAATGCTAACCGCCATAGATGCCCTTTACTCAACTGCCCAACAAGCAGCGTAGGAGAGGTCTATGAAAGATACATCGCGGTTCGAGCGTGCAAGAGGAATGGTAATCGACCTGCTGGATAGTACGTATGACATTGATTGTGCGTACCTAGCGGTGGTGCCCGAATTCTATGCAGAAGGTGACGTATTTATCGAGCTTCTGGGTGAGATCACCCTTACCGGGCTCAAAAGCTTGCTCCTTCGTAATAGTGAAATCGATGACGAAACCGAAGGTATGGCCGAGCGTCTACGAAAACGGCTTAAAAGCCGTGATATGGAGGTGCTAAACCTTCTGTCATCTTTCGTGGATGATCCAGATATTGACGTGCGCTTTAATATCGTAGAGTTGGGCGGAACACCTGATGGCACAATTGGTACCAAGATTGCTGCCGACGTTGAACGCATAAAGCAGGAAGTCATTAACCTACTGCGCTTTGAAGATGATCCACTGGGCAAAGCAGGGTATGACATAAATATCGCAGCTATGGCCATGTGCCGTATCTGTGACTATGCCACACCAGCATTACATGACTTGCAGTACACTATTAGTGACCTCGTTACCCAAGGGCTTAGCAATAAAGCCCAGGCAGCGTAGCCACTGAAACCATAACGCCACTCAATGAGTGGCGTTATTCTTTACACAGCAAAGGGTAGATAGTTAGGTATATACATTATACCGATATCATATTGCATAACTGTATATGAAATAAACTTGCGCGCTGCACCATAGAAGCCTAACGCTTTACATGCCTGTGGGATCATGCGAATCTATGGGTGTTCTCTATCCGTTGATAGAGCTTCGAAGGTAGCGCTGGCCTTGCTAAATAACCAGCATTCTTCTTTTGCGGTTTACCCCGCTATTCCCACGCTTTTTTTCTATACGCAATCGTCCTAACGATCTGCGTCTTTTGGCGTTTTCGTCATATACCCACCTTGGCAGGGAACCGATCCCCTGTTAGGGGCGCGTTCTCTTTGCCGTGGGGTTATGGGGCTTCTCTTAACCTTGGCACGGCCTGGGTTAAGGGAAGTCCCATACCCTTAACTTCATGGAGAACCGTAATGCTCAAAGATAACGAATACTTTGAATCTGATGCAGTAAAAGAAGCAGTGCGCGGTCGTTGGCCGTTAGCCCTGGGTTCATTACTCCCCGAGGGCTTTCAAACAGCACTGCAAAAACCCGGCAAGCAAATGCCTTGTCCCTTTAACGGCGGTAAAACGCGGTTTCGTTTCTTCCGTGATACGCTCAACGAGCGTGGAAGCGCTATCTGCAACTGCTGTGGCGCATTCTCTGATGGCTTTGAAGTCCTGATGTGGGCTAATAAATGGGATTTCCGCACAGCCTTAGAGGCGGTAGGTGAATCTCTCCAAGTGCAACCTAAAACCCGGCTAACCGGAACGCCAGCTAAGCCACGTAGTAATGTGGTGGTGCCTGAAATTCCCCGCTGGGCAAAAAACCTCCAAGAACGCATGGCTAAAGTTCGCACGGTATCTCCCGAGCGGGCTCGTTCTAAAATCCTTTCGGCTTGGAATGAAGGTTTAGCGCTAACAGCGCCAGAAGCAGCTCCGTTTCTTCGCTACCTGATGAAAGACCGTGGCATTCGACTGCGCGTTAGCAGCAAGTTGTTTGATACTGAACACTTGCGCTTTCACCCAGCACTGCCTTACTACGAGGAGACGATCCAAGAAGTAGATGGGGTCGAAACCTCGAAGTGGTCTTGCCTTGGCGATTACCCGGCATTTATGGGCGCTTTGCGTAATGCTGATGGGGAGCTGGTCACAGTTCACCGCACGTACTTGACGCCAGAAGGGCGCAAGGCACCTGTTGAGTCGGCTCGTAAGATGATGGCTGCGCCTTCCGATATGGAGGTGAATGGCTGCTCTATCAAGCTAGGCGATCCAGTAGGTGGCGTGCTGGGCCTGTGTGAAGGCAAAGAGACTGGCTGGGCTGCCATGTCTGCTACAGGCATCGGTGTTCATAGCCTGGTTAACACGTCTCTGATGGCTGGGTACCAAGTACCATTGGTGCTTAAAGATCAGGTTCATACGTTCATTATTTGGCAGGATAAAGATGTATCAAAAGCGGGCGAGGAGGCCGCTAACACGCTGAAAGATCGTCTGGAGGTAGAAGGATTCAAAGTGTTTGTCTTTGAGCCCCCAATGCCCATACCAGAGGGTGAAAAAAGCGTAGACTGGAATGACGTACTGAAAACGCAAGGGGTGCTGGGTTTCCCAGACTTGCGATTTCTACGCAGATCCGCACCGGTTAGGCGGCAAGCCTAACCGTTAACACCACACCTCCCGGCGCTTGCGCTCGGGAGGTTATTTTTTGCCTACCTTTTGGCCAAAAAAAAGGTGCAGCAACCGAAGTTACTACACGCATTGTTAAAACTTGCCCCAGTGAGCTTTTTAGCAAGTAATCACCCGCAATTAAGTATGCTCAGCGATAACCCAACTATCTACCGTTTCCTGGCCATACTGATCCTTCCAGGCGCGAATGCCTTTGTGGTTCCCACCTCGTGTTTCAATTACCTCACCGGTTTCCGGGTTTTTATAGACTTTGAGGGCACGTTTCTTACGTACCCCAGTTCCCGTCTTGCCGGAAGCATTCGTAGAGAAGTGCTCAGGATCGAGTAGATTGATCACGTCACGATTGGTCTTGTCAAACTCCGTCATCAAGGCTTCAATTCGCTGTTTTAACTCCATTTCATGCTTAAGGCCAGCATCATCTTTCATTGCTTCTAATTCGGCCTGCAGGTTTTTTAATTCGTTCTCTTTATCCAGGTACGTTTTTAATACTGACATTTCTATATATCCTTTACTTAGTGATGGGCAGATACTATATGAAGTCGATTCGCTTTGTCCAAAAAAAAACCGTTGGATAGTTCCCGAATTAATTTGCCATATTCAATATGTATGGGAAACTATACACATCAACCAACCCAACCACCATCCGCGATAAGGTAGCTCAGTGGTGACACTGTTCTACATACCGCTGAAATGAAAGGAGTAATGAATATGATGACCTTAAGAACCTGGCTAGTGGATAGCTCCCTAGATAAAGTGAAAATAGCTTGGTCAACAGGCCTTAATAAGTGCGGTACGGTTATCGTGGCGTTCCCAGAGCCACAGGCAAGTCATGAACTTATCGCTGAGTTTGTAGCTATCCGTCATTTGCTATTTCATGAGCAAGTATTTGATCGTTATCCTG
Organism: Halomonas ventosae; assembly: GCA_002257525.1. GTDB lineage: Bacteria > Pseudomonadota > Gammaproteobacteria > Pseudomonadales > Halomonadaceae > Vreelandella > Vreelandella ventosae_B. The sequence goes on from CP022739.1 coordinate 91,038, forward strand.
TTGCTGGCGATGGTCATAGTTTCTTTTTTTCATCAGAACAGATTTTGCAAATTATCACTGGTGCCCGCAAAACAAGAAACCTTGTTCCGTATGCCCGTTTCTTATGGTCAGATATGCTTGGCGCGGCCATGAAGGTCAATGGTAACGACGATCGCCTTCAAAGTGCTTTAGAAGGCCCATCACTAACGATTGAGTTCGACCACTATCTGCATGCTGGAAAAATTACTTATACCACCCCCGTCCTGGGAAAAATACAAATCAGCCCGCATGCTGTACAACGCTACACCGAACGAAATACCGACTTTATTAAATCTCCACGTCGCAGCTTAATGCGCTTTTTGTATCGTCCAGAGTTTGTTCAAACGCAGCTGCCTGACAGCGTTTTAAAACATAAAAGTATGCGATACGGCCCTCATGATCCCGCTGAAACCTGGACACTTCCTGGCAGCAATCTCTACTTGCTGTTCATCGTCAAAGATGGCTATAAAGAGCTTGTGACATGTTATGTGCCTGACCTAGCCCCATTTAAGAAACGAAATGCTGCTTTACGTCGTAAAGAACAAGAGAGCATCTGGCGTGAAAAGCAAGCCAAGGCAGTCTTACCTAAAACGAAGAAAAAAATCAGAGTAGTTCTTTGAAGAACATAGTAAATATGTGCTACACGATCAATATTGGCATGATTTATATAGACCCTTCGTATCGTAAGCACCAGCTCTCTTATGATTTAGCTTGGTTTATTGGGGCTGAAATCCCGTTCCTTATTGAGCCTTACATAGAAACTGATATTAGTAAAAACGTCACTGCTTTTGAATTTGAGATTAATGCAGAGGCCGAAACGTTAGCGGGTTATAAATTTTGTGGTGAATTTATTGATGCTATGTGTCTTGAAGAACGAGTGGAAATCATGATGATTGATCATTCACCGACGCCTAGTGTTTCTTACACTGAAAATATCGACTACGTGCCGTAGCGATCAAAATACAGCCTCCAGCACAAATCCACCTCATATTACTGTAATACCCGTATTACAGTAATTACGCTTAATCTGTATTCAGTGTGCTGGGCGGGTATACGCCGCATTTAGTGCTTTGTGTGGAAGTTAAGCACTTTGCGTTGAGAAATTAAGCACTTTGTGTGGTCGCCTACCTGCTTTGCAAGATTCTGGGAAGCCATTTTCAGCGTCTCTACGAAAATTCCGAGCCCAACGCCCCTGCTAGAAACCTAGATTTTAAATCTGAGCCCTCATTTGTACCACGCAAAGCAACGCATACTGTTGATATATATGCGAAAAGTGACAATTAAGCTATTAACGAGTGAAGCATATAGAAGGGCGGTGACGCACCAAGCGGCTCCCATATCCCTTTCAAATTATATATAATGTACGTAATAGATACTTTGATATAGCCCGGTTACCGGTACCGGGAGATCCAGTCACAATATGGGCGCCTGCTATGAACGACGGAGAATTCTACGTATGCCAACGCTGTGGCCATGAAGCTCATGCGGATAAGTTCGGCAAATACTGTCCATCTTGTGGAACCGACCTTGATGACCTGGAAACTGCACTGCAGTCTGTGTCCAAGAGCAACGACGTTTAAGGATGGCCAGTAGTATGAGTCATGATGTTAAGCACTCCCAGGTTGTGCCGCTCCATAACCAAGGTTCGGTGATCCCATCGCCGGCTAGCTATGGCAATGTGGCCATCACGCACGATGCCATTCCGGTACGCATGTCAGCATCACCGATCCCGCGTAACCGCAATCCCGCTTGGCGCCACATCCAGGCCCAAGAGTCAAAAGTATCCCGCGATAATAAGCGTAGTCAGCTGAACCGCATTGCTCAATATTTTATCGGCGTGCCCAAGCCCCCTAAATTTGTACCCCCCGGTGTAGATAAGCCCGACAAGCGCAAGGTCTATCCCGAGCAGCTGCATTGCATTGATTTTGTGCATTGGGAAGACTTCACCGGGAGCGTCGTTCAGGAAGCGTTGAACTCATTACGCGATCACCCCGATAAACCCTTAAGCGCTGCCTCGCGCAACGCCTTCCGTGCTTTGTTCCGAGGCGTGGCCCAAGAAGCCGTGATGCTGGGATTAATGGAACGCGAGACGTATGAGCGTATCAAGTCGATCAAGCTGGCCAACTCGGATAAATCGAGCCGCGGCAAAGCCCATCCACGTTTTGTGCTCGATGCGATACTGACCTACTGCGACAGCTTGAATTCCGCGATGGGTGCCCGCGATGGTGTGATTTTTTCGCTGCTGGCCACCTGTGGTTTCCGGCGTGCGGAGGCCTGCAGCATAAAGCTTTCCGATATTGATATGGTGACCCGTGAAGTCCATGTGACCGGTAAAGGCAACAAAGACCGTACGCTTAAGATTGCCGATGGAACGTGGCAACGCCTGATGCACTACCTGGACCACTACCGGGGCCGGGAACCTGGCTTTCTGCTCACGGCGATCTGGCGCAATGGCAAACGGCCGAAGGATGTTAGCAAGCCGCTTTCGGTGGCCATGATTAACAAGCGCCTTGAGAAAATCTGTGGTGAAGTGAACCAGCGACTTCGCCATCTGCTGGGTAGCGAACACGTTGACATTGCGCCACACGATTACCGCCGTACCTATGCAACCACCCTGCTTGAAGCCGGTTTGCCGCTTCGTGCCATTCAAAAGTTACTGGGCCACTCGACCGTAGCGACAACAGAAACCTACTTGTTTGACGCCACCACCGGCTATCGTGACGATGCGGCCGATATATTCAACAAGGCGTTTGCGCTATCAGCGCAGAGTGATTCTTAAGCCCTCTACTCTATTTAGCACGGACATTGACACTTATGGCCAAAACTAAAAGCCCCCGGAAGCGCACCGCCGCGCACAGCAATAAGCCAATATCCGTTCGTGAGCGGAGCAAAATCGAGCAAATGGCGCGGCTGGCTTATAGCTGGCGCTACGTTCTGCATTCCCGTGCCGAAGCCGGTGAACCCATACCAGCCCACCACCACGGCAAAAACCTACTCTGTATCGCTACCCCGGAGAAGATTGAAGCCACCTACACCGTGGCCTCTGGCACATTTCGTCATTGGCAGGCCATCGTAATCGCCTATGTTCGTGACGGTGAAAGCGAATACCGGAGCTGGGCTTGGGTACAAACGCAAACGCCCATTATTGCATCGAAAGACGGTATCTCCCCCCTCCTCGCACACGCGAATAGCATTGCACTTGAAGGAATGGAACAGACGGATGATTGCTACGCCCGCGCAACCATTTTGGCGCCCTGGGATGCCAAGCACCCCATTCTGCCAGACCGCTATGCGGCGCGCTTACAGAGCCGATTAGGCCTGACCAAAGAGGATATAGTGGCGGTTTCTGAATGGGATAAGCCGGAGATTATGACGGTTTCGGCTAGTGAGATTGAGCTGGATATCGCTTTAGCAAAGGCGCTCAGGGAATCGGATGCGTTGACTGATTAATCGCTGCATACCTGATACCGCCTGACGCTTTGCAGGCGGTATTACGGTGGCACTTAGCCCTCTTTATTAATGCCTAAACGCTTCATGCCTTCTAACGCTCGCCCGCACTCCGGGGAGCCGTGACGTAGCCCATCTGACAACGCCGCCTGCACTCTTTGAACGCCCATGACAAAGCCAATGCCAATGCCTGCCTCAACGCCTTGGGTTACACCGTCACCATACCCCTGGTTATACGCCACACGGGCTGCCGCCATTGCTGCTTCAAGGGCCTTCTCTTTCTGATCGTAGTAGCTCATATTTGTCTCCTTCTGTGATTGTGCAGAACCCACCGAGATTCCGCGTTTGCCGCGTGCAATAATCAAATAGCACTGCCATCGGAGGCATTCAGCCCAGCCCTATACCCCATGTCATAAGCCGTCGAGGCAGCAGCTTTAGCAGCAACCATCGCAGCGACGTGACATTTACACGTCACTGGCATTCCCGGTAAGGCGTTAGCACGTTCTATATAGAGTGAGCTGCATTTCAGACAGGATTTAATCTGGGGTAAGGACCTGATACCACCGTGAAGATGCCACTTTAACTTCGTCCCATTGGGCCAGCCTTCGTAAATGCTTTTATCTAAAATGTTGCCCACACGCCATCCATCACTATCGGGTCTTAACTTTGCATAACGCTCATCATAGAGCCAATGCGGTACGTAGAAGTTGTATTGATCATGGGCTTTGCCCGTTGCAGGGTCTTTACTCCCCCAAGGCTCAGCTATAATCACGAACCCCATCCCCAGTGACGCCCTATTACGATCGTACTCACCTCCACTGCCCACCCAGCCATCAAATATATCCATTGATGCAGTGGTTGTTTCACTTAGCTTTGCGGGAGGAAATGACCAGACATAGCATTTACTTCTCGCAACGATCTCAAGCACGTTGCCATTGAAATGCGTACTCGGCTGCTTACTCATTAAGCCTAAACGGCTGGCCCACGATGTGTCCGGTTTAGGTATGACCTTGCTAGCGATTGCCATGGTTGCTGTGGTCGGTTTATAACGCCCCTCCTCAAAAGGTAATCCTTTGAGAAGGAAACCAAGGTGCGCATCCCGGATATTCTCGAAGGTGGGATCAAGGAACAATTGCGCCTTATTCAAGCCAATCCGATTGCTGCCAAGCTCACTAATGACCAGCTGAGCAGCGTCATCACTTTGCTGTTGTGGTAGGCCTAATAGCCGACTTATACGGCGTGAAGTCGATATAAAATCGTACTCAGGGCACCAGTCGAAATAAGGGGGGTATTTTTCTATTGGTAGTTTATGTTCACCGGCTTTTTCGGGGCTGATCGAACCGAGAGCCGCATGGCAAAATTGCGCGGTACTCGCGAGAGGGTCTTTATGATCCTCGGGGATCGGAAGAATGGTCACCAACTTGGCGATGACGGGCTTTAATAGCCTGGAGGTAGGACTTTTAGACATGACGACTCCTTTTTTGCACCACAATCAAACCGCCTATTGGCAGTTATGGCTACACATGTTTGGCCATAAGTTGTGTAGCGGTGGTATTAAAAAGGGCATCCACACTACGAGGGTACTCTGTTAGGGACACTCACAGCACGGCCAAACCTGTGAACGAAGCCACTAACACCTTTTTAGTTCAGCATACTTTGTCAGGTTCAAGCAACGATTTTTTAACAGGCCCTATAATTTTATTGTGCCCATAAAAAACAGGGCCTCATTTCGAGTCCTGGTTAGTGGGTTGTTTGGCTGCTTATAACCTACTGCTTTATAACGTTTTTAGCGTCATAATTGATGGCTCGTCATCGCCACCATGAATGACAACGTAGACCTCTGATTGCTTCTCCTTCGCCAATGCAATGGCCGCTTCTTTGGCCTGCTCCTTATCAGCGAACATGGCTTTATCTGTACCATACGAAAAGTCAGCGCTACGCTTTTTTCTAGGTAGTCTTTTCCCGTGCGTTTGCGACTCGATTAGCGTCCCTGGATGGTGTTCAACTTCATACCACGTTGTGGTGTAGCGGTTTGCCCTCCCTGGGCGCTCCTGGTGCTGAACACCATTGTATGGTGTTGTGGGGTCTTTTCGTGGCCTGCTAACACTTCGTGCAGGCACGGTAAGGATCTGGCGCCAGCGCTCCTCCCCCCATATTGGTATGGCAATCTTGTCACGCTCGGCTTTGCATTTCTGGATGGTCTCCAGCTCATCTTCAAGCGGATTCACTGAACGGGTGATGTATTTTCCACAAGGCAATGGAATCCGAATCATAGGCTTCACCCAGCTTGCCGGCCAGCTCACATACTTCGTGTACTTCCATGTATTGAGATGCTTTAACGCTGGCCGGTTCATTCGTTATCCATTTCTCAAAGCTATGAATTTAAAAGTATTTTAATCTACAGATGCCAGACTGACTTAGTAGGTTTACATAGGCCAGCCCCTGTATCCTCGTAAGCCTGCAATGCCAACCGTTTTCTGCATACATAGGCGCGCCTTTCAAAGCAGGCTGTTTTGTTCAACATGTGTATTCGCCTTTACTTTCCCACTCCAGCTTTGATTCATAAGCACCTGAAAATCACGACGCGATAGAACCGCCGCACACTCCCCCCAATCAGTATCCGTAGGCACTAAGGTGTTGTTATACCTAATGTCGAACCCAGTCTCTTTCTTCTGTGCCTCGATGTATTTATCCATTTCTTCACCCAGGTCTTCGATATTCTCAATCCACTCGTCCTTGATCGTGTCAGGCAAGGCACCAAACAGGTCAAATCGGTCACGCATTCGTTCTGATAGCCGCTCATAGACCCGTTCATCTACTGTGCCATGGTTGACCAGATTGAGCATATCGACGCGATCACGCGTCTGACCAAAGCGCTTGATACGACCAATACGCTGCTCCAGTTTTGTTGGATTCCAGGGCAGGTCTACGTTGATTAATGTGCCTAGCGTTTGGAGGTTTAAGCCTTCACAAGCCGCATCGGTGGCTATCATCAGCTTAATTTTTCGCTCGGCCACCATGAGCTTGAGATTTTCACGCTCGGCCGCAACGCTAGTCCCTTCAAAGAACAAGCGACTTTTACCCGAACCTGCATACAAGCCAATCGCTTCGTTGGGGTAACGTGATGCAAGCGATTGCGCCACCCAGGCCGCCGTATCGTAATACTGGCTGAAGACAATGCAACCCAGCGACAGCCACCGCTCTTTGTCCAAATAGAACTGTATAGCGTTCAGTTTGGGATCTTCGCGGACTTCACTCAATCGGCTAATCAGCGTTTCCAAGGCTTCTACTTCTAAACTTGAGGCATTATCAACCTGAGCGATTATGCCTTGATCATCGTCGTCATCTTCGACTGCCTCCCCTTCTAGCAATTTTCGAGCAGTGCTAAGACCCGCATGGACAGAGCTACAAATACGCTGCTCCATCAGGTTTTTCATAAAGCCGCTTCCCCGCCCCTTCGCGGCGAGCGCTTTACCGAACAGTTGAGCTGCTTCGTACGCTGCCCGGTAATCGTCATCAACACGCAAGCCAATTCCGTCAAAGAGCCCCCGAAAAGCGTGATCATCGCTAACGCGGGCAAGGTCCGGGTGTACGTCAACCGCAATACGCGGCAGCAAACCGGCATCTTCAAGCGTTGACCGCTTGCGCAGAACAATGTGGCGAACAAACGGGTTTTCTCGCTGAAAGAAGCTGGCGCCGTTCACGTCCTGGTCTAAGGCATCCTGCAATACGTCACGTATGTCTTCATCGAGCGTCGCCAGTGGTGGGTCGCAATAGTAAGCGCCTTTTCCTATTCCAAGCTCGGTACGGATAAGATGATAAAGCTGTCTAGCCTTGGGCTCATTGGTCGCCCCAACGGGCGGTAATGGCGTTTTAACCAGTGTCCAGGCCTGTTCAGCGCGGTTTATCCGCTGGACCCCCGAAAGCAAATCTACCACCTCAGACGGGTAGTGCCAGCGAGATAGCCCTTCACCCAATACAAAACTGCCTTTCCCTTGGTTGAGTATCCGTAGCGCGTCCCACAAATCTTCTCGACGGGTTTGGATGGGCGTTGCTGTACCGAGAATGACGTGCTTTGCCTGCCCTGCGAGCCTTTTCAGAAACGCTAACAGCTTGTTGTCTACCTCCGGGCGCGATCCAGGCGTCAGCATCGAACGTGCCTTGTGGACTTCATCAACGACCACAAGCCCATAATCACCCCGGCGACCAAGAAGATACTGCTTTTCCTCGGAGTCGCGAACCATCAGGCCTGTTGAGATAATGCCAATCCGAAGCGGGCAATTTGCGATGTGGTGCGTACCGATAGCCGATATCAGTACACCATGAGGGTTTACCCATCCCTTTTGTTGTGTATCCCAACGAGCGGTGGGAATCCCCAGCTTGTCGATCAGCTCCGTTTGCCACTGTTCGCAAAGCGTGGCCGGTGTAAACACCACGGTCGGCTGTGCCTTACCTCCCTGCTCCTCCAGTAATGAAAGCGTCAAGGCACCCGTCGCCATCGACAGCGTTTTGCCAAGCCCCACTTCATCGGCTAACAAGAGGCGCACTACCCCGTAGGCTCGATAGTGTTTTAGCACCTCAGTCACAAAGCCTTGCTGCCACGGCTGGAGCGTGAACCCTTCCCGATACATGGGAGACTCAATCAATGCTGCTGGCGCTACGTGTTCAGGGTCTTTGATCTCTGGCAGGGAAACTTCATGACGCTTTGTGCGTCGGCGTATTTCGGTGGAGACCGCCTCTGGTAGTAAGGCAGCACTGTTCCAAAGGTAATCAAACTCAGCCTCTATCCAGGCAATACCCTCCGGGCTTTCATCCGCCCAAAGGATCTCGTAATGGTGTCGCCAACCCGACGACGTTTCATTCATGGAGCCGATAAAGCCGATCTTGCGGCCGTTCGCTAGGTCGATAATGCCTGCTTTGCCATGCACAAAACCGCAATTACTCGACGGTGCCACTTTGATGGTATGGCCGCGTGTTAGGAACTCTGATAACTGCTGGTAGCGCTTACGATTGAGCAACGCATCGGCTTCAAGGTCTGTGTGTTCATTCCACTTTCCCATGAGCTTTGCCTGGGCGACCTTGGCCACCCGCAAATCGTCTGGCTGAATATCCGCATTGCAAACAATTTCCACACGGGGAATGTTCATTATCTCCTCGCCGGCCACTTCAAACATTGAGGAAGTGAAATAGCCTGCAATACGGCGATAGCGCGTTGCCCCTTTCAGGTACTTGTTTAAAAAGGATTCATCGAGCGCGTGGGTGCGCGATGATAACCGGGTAATGCTGGGGGGCAGTGAACCCGCCCCCATCGACATAGGATAAAGCGACACGCGGGACCCCCCTATGCCAGTTGTTCGTTAGCGATACGATCGCCCAGTACCTCTGCCCATTGCCGCACGTCCTCATTGGCCACCTTCGCGGCGAGGAAATGCGACATATCGACCAGTTCACCGCGCTTTTCAAAGTAGTCGGGTAGGTTATCGGCTAACTGCTTCACCGCAACTTTGATATCAACGTCACCTAATAACTGCTGCAAGGCCACCATTAAGTGCCCCAGGTGCGTGGCCCCAAGTTCCGTGGTCTCCATTAAGTCACGCGAGGACATATCGTTGACTTGCTTAAGCTTGGCACTGTTCGGCGCGGTACTTGCCATCACGCGGGTGTAATCTTCAACGCGGAAGGCTTTGGCGAAGTTCTGGTAGTTATCAAGCTTACTGGCACCGGTCGTCTCAATATCGAGGAGCCTCAGGTAAAATCGCTGGATACCGTTGATCGACTGCCAGGTATCCCGCTTAAGGCCCTCGGGTACTAAGAGACCATTCGCGGTTTCAGAGGCTTGCTGAACGATCTCATCAACCACGGTTTTTTCACCTTTTTTGCGCGGACGTAGCGCAAAGGTGGTCACATCTTCACCACCAATCTCGGTGTAGGCCGTCAGTACCTTGAGCGCAGCGGCATACCCGGCCATTTGCAGATCAGCATCGTTAAACACCGGTTCGCCTGTGTGATCTTCGACCTGCTGGTTAAGGTGAAGCATTTCCTCTATCTGGTTTTCCACCTCATTGTGCACAGCGGGGTAGATACGACGTGTAAAGCCCTTACGGTCGCCGTCGAGGCGCTTGCGCAGCATCAGAATAACGGTACCCTGTACGTAGCCACCCTTCTTCAATTCAGATGTGGTCTCTGTGGCGATGTACCAAGCGCCCACCACCTGCAAGCCTGCGGCCCAAAAGATACCCACCATATCGGACCAGACCCCGGTATCCTGGTGGGTAAACATCACGCACTGCATGCCATTATCGGGCATGTGATCAGCCATCGCTTTGTACGCATCGACCATACCGCTTCGGAAATCGTCGTCAGAACCTTTGATGGCTAAGTTCCGGCGTGAGTCCCACTTCCATTGGTCAAATGGTGCTGGGGGATTCTTCCTTAACCATGGAATAAAATACTCGAGAATTTCGTGGTAATTAACCGCGTCGGCGTATGGAGGATCAGTTATATATAGGTCATTAATTTGGTCTATTTCGCTGGCTGTTTTAGTTGCAACGACGCTCTTACCCGGCACGGGAGATACGGGCGCATTCTTTTGATAAATAGGAAGGTAATCGTGCCAGGATCTTCCCGCATAGTTAGAATGCGTGTTTAGTGCTTGGTTGTAGAATACATGTACGGAATAGTCACCTGCGCCTCCCGTGGCTCGGGCAGGCGATGTTGCCCATAAGCAAAGTCGAGACATCCAATTAGGGGTATTAGCTAGCTTATGGTAGAGATAGTTAGCCATTTTTGAGCTTCGTACGTGACGTTGCAAAATGGCCATCGTTAGCAGTTGCCGTGGCGTGAACAAGTGGTGCCAATGTGACCAGCCTCGCTCGCGGATAGGCTGACTTGTGTTGTAGCCATGCTCTATCGCCATATCAGGGACAAATCCGCTTTCCTGCCACTTGCTTAAATTATCGGCTAACAATCCCTCAACCTTTTTTTCCCGCGTTATGTCAGCCTCGGTGGCTGAGGTGAAAAATGTCCTGGGCTTCGTGGTGTTAACCGTGTCCGCCTCAATCCATTGAACGGCATAAAGACGCTCTTGAAAGATATCGTCCGCCTTGGGTTTATAATCACTTTTTTCCCAACGGCGAAGCCTATTACTGTTATTGCCCTCTGCGGTTTTGTAATCACCCCTTAAGGTTTTAATAGCGGTGCGATAAGTATTGCCATTTAACTCATAAACCAATGAGCCATTTTGCACCGTGCCTACGTCCGCATGGTCCATAGCCTCTTTGGACACCCCTGATGCAATCACAAGATCAAACCGCTTATTTTCATGATCCGGTATCAGCTGAGCGACAACGCTTCGGCTTTTGGAAATGACCCAAGACGGTGACATAGGCACCATCCAGCCGGTTTCAGGACATTTTGTTTCCAGGCAGTAGAGGAAGGCCTTAGCACGGTTACCCTGTGCATCATGCTCAATGCCTAATTCGGTAATGTCTTTATCAACCGCGTTGGCTACCTCCTGCTGCGCCTTCTCGATTTCCGCACGCTTTTCCGGGCTCGCCCCAATGATGTTGAGTGCGCTCCACGTTAGCATGCAGGCAATCGGGTTAAGGTCAGAGGCATATACATCACACCCTAAGCGAGCCGCTTCAAACGGAATCGACCCGCCACCGCTAAAGGTATCGCCCACACGCGGGCGTCGGCCATAGCGAAGCTGACCAAGCTGGTCAACCAGCGTATTAAAAGAGTCGGCATTTACGCCAAGGTGGGCAAAATGAGCATTCACTTTTCGCCACACCGGGGCATACAACCATGCCTGATCGACTTCCTCTGGGCGCTTGCATAGGCTGGCGCGAGCTTCGTAGCTAGGTAGTGTTTCAAGCGCTTTGGCCATTACAAACGCTTTGCTGTCGTCATCCAGGCCACGTTTCCATTGCAAGGTTACCCCAAGCGCATCTGCATCCAGCGGAAAGTGTCGTGCTTTAACGTCCTCCTCCGTAATGGACGCGCCATTTTTCACGCTTGGCTTGAAGTACGCCCATGGATTCTCCAAGCGAACCATGGCTGCTATACCTTTGGGTTTTAAAGCCTTTTGAACAACGGCACGACGCGCTAGACTGTCGATATCGAAGGCCATCAAGGCTTCTAAGATTGCCAGATCCGCCTCCGCATCATCTGTTTGCGGTAATAGACTCCCTAACACAATCGCTCGAACCAAAATGAGTGGCTTACGGCCTTTCCAGTATGATCCAAGGCTAGTTAACGTTTGAGCGTGACCAGCCCCCCTCTCTCTCTGGGCTTCATAAGACACCTTGGTTGCCGGGAACGCTTTTTCAATGAGTGCTGGCGCGTCTTTCAAGGCAAAGGGCACAAGCTCTGCTGGGGCAGATTGCGTCATAGAATTCATACATCACTCCTTGGTGGGGTTATGGCTAAATAGGTCAAATGACTGTTCTGAGCGATCGTCTGCACGCTTGGTTACGCCGCGTGGCTTGAACAGATCATGTTGAGCTACATCACCCAACGCGTGTCGGAGTGCTACGCGCCAGCCTCTATCGTCATCATGGGCAAGACCGGTACTCATCGCCGTCATGCTAAAAAGCCACCAGCGTTCTTCTGGCCGAAAAGCCATCCAGTTGCGCACAGCCACGGGTATATTGTCTTCGTCCATTCTTTCGACGGCCCATGCCAAGACACACAGCTCTTTACCTAACAGACGATCAACCGGGTTATCACCCACCTTCCAACGGCTCGTCGTTAATTTGTGTTCTTTTAGCCGGTTGTTAAAGATGCGCTGCACTTCCTGGCGTATGGCTGTCCAGCGTGGACGATCCAGAATCACCCGCACGATTTCCTCACTACTGTTGTCTTTAGCCTGAACCCCCAGGTTTTCAACAATCTCGACCGCCCCTTTGTTGTTCTTGGGAACGCGGACCAGAAAACAGTGTGGGTTAGTCTCTGTCAGGGGTACGCCAAACCCTTCGGTGGGACGTGGTTGAGAATCAGGCCCATTGTTTGACTGTTTCATGGCGGTTCCCTCAATGTTGCGATGTGCCAATCCCATGATCACTCGCCCCCCTGCACTAGATGCTCAGGCTTCAACTCTACGCCGGCCAAACGAGCAAACTCTTTGGCCTCAAAGCCGTTAACAAAGGCAGCACCGCTGTCGATGCGAATAGTCACGATAGCGCTATCGTCGTTGAGAATTTTGCGAATGGCGTCCAAGGCTAGTTCTATTTCTGCGGCGGTGGTAGCACGTTCACTAAAACGCATCGACACAGTATGCTCGCCTTCACCTACTTCAATACGTACGCCTCGGAAACGAGTTTGCGTGTCGCTCTTGAAGTGGTTTAGAACAGCATACGTTTTAGCGGTCGCGTCGAGGATGGTCTTGCTAGTGAGCCGGGTCGGCTTTTTGTCATCTATCTGAACCCGGTTATCCCCCTTGGCTGGTATCGTGAACCGCTCGCTGGCGCTGGCTTCACCCGCCTCGGCATGCACCAGAAGCACTTGTTTTTCAGGCTCGACCTCAAAGGGCTCCTTATACGGTGTGCCTTCCTTCGGATTGGAACCATCTAGGGTATAGGTCATTTCCCCCTGGGGAGTGCATTGCAGCTCGATGAGTCGCTTATCGCCTTGCTTGTGAATCTGGTGGCGCATTTTCAAGATCGCGTTCCAGGGAACGGGCTCGCCAGCTATGTGCTTACCGTCACTATCCACGACGAGAAAATAGAGCGTCGGCTTGTCCGTCACATACTCGTCAGGGGTTTCCACTACGGGGTCTGAGTTACTAACACCTGCATGCTCAGCTACGTGGATAACGGGATTGGCTCCCGCATGACGTGGCGTGATGGCTAGTTCTGTGGTGCCGTTTTCCGTCGAAGTCTTGTTAACTGAAATGATCGCGGTGGTCTTTTCTTGCGGGAACGGACCTTTTTCAATGTACCCGTCGCCACTATCTCGCCAACGCCCTTGCTTTAAGGCTTCTTGTTTGAGCGTTTCGAGACCATTAGCACCTGGCAGCCAGGGTAGCGCCGGGTCGGTCTTCATCAGGCTAATCGCATCTTGCCAGCGCACGCGCCGTGATTTCTTCGGCCAGACGTGTTCCTCAAGCTCAGAAAAGAAGGACACTAAGTTATCCCGCATATTCAGCGCCAGCTTATCGTCGCAACTGGCGCTTGCTAGCAACGCTTCCAACTGCTGTTCAGCGCTCTTGATACTGAGGTTGTTTTGTATAGTGGTGCGACCTAGCTTGCCAGCTCCCTGAAAACCGGCAGAGGGGAAGTAAAGGCGGTTGTACGCTGCTGCAATCGCTTGATCGAGGCGCATCTGAATATCTTCTCGACGCTCTTGAGCTTCTTGATAAAGCGTATCTCCAGGGTTTAGCTGGTTACATATCTGCTCGATGGCGTAAGCTTCTCGCTGTCGCGCTTCGACGGCATCCGCTAAGTGGCTTTCCATCCCTGTGAGAAAGGCCAGACTATTTTTTTCTTCCACGTATTCAAAGAACCAGTTCAGCTTTTCGGGCGGGGTACGTCCATCAGGGCGCACCACAATCAATACCCGTCCGCTGCCAAGCCGAATACTGTCCAGCTCTGGCATCACAAGCACATGCTGATACGCGAGTTTGTCACGCGGCGTCAGCATGGCCGTAATCCGGCGAATCAACTCTGTGTCTACACGGCTCGATGGCACATCCTTTGCCATACGCTCGATTTGGCGGGTTAAGTTTTCGGTTTCCTTGAAGTAGTAGCGTTCTTCTTCCCGATGAAGATACCACGCTCGTTCCTGCAACATGGCAAGCGCGGATTTGTACTCGCTCGGCTTGCGGTTCGGGGCTGCCAGGAACTCAAGAATTTCGCTCTCTGTTAGGCCGATCCGACCGCCCGTGCGAGATAGTGACGTGGAGAGTATCAACGTGCTGATCTGTTGAGCACTGCCGGCATCCGCATCAATCTCAGCGTCAATTTCTTCGGCAATGGCATTTCCATTATCCGCAATATCACGCGCTAAAGCTGGCGTTAACTGTGTCGCGATGCCCGTAAATTCAGAGCGTACGGCCGGGTCATTGAGGTCAAAATGCTGCGCACCGATCAGGTACACATCATCTTGCTCTCGTATAAGCACACTTTTCGCTAGCCGCGCTGCAAACTGCATTAACCCTCGCGTTTGGCGGAAGCCCTCATTGTCTTTGAACAACGCCACGATATGCTTGAACGACGGGTGGAACGGGTACGTTTCTTCTACTTCCTCCACCACGTTACCGATATACGTGGCGTCGATATGCCCACCATCTTTGGCCGCTTTCACGCGACTGGCGTAGGCGTTCGCCACTTCGCTGATCACGTCTTCATCGGGCATTTCAGTAATCAAGCGCTTGCGCAAAATCTGGTAAATCTCACTGCCTTCTAGCGATACCGGCGTGATACTTTTCGCTTGACGGCTGGCTTCGTTCTGCAAGTCTGAAATGGCGTTACGAATCTCGCTCGTCTGCTTCTCGTAGGCACCGGATAAGTTCGCAATGACCACAGCGCAACGCGGTAGTTTGAGCGCAGCACTCATAAGGCAACTAAGGGTATACGTCGTCAGGCTGGCAAGCGTGCCATCGCCTACTTTTTGTGTCGCGGCCATGCTCAGGTAGGGCGGAATCTCATCTATGACGATGAGTGTAGGCGCATCACCAATCAATTCCATCCACTTCGCCTCATCGACGGCGCGTGGCCCATCGGCCCAGTAGTCGCGTATTTCCGCTGCTTTGCCAAGCTGAGAGGCTATTTCACCCCACACGTAGTGGTTAGGAGCATTTCGACCATTGAACGCGGCCAGATTCACATCCTGAATATCGACCTGGCTTTCTAAGGATTTTGGCAAATACGATTGCCGCAGGTGCGGGTGCTTGGCCATCAACCCTAACGCAATCATCAGGTGCGTTTTACCGCCACCCATGGCTTGACTGAGTTCAAAGACGGCTTGATCAGATTTCCCCGACAAGCGCAACAGCCCTTCGTTAAACAGCTGCGCCATACCTTGTGTGACGTAATTACGCTCGAAAAAGGCCGTCCCGTCGCCTTGCCCCGTAATCAAATCGGATACGTGTTCAACGGCTTGGGCCATTTGGTAATCCATGACCTGTGAATTGAACACGCACGCTTGCTTGACCGTTTTCAACATAAGATTAACTTTCCTCTTTACTGTTTGATTCGGTGTCCTGAGAACTTCGGGAAAGCAAACCATCTTCAATCGCTTTCTGTTTGAACCATTCACGCATGGTCAATCCTCCACGAGCCTTAAGTTCGGCATAGATGGCACGCTTTTCTTCCGGTGTAATGTCGATGACCACACGACCACTCGTACTGGATCGCATAATAAGAACCTATCAGTGGAACATAACGTCACGTTACGTGATGTACTAATGCCTGTGAAGGCACCTTGTGACCCTAAACGTTAATAACAATAGAGTAATGGCTAGTAAGGATTCGTTATCTACTGCTAAGTACGTGGCTATTTGCGAGGTGTTAGGCTTGAAAGAAGCCCCGGCGCGTGCGCCAGCCAAGCCTTTTAAACCTAGCCTCTTTGGAGGCCGTTTTGGTCAACGTCTGTTCCTCCGTCGCCTCCGTCAAAATCACCATCTAAAACAGCAAGAATTAACGCCCCCTGCTTGCCTGAATCCGTTCTAAGCATTCCGGTACCGCTTCCACCGAATACAGTTAAACCCAACCGTTCAGCCTGTTTGGCGTATCGGCTCAGACCTGCCGCTATTTTTTTAACCTCGTTCGGATCGACCCCTGCTGCTTCGCACTCATCGGTGTTTACGTACATCGGGATAACCTCAATAAGTGGGAGTCAAACCTTGATACTGCCCGTACCGTCACACTGGCTAGCTATCGCCCATGGCGGAAGGGAGATCTGTCTTGTTGGTTTCTGCGATACGGCGTTGATCCGCTAGACGAATATCCATGAGGATGTTGTCAGCCTCTTTACGGGCGGTTGCTACAATCTCAGGCTTTTCTTCGGCCAACAGTTCTTTCAATGTGCGCGTCATGGTAGTGACCCTTTTTTTAGCCATGAATGGCCCTTCGGCACGAACGTTCATTGTCTCTACTACGAGTTCAACTATGTTATTTGTGAACTGAGTTGGGATCAGCCGTTGGGTGGTGCCCTGGTATACGGTAGCACCTGTTTCCAGGTCGTTATTTTCAATTACGTCCTGCAGGTCATCATAGTTGAAAAGCTCATCATCTTTTGACCATACGATTTCGGGTACGGTTGGCGGCAGGCTGGTTAGCTGTTTCTCAATATCGCGCCCAAGGCGTTCATGCTCTGCTGCTAGTAGGGCCATGGCCTTTTCAATGTTTCGCCTGGGGTCGCTGCTCGGCTTCCACCAGTCGGCACGCCATGGCCAGTGCGAAACGGCTTGGCTTTCAACCCCGGTTCCTGTCGTGTTGGCAGCTAGTGCGTAGGCAACGGCGGCTTGGACTAGCTCACCTTGTTTGTACTGGTCGTCATCCTCAGCGGTGAAGCCTTCGCCGTTGATCTGGCGCTGGCGCTCTTCTAAGGCTTTGATAATAGCTTTGCTCATTGGATTCACCTTTATCCTTAGTTTTGTGTCATGACCTGCACACACCTCTCCAGCCAGTCATCCGCTGCCTGTTTGGCCAATTCATCCGATGGATAACGTGACCGGGATGTACCAAACGAAAAACTCTTAGACGTTTGTTTGAAGCTAGTTATCTTTCCCGAACTGTTCTTTGCCGGTTCATACCAGGAGACAATGAAATTGGATGAGGTAAAACGCGTACCCTTTACCAACCGCATGCGCGGCGCAGGCTTGGTTCCCAGTTTTGTGGCGACTTTGTTACTCTGGTTATGTCTCGCCGGTCTGGTAGCAACCTTATTAATCTGACTATTTTTAGCTGGCTTGCTTTTCAATCGCGCTTGTTTGTCCAATTTCCGTTGCTTTCTTATCTTCCGGCGTTGCTCAAGCCTTTTCTTCTTCCGAAGTGCCATACGTTCTTCTTTGCCAATAGGGCTTGGAGCTATATGCGGCACGCTCTCGTTGGTGCCTGGGGTTGTGCCTGGGGTTGTGCTTGGGATTTTGCTTGGGATGTTGCTTGGGGTAGTTTTCTCCTTGGGTTTAACCCTGATGTTGGATGTGTCCCTGGAGTCGTCAACGATGCCTAAAAGGCGCTCAAACATTTCTTGGTCAATAAATGTTTTAGCGTTACGCGGGGTCTCTGAGCTGGCGCCCATTGCCTCTTTCTCCACGCCCTTTTCAATAGCACCAGCCCCTGCACTGTTGGTGGCCTCATGAGGCTCAACGCTCCAGGCGTCGCGAATAAAGCCATAAGACGTGTGAGTGGTCGGATCAAACAGCACGTCCTCCATCTTAGAGAGTGCTTGAGCCTTAACCATTGGACGCTTGGGCTTCTCTATCCGTCGAGGTGCATTTTTCCATGGCTGCGTGGGTCCTTCTTTACGTCTAGGTGCTGGTAGTGGAGACAGCAGTAACTCTAAAGCAGCATCTAGATTGATTCTGTCCTGCTCGTTGTCACCAACCTTACGTTGAGCTTGCTTCACAGCAGAAGCACCACGACTTTGCTCGGCTGTGCTTAAGTTATTGTTGCTCTTTTCAGCCACGAGCTGCGATTGTTTATCCTGAGTGTTTTGGCTTTCTAATAGCTCTATTCTCTCGAAACTAGTCATCCGTCTTTCTATCTCGCTAATTGGCAAGTAGCTGATACGGCTCACATATCCTAGTCTCATTAAAAAGGCTTTCTGTCTGTCTGGGTACTCAGGAAACCCGACTACAAACTCATCTAGGTTTTTTGCTTTATGAGCAATGATCCGGTCTAGCCCCACTACTCGCGCCCACTCCAAAGCAATCACGGGATAGTTAATATTTTTCTTAACCGCCTTTTCATGTAGGAGCTTGCCGTCAGAAAGTAGCTCCCCGACATGGCCATTCCAACTTTCTACAA
Source organism: Halomonas ventosae (assembly GCA_002257525.1). Taxonomy (GTDB): domain Bacteria; phylum Pseudomonadota; class Gammaproteobacteria; order Pseudomonadales; family Halomonadaceae; genus Vreelandella; species Vreelandella ventosae_B. The sequence continues at coordinate 109,475 of CP022739.1, forward strand.
CGGCAACCGCCCCTAACCCAAAGGCGCGAGCCAGTCTTGATGGTTCAAGCGGTGTGATTCTATGATGCGATTTACATGAATAAACGCCTACCAGCGTGCAGTCGGATAAGCGTTTCTGGTGACTAATAACCTTCAATATATCTCCCGGCCGATAGGGAGGCATGATCCCCAATCGGCGGGCAGCCTTCACAAACCCTCGCGCATCCAGTGCAGGCAGTTCGCTTTCGGCTAGCATGACCGCCTGTTTCCTGCTCTGAGGGGTCACGGTGGCGTCGTTGACTGGAAACGGCTCGTAAGCTTCAATCCCCCGATCCACAGCGTCAACACCATCACTCGCTCCTTCGTCTTTAAAGGCCTCTGCGGTCGGATTATCGACCGGCACCGTTTGCTCTAAAGCAACATTTTCCACCGCAATCTTCTTGTTCTTACATAACCTTTTAAGCACTGCGAATGCCATGACTAGCCCCTTGCTTATCCTGAATTCAAGTAATAAGTGCAGCACCTGCGGTATCCAGGGCACCTGAGTACTCACCCAGGAACACCTGTGCCGGTGTTCGATAACCGAGCCGTTTTCTCGGACGGTCATTCAGTTTTTTGACGACCTTTCTTAGCTCGCCATCTGTCACCTGCCGGAAGTCAGTCCCCTTGGGGTAGTACTGCCGGATGAGGCCATTCGTATTTTCATTGGTCCCACGCTGGCCGGAACAGTAAGGATCACAGAAGTAAATTGAGGCGCTCACCGCCTTGGCCACTGCCTCGTGGTTGGCAAACTCCGAGCCGTTGTCCAGCGTCACGGTTTTGACAGCGCCACGCCTCGGCGTTAGCAGTCGGATCATAGCCTTCTGTGTCAGCTCGGCAGTGATATGGGATAGCCGAGCTGCCAATAAATAGCCACTGCGGCGCTCAACGAGGGTGACTAACCCTGACTGTTTGTGCCCCTTGAGCACCGTGTCGCCTTCCCAGTGGCCAATCATGAGCCGGTCATCCACATCGGCGGGGCGATGTTCGATACCGACCCGGTTAGGGATTTTACCGAGCCCAGCGCTCTTGGCATGAGCACGGTGCTTGCTGCGCCGCTTAGGCTGACGAAGGTGTCGCCAAAGATCGCCGCCACGGACTTTGTCATCCCAGATCAAGGAGTAGATCCACTGATGGCTGACGCCAATGCCGATCAAAGGCGCCATGAAGCCGCTAATTTGCTCTGGACTCCACTCCTCACGTAGTTGCTTGGCGACGATGTTGACCATGCTGGGCAGGCGCTTTGTCCATTTCCAGGCGGTACGTCGCCGGTCGTTACTACGGCACTGAGCCATCTCAGGTTCATAACCTTCGCCTGTCGCATTACGACGCAACTCACGGCTTATCGTGCTGTTATGAACGCCAAGGTTTTTAGCGGCCTGTCGCTGGCTCATCCCTACCCCAATACAAGCGTGAATCTGGTATCGTTGGGCCTGGGTCAGTTGTCGGTATCCCATGCTCTGCTTCACTTTGGTCGGTAAAGCAGGGAGGGTACCGGCGCTGGCCCTCCTGCTTCTACCGGGTGGTCCAAAGTGCTGCAGTTATTCTATGAATCCAGGTATTAAAATACACTTGGTCTTTTAATTATTTTCCAAACCTTACGGGTGTTGGCTGGTGGTTCTTATTACGCACAACTACGGTGCCTGCAATTTTATCGTGGAGCCCCTGTTTCCGAGGGTCAAAGGCAATCCAAATAAATCCTAAACACATTGGTATGGCGGATATAAAGTACGCTATGTATCGAATGGCCAACTGATCTAAGCCAGCAGCTTGCCCCGTTTTCTGATCGACTATCTTGGCTGAGATAGCCATTTTTCCGGGCGTTGCTTTGTGATATGTCCAGAAAAGGAGAGTACCGATCGCTGGAAAAACCCAGGTCATAACAAAATCAAACGTTCCTTGAGACGAACCATCTAAAAGCCAATAAACCCAATAATCTGAGCCGTAGAAATAATTAAGAATGGGAATAGTGACGAGTAATAGTAAAAAGCAGTCAATAATTGAAGCCCATAACCGCGATCCGAAACCAACATATTCCAATTCCGATGCATTCCCTACTTCGTTCATGCAACCCCCTCAGGTAATAAAACGATTCAATTAAACGTGTATGCCAAAAGTAATGGCTTCTCTTATGAACGACTGCAAAGTTGCTGGCTTTCCAAAATGTCATTTACCCTGCTATCACTCAGCCCCCGAATAGACGTTAGCGCTTGGGTGCTCGCCCACGGGCGCCCTTCAATAATGGTCTGTGCCCGCACTTCGCCAATATGCGGTAATCGGCCAAGCACATTGGCATCACTACGGTTCAGGTCTACGCAGTCATACACGGCGTCATTCGCAGCCGTCGCCGGGATTGCCGCGCCAGCATGATATGACTCCAGGCGAGGCGCTGGCGCGCTACCTAGCGCGATCCATACGGGTACATGGTCGGAAACCACCTCCCTGGCTCGCTGGTTACTAATGCCAAGCTCGCTGGGAAAACGCAGAATGCCCCGGCTAGTGACGTTTAGTGCCGCTGGCTCTAAAAAGATATGGTCATAGTGGTTCGGGTAACGGCCCTCTATCGTGCTGAGCGTGGTGCCATTGCCATCGTAAACTGCTGCGACCGCACCGCTATTGAGTAGCGACTGAAATGCCCGGTGCCGACTATCCAGATTGAAGTCACCAACGAGAAGACGTGGCGTGCCTGGGTACACTTCTGCCAACCACTCCCAGTAATCCTCCAGTGCGTTAATCTCCGGTAGCCTGTCGCTGACGCTTTTGCCGTACAGCACATGAATATTCCCTACTGCAAAGGTGTCGCCGGTATAGCGACTGCGGAACCGGGCAGACAACGGCTCCCGTGAGTACACATCCTGAGTGTCGAGAAAAACCACGGCACCATCCACATACTCAACGGCGGTTTCACGCCAGAAAAAACCGTATGCTTCCCGGTAACTGCCTCGGCCAATAAGATGCGATACCATATAGTCCCAGCTCTCCCCGCTTTCCCCCTCAAGCGCCTGATGTAGATTCTCCGCACCCTCCTCGCTCATAATTTCCTGCACCGCTAGAAAATCGAACTCCTGGGCAATATGGGCGACCATTCCAAAGTCTTTCCCATTATTCCAGCCAGTATTTTTCAGATTCCAAGTTGCTATGGATATGTCACCGAAGGCAGGCATGGCCACTACTAATACCGACGCCAGTGCTGCTCTACAGAGCTGCTTGAACACCTGCATAAACCTCTCTCCCTACCTACGTTGTTTTCGACTACTGAATGGCATTCGTGCCCACCCCAGCGGCTTGCTGCCTGGGTATCCATACATCCAAGAACCTAACCACCCGCTCACTGGCTGCCCGCACGTCTTTATGGATCAAACCCGCGGGGATACGCAGTACCACCCACCCCTGCAGACTGAGTAGGTAGTCTTTCTCACGATCCCGGTTAAACGCCTCTTTCGTGGAACCATGATTCCTCCAACCATCAACCTCTATTGCACAGCGATACGTCACTAACGCACAGTCAATCTCGAATTTTCGCCCCGGTACCGCATTGCTGTAATCCAAAGCCCACTCATATTGGCTGGTACGCGGGTCGAGCTGCAGCTGGCGCGTTAACACCTCCTGGGGCATGGACGCAGCTTGGATTTCCTTGCTTATTTTGTTCACCGGATTAGGGCCGACTACCTTTGTAGGCTTCTGCTCTAACTCTCTGGTGAGCTGGGCTTTGATCGTGGCTGACATAGACAGCCCTTTGATATCGCCTAGCGTTTTAACGCGCACGGGTATTAGGCTGCCATTGAGGTTGAAAGACATGGCACTGGGCGGTGCCTCTAAAGGTGTCGCGCACCTCGCCGCTTAATATCTCCCCACCTGCCTGCCACTGTGGCGAGCGCGCAACATCGAAACAGCGATCCGACTGCATCCCCAGGTCAATACGGGTCGGGCAAATCTGCACGCCCATGCTGTCAAAATCGACTACCGCCGAATGCGCCCACCGTCCATCCCAAGAGCCGATAGTGATTTCCTGAGGGAATCCCCGCCGCACCACGAAATGTTCCGGGTAGGCCTTCACCCAGCCATTCTGGGCACGCATTTCCCCCTGGATCACACAATCGGCTTGATTGTTTTGGTTATGGAATAGGTCGGTGTACTCAATGTGCGCGAATTCAGGGGTGGCCGACAAGGACATACGCAGGCGTGCTTGATCACGTCGCCCCTCGTCGCGCTGAAAGCGACCTGCCGCATTGACGGCTACCTGGCGCTGCGTTGCTTCCACTTGTTCTTCAAACGTCATCTGCTCCCACTGGCTGCTGCTTATACCCAGTGGGTGCTTGCTGGCGCAACCGGCCAAGCCAATCGCCAGCGCCAATACGCTTATTCCCTTCGCCCATTGCTTCATTTCTCACCTCATATTTCTAAACCCGGCAGGCTGCCGAGTATTTTATAGCCCAAAGCTCATATCACCCCGGCGCTAGGGTGCCCTTAAAGGTGTTTAGTGTTGGCAACTTTCTGCGCTGAGTGCCATAATTACTGTAATACGTATATTACACCTAATTCAGACACGCCCTATTTAATTGGAGCCACCTCGTGAGCATTCGCACCAGTATCACTAAAACTGATGTTGTGACCGCCGCTAACGCCCTGCTCGCTGAGGGTGTAAATCCGAGCGCAAACAAAGTCCGCGATATGCTCAAGAAGGGCTCCTTCTCTACCATTCAGGGCTACCTAGAAGAATGGCGACAAGGCTCTCCAACACGGCTGAAAGACGTTCCTCAGGATGTGCAGGAATACTTGGTCACCATTGCCGCTGATTTATGGGAGCGAGCCCAAGAGTCTGCGAATGCTGTCATAGAGGGCGAGCGTGAAGAACTTCGTCAGGAACGTGCAACGCTGATGAAGGAAGTGGACAAAGCGCTGGTTAAAACCGAGGTAATCCAAGAGCGTGTTGTCGAAGTAGAGGCGGAATTGAAGCAAGCTCAACGCGATTCCGCCCGGTACCGGCAGGAATTGGCCAGCGCTAATAATGACGTAAGCACTCTACGAAAAGAGGCACAGCGCGCCGAAGAACGCATGGATGAATTGGAAACCACTAATGAGCGGCTGTACCGGCAAATGGCCGAGAAAGACCGTTCATTGGCAGAAATCACCGCCACTGAGCGGACGTTACGGGTCAGCTACGAAGACGCCAGGGAGCAGAACGCCCGTGACAGAGAGGCGCTTGCAAGGGTCAATCAGCAGTTAGACCACTTAGCAGCTGCCCACCGCGAAACGACTCAACAACGAGACGACGCTGTTGCGGCCGCAAGTGCGGCGAAGGAAGACCAAGCGGGAGCTCTGCATCGGCTTGATCTGGTTGAACAGCGACACCGCGATGGTCAAAAACGCTATGACAAGCTTAATAAGCTCTATACGGAAGCCATGGCCAAGGCTGCGCACATCGACACCCTCACGGAACAGCTTAGTGAGGTTAAGGCCAGCACTGAGACGTTCCAGAAAGAAAACAACGATCTCCAACGCCAATATGCTGAGCAAACAGGGCAATTAAACGCGTTAGTGACAGAGTTGAGGCATGCCCAACGCACGCTTTATCAGCGAGGCATTGACCCTAACCAGGAGTAACCCATGGATAACGAGTACCGTCTGATAAAGACCTGCGAACATGCCTTTGATACCGTCACAGAGGCGGTTAATGGTGTAGTCGATGCGTACCGGCATTCGATGGGTCAAGCGTGGGCGCTGCACTCGCCCCGCCCTGATACTGACTGGCTGGCCAACGCGTTACTCGACTTCTGGTACGAGGGTGACCAGGATGGCCGTACTACCCGCGTTTATATTGGTCTTATTGCCGCTGATCCCCAGTTAATCCAAGCTGCGGAGCATGCCAACGCAGCCAAAGATGCCTTTTTTGAATCCATGACCGCGATCAAAGACGAATTCCCTCGGCGTCTTAGTCACATGAAATACGAGCTTGCGCACCGTAAATCACGATTTGCCTACGTCAACGAACACATGCGGCGGTCGGGGCTGGCGCGTCTGAACCTTAAGCAAACGTGGCGCCACTTGCCGATACTAGAACAGCCTGCCAGCCGAATCCGTTTAGCGTGGTATAGCAATGGCCGATCTATAAAGCGGACTACTGTTCAGGAAGCTGAGCGGAGGCTTTCGTCATACGATACTGAGGCTGCGCACATTCAGATCCAATTAAGGGCTTTGGCCTCAATACCGTCCGGTGAACAACTGGCGTTTGTGCAGGACCAAACGCCAGTAATGCGTGCAAATATCTTTTATAGCGAGCCCTTGCCTGATGGGCGCCTTAGGCGAGCGATGAACTTGCCACTGCCACTTTTTGTTCCCTCAACGGACGGTCAGCTGCCTAGCCATAATCAGCCCCTACCCCAGCCTAAAAGGAATCGTATGCGCGCAATTCGCAACGACCTAAAGCTAGACGATACCCCATTCCTTCCCTCCATCCGGGTATACCGCTATCGCACTGAGAACGAGACATAACGCGAGCGCCGGTATACGCATATAGACATAAAAAAGGCCCGCTGCAGCGGGCCTGAGTTATTCGGAAAATGATTAAACCATTTGATCGGGATCGGTCGTTGAGCCGGTTGAACTACCGTTAGCTCTTGCTTGTTTTGAACGCTGCCTTTGCTGCTCGGTTGCCACGTTATCAATGAGTACCTTTTGAATAGCCATGCCTTCGTGAAGCCCGCGGCACATCCAGCGCAATACCTTTCTCTGATCAGCTTCATCGAGGTGCGACGTAATTTCTGGTACCTCAGTTATCTGGAGGTTGCTTAGTAGCGTATCCATATTAATCTTTGAGAAGTAGTCTCGGCCAGAACGCAACTTCGCTAAATCGTGATAGGCCAAGGTCCCATTTAAACTGTGTTGAACCGCGCTGGCTACTTCGGGGGTCTTTTCGAGCATCTTTACTTTTATGCTGCTCGGTACCAATGAACATGTGCGTATAGATTCGTGCCAGCCTGCATAGTGATGCCCTGGTTGCAGCCCGCCCTCTGCCCAGTCCGCCATCAGCTGAGCGAACGCGCCACCAGCCTGTAGGTTAGCGATCGGTTGGCAGACTAATCCACCTGCCGCTATCCGCTGGGGCTCGACTCGAAAGCCTGCTGCATTACTCGCCTCAAGTACCTCTTTTGGGAATTGTTCAGCCGCAATATAGGCACTTTGCTGCGTACCACCACTGCCCATATCGGTTACCTTGTAACCAAGGTTCCCCAGCATGCGCACAGCGGTTTGGAGCTGGTGATGTATCTTCTGAATGTGTTCCTGGCGCTGGGTAGCGCCAGCGATGCCATAAAACTTTTTTACTTGCTGACGAAACACCTGGCTGGAAGTAAACATCATCCAAAATTGATCAAACCACCTACCGTCAAAGTCTTTTAACCAAAGCTGAAATGATCCCCATAGCTTCGGTTGGTTTTCTTGCCCATCAGGGCTAAATAAAATACACACGTCGATGGTTTCTTTGAGCGGCGCTTCAAAGTACACCGCGTAGTCCAGCAAAATTGAGCCGCCCATGTCTGCCTGCCGACTTGCACGTTGTGCGTTGATGACTTTCATCACAGAGCTGACCATGTTGGTTACTACCAATTAGAAATCGGTATAATCTATATACCTAGTGGAGCGTTAAGGCATATTAAATTGAGCATTAATGCATCGTGTAGCGGTGCGCCTGTTTCTCCAAAGTGGATCACGCTCCCGATACGCCCATTACCTGCTGCCCGTCGATCTGGAATCCATTCTGCTTGGCCAGCAATTGAATAGCTCGCGATACCGTTCTGTATTTAGCCCGCTGTGCAGTGACTGCTTGCATTACATCGGATGGTAATTGCTCAGCGTGTTGGTCAATCAGCCGACTAAATTTAACCAAAGAGATAGGGAATCCCCCACCCTCAGCTTCAACAATACGGCGAAGTGCTTGGCCAACCTCCGTTAAATCTACTGGGTAGTGGTGCTTGGAGTTCTTAGGCGTCACCTCGTTACGACCACCTGGCGTACGTTGGTAAGGCTGAATATCACTTCTGGACACCGTTTGGTTACCAGTAGGGCTTATACCTGTCTTATCTGCCTTGGCAGCTACATCATGGTAGACCTCAATGTGCTTTTCCGGTTGCTGTAACGTGCAGGCTTTGCAGCGTCGAACGCCGTTGATGCGCAATACGGCCAATACAGCTTCGCTATCGTCACTCAGCACCAACCAGGGTAACGTTTTGAGTTTGGGTAATTCCTGCGCTAACGCAACGCCCTGTGCAGCGAGTGCCATGTGGGTACTAAGCTCTCCACCACCCACAAAAAAGCGAAATATTTCTGCCTGCGGATATTGCAGCCCTTTCCAGCGGTGTAGCCGGCGAAGTTCACCAACGATCACCACTATGTCATTACTGATATTGAGGAAAGCTAGGTCACCGGGACGGCGAAAATCATCAGCGTTGATCAGCACAACCCGACGGTCGGCATCGTAATTAAGATGGGAAATTAGGGTATCAATCTGATTCACGTCGATAGACTCACACGGCAAAATTTATGTCGCCTATGGTAGCTTGGCCTATCGTCATTCCTTGCGGCGCTAACGGTCCCTTAAGGGCAGCATCCGAAAAATGCCACAAATAAACGCTAGCGCAGCAAAAGCGGTGGGTAGGTATCCGGTAATGTGAGCGCTGCCAACTCTCTTATCCTGGTCATTCGCGCTTCGTTTTGTTGCAATATCTCCAGCGTTTCATGACTGTGCCTCGCCTCGATCACTAAGGCATCCTTATGGATATTTGATGCTTGTATTCGCAAGTTCAGATCGTAAAACTGCACTACTAACGGCTCCGAGGGAACGTCTGGCAAGTCTATAAGCGAGGTCTGTAACGCACGCCGTCGTATTCCTTGCCAAAGTTGTCGCGCAAACTCGACCCTCGACCGGGCAACGTTTTTACCCATTACCATGTGCGTGCGGTGCATAAGCTGTTCAGTGGTCACGATGTAGCTGTTGTCATACGTAGCGTGGTAGCGAAGGTGGTAGTACACCTTATGCAATAATCCGCTACGCTCTTTGATTAGTTGCGGATGTACACCAAGCCCCTGGCCTTCAATCAAGCCGCGCCATAAGAGAGGGTGCAAGCTGAATGAGAAATACCGCATCCCTGTCGTTGGTACCCACTCCTCAGACTCAACACTTGCACTTGATTCCCCCAGGTGTCGCCCTTCTGCAGGATTTTCTAGCAGTTGGAACCGCACCCGGCTGTTTGCTTTATTGCCGGTCGCCCCAGTTAGCCGTTTCGCCAGCTCTCCCTCACGGTTGAGGTCGAATGAAAAGACGGTATTAAGGATGCGAGCCATGCCTTTTTGCAGCGCTTGGTAGGCACTACGATCGGCATCTTCTCCCATGACTAATTGCGTGATGGGCTTAAGGTCTAGGAATTGCCGGTTAACAGGCGGGCGTCCTGCCACTAGATCTTGCTCAATGCTGCTAGCGGCTTTCATTAAGATAATAAGCAGTAGCTGAGCATCGTCAGCCGTCATGATTCCGTAGTCCAGCCCCTTCTCCCAGTGGTTATAAACCCGGCCTGCCGTGGTTTTAATGTTCTCACCGGCAAGCACGATTGTGCTCTCTACGGAGTCGGCATCTTGGCGAACCGTTGAGCGGACGCAACGCTCAACTAGCTGTGCCACTAGCGCCAGCGTCAACGGGTAGCTAGCTCCTGCTCCCATTGAAAGGTCTTTTGGCTGAACGTAATCTGTTACCAGTCGATAGGTTGCTTCTATTTGGTCGCGCTCTTTTTCGACGGCCTTAGGCGCTTTCCGTAACCCAGTTTTACGATCCTTACGCCAAAGAGCTTGGTTATCCTGTGTGTCTTGTCTTCCACCGCGCCATTCCTCTTTCACTTCATTATGGCTGCGAAGTTGGTACACCATGCCCCGCTCTGTCTTGAACGGTAGCTGCTTATGACCAGCGGCAGATTCACGCCAAACAACACCACAATGTGCCCAACGAGCAATTAAGACCTTCACGGAGTGCTTTAGGTAGTCGATATCGAGGCTGGCGCTATCATCGTCATCAAGCATCACCTGGGCTATCTCCGTGACAGAGAACCCGGCGGTTTTTGGGTTTCGCTCAGACAATGTTTTCCATGCCTCTAACAGCCAACGCTCACGCTGACCGATGCTATTCACATGAGCTGACGGCGTTCTTAGGCCAGTCGATAGCCACGCCTCGATGGTTTCACTTGAGGCGCGTAGGAAATAGGGAGATTCAAAAATTATCGTAGTGCTTTGGCTCATGCTCAATACGCTCAGACGCAGCCGACGTATAACATTGCTCTAAGGGCAAATTATAAGCCACTGATTTATATGGTTCTGCCAAATGAGCAAGCGCTAGAAATGACCATAAAGCAGGTGTATTGGTCACAATAATACACCCAATAACGTATTAAAAAAAGATTAAACAATATTGATCAGGGTTGCAGTGTTTGCTAATATCTTTGGCGGGAGAGGTATGTTGTATATGAACAACTTATGTAAATACGCTTTTCCAACATAAAAAAAATCGCCAACGCCGGGAGGCGTTAGCGATATTAGTAGTAAGCATATCGAACATACAGAAACTCGATCCTGAGTTTCCGACGATGCAAAAAGTTCCTGCCAGAACCCCGCATCAACCAACGCAACAACGTTTCAATTAGCAATAAGGAGGTCTGACTATGAACTAGCACATAATCCCATTACCAAGGCTCTAGCGTAGCTATTGCCTTACACCGAGAAGTCACTGACAGCTCGATGGCGTTGCGTCGAGAGATTTAATCTCTTGAGGTAATTTTACGCCATATTCTGTGCTGTCACAACAAAACGTAACATCGTTGGACAGAGCAATGACTGAAATGGCGAGAGAGTTTTCTGGTTCCGGCCTTACTGCCGGCTACCAAGCTCTTTATAACAAGAAAATCCCCCTCGATGGGGCAGTAATAATTCGCGCCATGCTTGCCTGGGTCTCCAGTTGCCCTGCCTCGGCTTCCGAAGCCGCCCCTATCTATATTCAACAATCCAAATCTAAACCCATGCGCCTTATTAACGGTGATGGTGACGCTGACCTTTATAAAAATTGCCGTTTACGATTAGTGCTAGCCAATACCCAGCATAGTGGCGAAGGCACTGGCTCAAAACCTCAACAAATGTTGCTACCTCGCCACTTGTACCGCCTTGGGCACCTGCTCACCTGTTATAAGTACCAAACACCTGGCACGCTGATCGAACTCAGTGCAGATGATAGGCACTACCAGGGCCATTTTTCCCCTTACGAATTTATCTGCGGGCGCCTGGGGCTCAGCTTGTCTGGATCGGCGTATTCCCTTCTGGAGCAAGATCTAGCTACCCTGGCCACCACCATGGTGCATCTTCAAGAACGTAGCCCACAGGGCGGCTGGCATACACGTCACAGCTACCCGCTAATACAACGTTTGGATACCGGTCGAGTCACTTCTACGGGAGGCCGTCTTGACATTCATCAAGCTGCAAGAAGGCGGCAATTCTGGAATGTCGAGCTAGGACAACCGCTTGTTGCGATGCTCAACACTAGCGCCAGCGAATTGACGGTGACTATGCCTCCCGCGTGGGGCTCTGCAGGTAAAAACCAGACCGCTCAATGGCTAGCACTGTTCGCTGAGTCGCATGGGTATGACGGGAGGACTGTGTTTGATCACAACATAGGCACTTTGCTGCAGCGAACGCGGCTGACGCAAAGCAAAGCTGGTGAGCTGGTCGCAAAACTCACAAAGCGCACCCAACGCCAATCGCAACCACACGCACAGCCCAGTCAACAAAGCCTGTTTACTCCTAATGCGCAGTCCGCTGACCCAGTTCATCTTAGAACCAGCAGCCAACTGCTCGATGCAGTGAGAGCTCACGGCCAACGAGTACGTACTGGTGCGCGCCGTATCAATATTGCGATAGAACGCCTTATGGCTGGCGCGATGTACCGCGACTGCTCGGTTGTTTCTTGGGGCAATGCCAACCGTCGTAGTGGTCGCCAACACATTACGACAACCCTTTTGAACAAAATGCGGCTCATCCATTGGCCATCCCAGCTTCAACAATCACTGCATACTCTCACCTACGAAGCACGCCAATCCGCTGCGGCATTGATGAAACGCATACCCAGCGAAACCTTGCACCTTTATGCCGCCACGCTGGCCTCGATCCTTACTACTCCACGGCCTCTCTACCATCTGAAAGAAACGCTGGCTCGACGCCTACAACTGCTCACCATAGATAGAGCGGTGCCCATCTAGCGGTACTTTACCTTTTAGCTCCCCTTCTCTATCGCATCCTCTGCGATGGTTTGCGTTGCCTAACGCTGCTCAAAAGCCCTTGTCTGTACTCATACTTACTACTTAATCCGCTTACTTACGCGAATTTTAACCGCTGTCATTGATAACTCATTTCCCGGCATCAATTGTGCGAACTTATCCACGATTATGATGATATTTTAATGAGGTAACTCCACTGTAGGTGAAGCACCTTATTCTGAAATGCGTTAGATCGTGAGTTAGCGAGAGACAGTGGAATCTATCGCGATGATAGGAAGTAAAAAGCCGCCAAGTTTTCCAAACAAGGCGGCTTTGGGTCGCATACTTTGATAAGTAACTGAAATTGATAAGTAAAAAATGACGCTATAGGTATGTTATAGGGGGTTTATTAGTAATTATTGGTAATTATGACAATTAGGCTGGTCGCCGTTTTTTTAAAAAATGAAGTGAATGGGACAGCAAGGGCACGTTGACCACCCCTGTTAAGGTCGCTTTAAGGTTTAGCATACAGTGATACTTTGGAGGGCGAATGGGTGAGTGAGTTCACGTATACCAGCGAACAGGCAGCAATCATTAGCTATGATGGCCCGCGCCTTGTCGTTAAAGCGTTTGCGGGTACCGGAAAAACCTTCACGATGGTTCATTTCGCCCTCGCTCGACCGCATCTAAAATTCCTCTACCTGGCGTTCAATCGTTCAGTTCGAGACGAAGCTGAATTGAAGTTCCCTTCTAACGTAACGTGCATGACCTACAACCAGCTGTGCTACCACCGCTGCGGTGTTCGGTACCGTCATAAATTGGTTCAATCTCTGCGCGTAGTGGATGTGGCTGAAATTCTAGGGTTACGCAACTGGATTGAAGCTCGGGATGTGATAGCGGCGATAGATGCGTTCTGCAATAGCAACGACGACGTATTGGATTACAGCCATTTCCGGTCCCAAGCTAAGCAATCCTCACAGCACTATGTTCGTTCGGTTATCGCAAATGCGATGGCGTACTGGGCGCAAATGATTGATCCCGACAACGCGACGCCTATTCACCATAACGGCTATACCAAGGTCTTTGAGCTGTCGCGTCCTGACTTATCCATCGACTTTGATGGCATCTTGTATGACGAAGGCCAAGACAGTCCTCCTTCAACGATCAAAGTGCTGGTCATGCAGCAGAACCTACAGCTGATTATCATTGGTGATCCCGCGCAGTCCATTTACCTGTTTCGTGACGCGGTTGATGCGTTGTCGTCTCCCGAACTGGAGGATGCCACCTGCCTGACGCTAACAGAGAGCTTTCGCTTTGGCCCTGGCATCGCCGCTGTAGCCAACGTATTTCTGTTACTCAGCGGTGAACAACGTCGAGTCAAAGGCTTGGCCTTGGGGGATAGTGTTTTAGAACCAGAAAAATTCAAGTGGTCATCACACCAGGGGCAAGTTTGCATACTGGCACGCACCGTTGCGATAGTCCTTGGTGTGGCTTTGTATTTTAGTGGTAAAGGTAAGAAAGTTGGTTTTGTCGGTGGATTCGATTCTTATGGCTTTGATGATATTGAACAGGCCTTCTATTTGTATCTTGGAGATATGCCCAAATTGAAAGGGACGCGCTTAGTCCGTGAATTCCCTACCTTTCAACAATATGAAGCTTTTGCCGAGGCTACAAAAGATAACGAAATGCTCCGCACTTGTCGGATCATTGCTGACTACCCTACGCTACCCATTCAACTTGCCACATTGAAACAGCAGCTATATGCCCCGGAGGAGTGCGACATATTGGTGGGCACTGCACATAAGTCAAAAGGTCTAGAATTCCCTACGGTCTACTTGGCCAGCGACTTTCCCGATCTGTTTTCACCGGATAGCCCCTACACTGATGCGGAACTTCAACAAGAGATCAATCTATATTACGTCGCGACAACGCGTGCCCAGAAGCTTCTTGTCTTGAATGAGGGGGCTGTAGAAGCTATCAAGCGTGTAGCTAAGTATCAGAAGGAAAACCCTCGTTCTACCCCAGTGGCGCCTATGTCAGTAGCTTCGTAAGAACCGCTACAAATGCTATTCCACCTGGCCTGTCAGACGCTCAAAGTGCACTGCATGCAGTGCAAATAAACATAGGACTAATACCCTAGCCTATACATAGCAATCAAATTGCTTTTCAGCTCCATATCCCACCGCACTCCCTTAAGGGTGCCTTAGCCGCCCCCCTCATTGTTGCGTTCCGTCATAGCATACCGTCAACTGCAAATACTTCGCGGACTGCTCATGCACGCTGGATACACGAATAAGCTGTTGGCACCTTTCGCCCTCGCTATCGCGCTAGGGCCATGGGCAATGGCTGCCATTGCGAACGATATAGCCGATGCCCGCTTTACGGAGCGTAAAGAAGAAGGCTGGTTTTTCTACAATGAAACCTATGAGGAGGAGCCCGAGATAGTGGAGCCACCGCCTCCCGAGCCTCCACCTACGGTTACTGTAGTAGAGCCCCCTAAGCCTCAGGAAATGGCGCCTGCGCCCAGTGAACCACCACCACCATTGTCTGCTGAGTGGATGCGCGAGAACCTTCCTAAATATATGGATAGGGCCTGGAATGATCCATCGCCTGAAAACGTTCAAGCATTCTTTACCCTCCAGCGATACGCGATGGACCGAAGTGGTGAATTTGCCGAAGTTGCGCAGAAAGTCACCATGGGCAACGCCATGCTGGATGAATCGTCACGACGCCCATTCTCAACTTTTGCAGCTCAAGACCTCGATCGTTTCGCCGGTCAACAACGTACCGCCTTGCTCGATAAAATCGCAAGTACGGCTGGTCTGTTTGTTATCTATTCCAGTGAATGTCGGCTATGCCAAACCATGGCACCAGTGCTGGCGCATTTGAATGGTCAGTTTGAAATGACACCAATCAGTATGGATGGCAAAGACCTGCCGGGTGCCCCCTTCCCCCGGATGCGTCCTGACCAAGGCCATGCAGAGCAATTAGGCGTCCAAGCACTGCCAGCCATTTATCTGGTATCCCAAGAAGCTGAGTTTATCCCGCTGGCGCAAGGCGCTACGTCACTCACTGAGCTTCGTGAACGAATTGTATTGGGCGCCATGCAAATGGGGCTGGTCACTCAGGAGGAGTACAACCGAACCCGGACCGTCAATAACCTCCACCTTAATTTGGCTAAGCAGCCGATTAACCTTGAGAGCAATCCTGACGATCCGACCGGCTTTATCGACCCCGCTGTGTTGATTCAATCACTACAAATACCTGCCCCGTCATCATTATCACCGGAGCGTCGCTAATATGCGTGTTATTGCTTTTGCCTCACGGTTTAAAAAGACCGCCCTAGCGGCGGTCTGCTCATCTGTATTGCTGATGCCCTATGCCGATGATGTGCGGGCAAGTGGCCTCCAAAGCCAAATGGATCGCATCTTTATGGGTATGACGCATACCACGCCTCCAGGTGTATGGGAATCCCAACGGCGAGGGGTCATCACCGGAGGTAGGGTTACAACAAAAAACCCGATCATGACGGAAAGCCTCGTTCGTGTTACCCCACCCTCTTGGGCCGCAGGCTGTGGCGGGGTGGATATGCATATGGGTAGCTTCTCGTTTATAAACTCCGACCAGATGGTACAAATGCTTCGTGCCATAGCGGCAAATGCGCAGGGGTACGCCTTTCAGCTAGCCCTCGATACGGTATATCCGTTGGGGGCTAAGTGGATCGAAAACTTCCAGAAAGTTGTTCGCGCAATGAATGGTTCAATGCTGAACTCTTGCGAAGCAGCACAAGGTGTTGTGAATGACACGATCAATGCGATTGGTTTTTCGGAACATGTTCAGGGCATGACCGAAGCTAGCTCTATGGGACTGGTTGATGGTTTCTTTGATAGCTTTTCCGAAAGCTCCGGTAAAAGCACCGGTCAGTTTCTCGATGAAACGGGGGCAACGCGCCGAGCTGCAGTTCGCGGCAATATCGTGTGGAAAGAGCTTAGAAGAAATGCGGCGCATTCTTGGTTCCCAGGCGGTGATCTCGCCCTTTTAGAATCCATTATGTCGATCAGCGGCTCTACTATTGTCGGCAAGTACAACGACGATGGTGAGCAGGATCTTAATATGTTGGCTGGCAATATACTGACGCTGGAAGATTTAATGCAGGCGGGCGATATCCGTGTCTATGACTGCTCAAGTGATTCTACAGAATGCAATATTTCATCAGGTGACACGAAAATAATTAGTAATTTCGTCGGCTTCACAGAGCTTTTCCGCCGCACCCTTCTTGGCCATGACGGCTCAGGCGGTGTTCCGGCCTCTCCAGGCATCCTGCCCAAAATGGCCGCTAACATCGGCACGCTGACGAATGAAGAACAAGACTTTATGGCCTCGTTGCCCGATAGCCTAGCGTCAATGCTGCGCAATCTTGCAGCGGTCAACCCAGGTGCAGCTCAGTTCTTTGTTAATCGCTCCTTGACGACGTTATCGCTTCACATGGCACATGGCCTTGCCACGAACATGATCCACGCCAGTATAACGACGGTAAGCAATAGCAATAACCCGTGGGCACCCCAGGTTGTCGAAAACCTAATGTCTTCACAAGCTCGTCTCGAAAGTGAGTTTGCTTCGTTATCACTGCTCTATCCAGACATGAACTCAATACTATCTGATTATCATCAAACGCTTGAGTCGATCAGCCTGAATCGCTACACGCTTCAAGACATGTCAGCGCAGAGGGCTAAGTAATGTTTACGATCTACTCCATTGGCGACTCTGCGTTTCTAGAGCAAATATTGATAGCTATTGCCATGGTGACGAACACTGGAGACTTCACCAAAATGGTCTCCTCCGGCTTATTGCTGGGTGTTTTAATCATGGCATTCCAATCTTTATTCCGTGGTGGCCAGACGATCCCCTTTCAGCAAATCTTGGTGTGTTGGATTCTCTATGCTTGTGGTTTTGGCCCCACCGCTACCGTCATTATTGAAGATGCGTATACCGGCGACGCACGTGTAGTCTCCCAAGTGCCGCTTGGCGTAGCTGGAGCAGGTAGTATCATTTCGACAGTGGGATACTCGATCACGTCGCTGTTTGAAACGGGTTATGGGGTAATATCACCGAGCGTTACATCAAACCACTTTGCAGATAGCTTGAAGCTCTTGAATGATGTGCGCAAAGGTGTGGCTGATCCTGCCGTTTTTAGCGCCATAAATGGCCAGATTGGCGGCGATGCTGATTTACGTAGAAGCCTTCACACCTACATCACCGAATGCACACTGGTGAAACTCGACCGTAATCTCATTAGTGCCGAGGAAATGTTTACCAATCACACTATGTCAGCGCTTCGCTTTGATAGTGAAATTTTTGGCACCAGAGTATACGACGGCCCAGTGGGAGGAACGCATGTAAACTGCTCCGAGGGATTTGACCGCATTCAAGATATGTTATCGACCATCGGAATGCCTGACTCCCAAGACGCAATTTCTGCAGTAATGCGGGATCACGATATCTATACCGATATTTTTTCCAAGCTTGATGGTGCGATGCATGCTCTTGGCCTTGGCATGTCTGATGCTCAAAACTATGTACAGTTATCTCTTATTGAACCTGTTTATCACGAGGCTGCCGCTGGCAAGTATCGTGACTTCCGCGACTTTACCAGCAGCATGATGGTGAACCAGGCGATCCAACAGCGAAACACCCAATGGTCGGCTGAATCTTCCATGTTTATGTCGATTGTTCGGCCGATGCTGGCCTTCATCGAAGGCTTTGTGTACGCCATCACTCCCTTTATGGCCTTTCTAGTGGTGCTAGGAGGGTTTGGCATTCAGCTAGCTGTTAAGTATGGCCAGATGCTCCTTTGGACTCAGCTATGGATGCCGGTACTCGCTATCATTAATCTGTTTCTACATATGGCTGCATCTAGGGAAATGGCGTCATACAGTATGGATACAGGGGGGATATCCACCTTTTATGCCTTGTCGCGGTCCAGCGATATATTGGAAAACTGGATTGCCACAGGGGGGATGCTCGCAGCGGCTACCCCGATCCTTACGCTGGTATTAGTGACCGGTTCATCCTACGCGATGACTTCGCTCGCTGGTCGAATGCAGGGGGGCGATCATATTAATGAAAAAATGTCTAATCCCGATGCCGCTACCAACGATGCGGTGCTGAAAAATATGCCTAAACAAACCCAGGACCCGACGCAAGGCCAACGGAATACAGGCGCCGAGAAAGCAGTGGGTACTTTTGCAATTGGCTCCACCGTTGGTAGTGCAGTTTCCTCCGCTGAATCGCATATGGCTTCTGCAACACAGAACTTCACTAAGCAATTGGGTAGCTCGATTCAAGAAACTGCCGGCACTAACAGTGGGCAAGCGCTTTCCAACGGTATTGCTGCCTCAGTGCAGAGCACTGGGTCTGAAAGCTCAGAAGCAGTGATGGGAGCCTCCCAGCGCTTATCGCGTGATCTAGGTTATACCGGATCGGAAGGTAATCAGGTGGCGAACCAGATTGCAGCTGCCGCAACCGCCAATGTCGGATTTAGCACTAAACTGGGTGGCGCTGGGGCTAGTACAAGCGTAGGGACAACGAATACCGACTCCAACCAGTTCTCAATTTCGGATTCGCAGCTTCAAAGCTATATGTCCGACAACGGTGTTTCCGAAAAGCAAATGGCCCAACTTTCTCGTTCAGTTGCCCAAGACCTTACGCGCAGTGATAGGCAAGAAGATGTTCATTCACTTGGTTTATCAAATAAAGAGGATCTACTTGAATCAGCGAGTGAAGCCACCCAGGCTTCACAAACATTCTCATCCATAGATTCCCTATCAAGCTCTTATGGAGCTAATGACAGCTATGATTGGGCAACGCTATCGCAAAACCTCGTTAAACCGTCTACTGACGGTCAAACCGCTGCAGCAAAACAATTACAACAGGAAGCGGCGTTCTTAAACAGTGGTGAGGTTAATGAACGTACCGATGTGCTCCAGGAGCATCACGGATTTGGTGAAGCCCAAGCGCAAGCAATGGCTCGCCTTGAAGTCATGACGAACAGAGGTTCCTATGGTAGTGAACAAGAGTACCTAAGTGGTATGTCAAAAGCCTTGAATATTGCCGGTGGCGCCATGGGTCGTGATTTTACCGGCCAGGAAGCACCCAATCCTATGGAGCACTCATCCCTTAGCGAGCGGACCCCTGACCTGGATAGTACCCCTGTCACTGATGAGGTTCGTGGGGGTGTTACGCCTCCTACTGCCCCGAGTGGTTCAATGACTGATCTTCGTAATAATGCCAATCGTGGTATTACTCCCGAAGATGAATATTCAGCTGTGAACTTTAGCGGAAGCACTCCAGCCGCCGTTAGCAGCGCACATGCACAAAATACGTCTGCTGTTGAGGAGACGGATAGAAACAATGTTCAAGAAGTCAGCGGCAAGTCATTTGAAGCTGCAGAAACACAGCTCTCAAGATCTGCTGAGAATGCTAGAACTGACTCAAGCACCATGGAAAACGTAGTTGCTAGTCTTGGCGGAAATGGGTCTGCACAGAGTATGGGAGTGAATGAGCGACATGCTGATCATCACATTGCGTCTATGGGAGCCGAAGAAAGAGCTGAGTTAATTGCCAAAATTGATAATGGCAGTGAAACAATGGGCAACTACTTATCTAACCTAAATTCGTTAGGGCATCGAGGGGCCAAGGACGCTGATCCAGCGGTCGCTGAGGCTATTCTTAGAACGGAAGATGGAGACTATTCCTCTGTTGGTAATGTAGACCCACAAACTCTCATGCAAATAGGTCAACAGCGGGATATTCGTCAAGAAGCTGAAAGTATAGGTTCATCGGTAGGTGGTTTATTCTCAGCGGCAAAGGATTTCATAAGTGGTGATTCTGGATCTGGAGAGCAGCCTTCTCCCACTGAACGCGCTCACAATGAGCAACTGTTTGCCGCACGCTTTGATGCAAATCAGAATCTCGGTTTGTCCGAAGGTGAGACAGGCATAGTTGCCGCTATGGGCACTGGCTCAGCCCAAGAAGGATACCTAAACCACTACACCGATAAGCTTGTACAAGAGCAAACGGCGCTGCTAGAGAAGCAAGGTATTGATGACCCAGAACGTGCTCAACAAAATGCAGAGAACATAAAAGCCAACCTTATTGATAGCGTAATATCTACGGGCTCAGCTACCCCGGCATTATCTGCTATATCACAGATGCGAGATTCAGCAGAAGGCGCTTCGACGGGACAGCGAGATATTCCTGCACATGAGGGCCTTGCTCAGGATGTAGACACCTCGACGTTACCGAAACAGAGCCCAGATTATGGCCCTTTAAATGTTCAGAGTAATCCTGACGCACCGCCTTCATCGCCCTCTAGTTCAGATTACACCCCGATAGAACTGCCCCCCTCTACTGGGAATCAAACGATGGGCGGTAATAGTGGAGAAAGTGGTGGCGGTTTCACCAATTTTTTAGTTAGTAGTGCAGGAGCATCCGAGCTAGCAGAAGATGCACCTCGTGTTCCATTTAATGAGCAACAAATGCAAAGTGGCCAACCGTCACCAGGCCCAGCAGCTATGGCAAGTGAGGCACCTGCCCCGACACAAGGTGGCCAAGGTTTTACTGATACAGTTTTGAGTTCTCCTGAGCCATTAACTCAGTCCGACACACAAAGCATGCAGTATGTTCTTGGGGATGATCAGTCATTTATGAATGCAGTGTCCTCAGAGCCATCATATACACCGTTGAGCAATGAGTTAGGAAATGGCCAGCCACAAGATCCAGACTTCCAGCAAAACACTTGGTCTGAGTATGGCAATGATCCAGTGGCTCAAGAGCCGCAAAATATGCCCCAACGCCAAACTAATAATCAGTCAACGCAAAGCAGTAGCGAGGAGATAAAACCGAAGGAAAGGCGCGCACCACCAAAACCTGAATGAAACAATGTCTGAAACTGCACCCCGTATTCTAAATACGGGGTTTTTTATAGTCTAGGCCAGGAACTTGCGCTAATAGATCAGGACTGTCCATAGCTCTATGCGTCATTGAATTGAGATCATCGGCAGCGGAGCCGCCGTGATTCAGTAGGAATCCACCTTTCACATTATTTTGGCCGGATGGCCATGCTCGTTCGCTGCTATCTGAAGGGTGAATTTGTGGAAGTGTTTTGAGTCTAGCAAATCCTCCGTATGAGGCGATATGTACGAAGCGCTGATCAACAGCGAACAATGTGGAGGCTAACAACGTACCGAACACAATGGCGTATTCATTCGGGATAATGCCTACATCAATAATGCTTAGAGCCAATACCCCCACCCAACCCATGATCAAAGTCACTAGGGCTATACGGGACGCCTGTAGCATTACCGTCAAGAGAGCATTCGAGGAGGCCAGCCAGCCTAGGAAATAGGCTTTGGTAGCCATATCATTAGGAAAGGCCAGCCATCCAAAATATACAAATATCAGTATGCCTGTACATAGAAGCCATGCTGCTAGGAATACATTTGTTTTAAGTGATAGAGATTTCACGGTCTGCCCTCGCACGTTTAGTTAACCCAATTATATATGCTGATTCGCGCAAGCCTAATTAAATGGATAATTCACTGCGTATGTAACTGAAAAGATACAAAAATGCCCTTGCCGGTATTCATTACCCATTGATAATTGCCCTCATCTGTCGCTGTCAGCTTA
This sequence comes from Halomonas ventosae, assembly GCA_002257525.1. GTDB lineage: Bacteria > Pseudomonadota > Gammaproteobacteria > Pseudomonadales > Halomonadaceae > Vreelandella > Vreelandella ventosae_B. Next base: position 131,461 of record CP022739.1, read on the forward strand.
CAGCCCAAAGGTAATTATTAAATGAAAGCCTCAAAAATCCTCTCTGCACTTGCTGTAGCGTCTACGCTGACAGCGTTTCCTCTTTCTGCATCGGCGTCACTGAACCACGCACAGCAAAGTAGTCTGTTGTCCGGCACTATGTATGAGGCTCCAGCGCGAGCACATAACATTGACCCCCTCCTTCTCTATTCTGTAGCACTAGCGGAAAGCGCATGGCGCGGAGCCAACGATGGTGAAATACAACCATGGCCATATACGCTTCGTGTGGTCAGTGAACCAGGAAACTACCAGCCCGACCTTTCAGCTGCTCAAAGTGAATTACAAGGGTATCTTGAACGGTATACCTCGATTGATATAGGGCTAATGCAGGTCAACAGTCGGTACCATGGCCATCGTGTCAGTTCGCTTGCTGAGCTACTAATTCCAGAGAAAAACCTACTGGTCGGCGCAGAGATACTACGTGAAACCATTGATTCGGCACCGAATGATTTGCAGCTCGGTATTGGCCGTTATCACCACTGGTCTGATGAAGTACGTGCTCGGAGCTATGGCGCCAGGATACTAGCGATCTACAACAATCTGCTTCAAGTATTGAAGTAAACTGGAGCATCTATGCCAACCTCGATACCACATTATTCGTCGTGCCTTTATCGCTGGGATTTGAGTGTCTGGCGGATACTCCATCAGATCTCAACTCAGCAACCTGAGCAGGCAGCAGAGGCTTTTGCATTAGAGCCGCATATCGTCAGTGCGATTGCCGAACTCTCTCCACGCGAATGCGAGCAATTGTCCTCCGGGGTGATTTGCTCATTCATACCGTTATTTTCGCACATAGAGCTGGAGAACATCGTAGCGATTGGTACGGCTGAATTAGTAATATCATCGAACTCTGAGTTGAATATGGTTGAGAGGATCTACTGGGAGCTGGTTGCACGGGCAGCGTTTCAAAATCCAATGCTTGCGGCCGTTCGCTTTGGTATATCCCAAGAAACAGCAATTCTCCTTGGACAGGCCTCGCCTATTGCAATCCATGATATTTGTACAGAATTACATCTGGATTTCCGGCTCAGGTTTGAGCCAAATATTATATTAGAAATGCAACATGCCTCAGCTACCACCGCTTTAATGAAGCGTGCAGCAGCGGCACTGGCTTAAACAAGGGGTCGGGTAATGCAATTAGGTGTCGAATCAATTCAACGCATCACACTCGCACGTGAGCTAATACTTCGTGGATATGTCAATAAAATTATTGAGATCGAGTCTGGGCTAGGTACGAAAACGCTCAACAGGCTAAGAATGTCGCTCAAAGAGGAAGGCAAATCCTGGCCACAGCCTCCAAGGGGCACACGGCAGGCGCAGACAATCATCAAGAGAGTTGCACATAGGCAAGAATTTTCGATAATAATGCTGGCCTATCGCAAGTATGGTGGTGATAGCATTTTCCAGCATGTCAGCATTACCGCATTGAATAGCGCTTATGACACGTATCGTCATTTGAAAGGTGAATTCGCTCCACATACGGAGCTAGCGAACATTAATGATTGCTACACGCTTGCTGTTGATCTGCGCTCCGCAGAAGCAGAATACGAAAATTGCACTGATTGTAACGTCAGTTATTTTGTTAGCTTTTCTCAAGAATCGAGCTATCGCTGCCCTTTCTGTTTGAACCGGGAAAATGCACAAAAGAACCAAGCCCCCGCCTCACTCGCTTCATAAGATAACGCTGCTAAATAACTACCCGCTCATGTATGGGCGGGCTGCCCTCCTCTAATCAATACCCTCCCCTCCGTTAAAAAAATCCAAATCATTACTGAATATCATCTCAATTACCCAATGCAAAGCTGACTATTATTCTGCTGTAAATATACAGTCATACAAATAAAGCCTGTGTTTATAATACAAACATATATGAATGTCTATCTGTATATTTGGATATGTCCAAAAGCACGAAAAACAGGGCTTTAACAACGGCAGAGGCCTACTTGGAACGGTATAATATACATCCATACAAATAGAAACGACATAAATATATACATCTATTCCTTAATATACAGATATAATGTATAATCATATCACCATGGATGGGCCAACATATCGAACATCAATGAGGTAAAAAAATGCCAAATTCTATGAACATAGGCAGTCTCGACATAGGCTTCCATAATCTAAAAGGTGGTAAAACAACGGCTGTCAGCGTCGAACAGCTGCGTGAACGGCTTGTGGCTCCTAATGACTCAGATATCGAGCTAGAGCTGTTTTTACTGCCAGCTGGGGCATGCCCCGTACGTGAGTTGCCACATAGCCTGGGTAACCAGATAGGTGGCGAAACAGTCCTAATTAACGGGGAAAAGTGGCAAGGGGGTATTGATTTCGGACTAACACCAAATATCAATAAAGACTACTCAGATGCTTATAAGCATACGAACGAGTGGAAGGCATTGCTTTATACCGGGCTAAAACGGCTTGGAATGGATCGAATTGATTGCCTCGTATTAGGACTACCCTGCGAAGAATTCTATAAATCTCCTGTTGCAGTTAAAGATGTAATAGAGCTTAGTGTTGGGAAACATAAAATTGATGAAGATTTAACTGTTGAAGTTAAAAAAGTAATAGTTATACCCCAGCCGCTAGGGTCGTTTCATGGTTATTATCTAGCTGAGCCTGATGAAAATATCCGAAAAATACTCAAAAAAGCTATAACCGTTGTTGCCGATCCGGGTTACGGCACGTTCGATTGGGTAGTTATAAATAAAGGAGAGCATGTATTACAGCAAAGTGCTGGTTCAACTCGCCAAAGTGTAAGAGCTGTATGCCTTGAAACTGAACGGTTAATACTTGCAGAGAACCCGAATTTAAAACTAGCACCAAACGATATTGAGCAATGTATCATTACCGATGACTGGGAAGTTCTCGTTAATACTAAGTTAGTAGATGTTAAACCTTTTTTCGAGAAAGCAGCTGATAATATTGGCAAGTCCGCCTTTAAATATCTAAGAACTGCGTTAAGCTCAAGCTCTATTGATCCGCAAATATGCATCCTAACAGCTGGTGGAGCTGAAATATTCAAATCAATAGCTCTTAAGGAATCTGGTGCTGATAGGTTACTTGTTAGTGATTATAGTATTTATTTAAATGTCTTTGGATATTTGTATGAGGCTCTTAAGCGGAAAGAAATAGGCGAATGGTAATGTCATTATAGTAAAACATGGGGGTAGTTCATCTACCCCTTTTATTTAATATTTATAAAACTTTGCGATGGTGATTATTATGAGTGAAGTTATAGCAATACGTGGGCATATCCGATCTGATGTGAATCCGCTGACATACGAATGGTCAAAAGAGGGCTCTCGTTATTTTCCAAAAGCAATGGTAAGCAATGCTGAAAATATTTTGCGATTTCTAGAGCTCGGTTATACTCCAAACGTAACTGATGCGCAGAATATATTAGGCTATTTCAATCACATTGATATGCATCAAAAGAGCTACTTGATACAGGCTGTTATTGATCCCTCTCAGCATCATTTTCTCTACCGAGTATTATCACCTATTAAAACAGATGAAGGCAGGTTGAGGGAATTGTTGCGTATCCATGATATGTGGGTTTTATATTTTGGAGCTGTAGTTTTTAAAAACAATCCCATTGAACGATTGGTAGGCAATGGTGTAACAAGCCATAGAAGATGGGCAATCGTGTCAGAGCTGGATAGAGATAATAGCGACAGTTCTATTGAGTCGAACCAAGAGAAATTGAACGATAATAAAGATGGTTATGCTGTGAGCAAGAAAGACTATAGCTCAACCCCGACGAATGCCATTGGCGGTGAACAAAAAATGCCGTCAAAGCATCAAAGCTATGATGCCGAAGAAAACAACAGGCCAAAGGAATCAATACCACAACCTTCAAAATCTAAAAAACAAAACAACAGTAAAGCACCAACGAAGCCTGGAAATAGCCTCCTCGATAGTGTTATTAAGAAATAAATAGGCTCTTTCAGCATGTGTTATATCATTATGTTTAGATGGTTGTTTGGGTAAGATTTTTCCTTCGCTCGAAGGGCTTAAGCCGCGCAACCATAGGCTTTTATTCTTGTTCAGGCGGAGGTATAGGTGATGAAAGTTGACAGTTATATACCAATAGAAATAGAATCAACAACCTGTGGGCTATATACCAATATTGGTATATATGCCCTAAGTTACTATATTTATACCAATAGAAATGGCTAATTGCTTTCGTGTGATTTCCTTTCCTATTGGTGCTGGCAATACAAGTTGACTGATTTATACCAATTATTGGTATATAAAATTTTATACCAATAGATAGTAATTGGTATTCATCCTAGCAGAGAGGTCCTACATGCCACTCCAAGAAATTGCATCCTTGAGCATGACCGGTATGCAAGCGATTCTCTCGGAGCTTGATGCGGAGCTAGAACGCACCTATCAACACGCCAAAATGATATGTGATATGCATTGGGAAAATATGCTTGAGGAGGCAGATGACCGTACGCCACGATTCATCACTAGAGTACGCCCCTATAAGGGCAGCTTGCAGTGTATTTGGATGCGTGCTGGATCTCGACCTCCGAGCACGAAGGGTGGTCAAATCAAGGCAACTCACATACCTAAGGGAACGGGACGTAACAACCCCAATTACAAATCCTCAGCTTTTAACAGAGCGGAAGCCTGGGAAAGGGAGCTGATAGATGAAACAGAAGCAAACTACGCACTGCTACGTGAACGGTATATGAAACTATCGAGCGTAAGAAATGAAATACTAAAAACAAATGCGTTAGCACATAAAGCCTTTGGCAGAGTTGGGATATTATGGAAATAGTCGATCCACGCCGGAGAGGAATTGAGGAGCATTCACGCTTTCATGACCTAGTATCGGCTCATCACAACAATATAGTACGCCGCTATAAATACTACTCTTATGGTATTTTGCTTGTATCGGCCTCATTGCTTGCCAGCATTGCAATCATTTTTACCAGTCAATGGCAGGTATATATATCTAATAGCGATCAAGTGTTCGTATTTGTATTGTGTGGCATACCATTGTTATCATTTTGTCTATATCTTTGTGACTTTTTAGTATTATCGTCCGTATTTGATAGTAATGAACGTCTTTACATAAATGAAATGCCACACAAGCTATTAAGATGTGATATGTATGCTAGTGAAAAGCGTTATATAACTAATAGTCAGCCTAATGGGTTTATTCCTGATCAGCTTTTTTACAATGATGAAGCGCAGATTGTTATCTGTGATACAAAGACCCGCGATAAACTAAAAGTTTACAGTTCTGATGTAGAGCAGTTGAGCCGGTACGCCTCAGAGCTTGGCCCGATCGAAGGCCGACCTATCTGCCCAACAGCCTATATCCGCTGCGTTACGCCTTCCACAACACGATTCTTGCCGGTCAAACTCCGCTTTTAGCTCTGAGCATGCCCTTAAGGGCATGCTCAGGCCCCCCGCTACTTTCTTGTCCCTGCTACAATTCCGATCATTGTCTGATTTGGTATTTTTGCCCGTGATCTTCAAATTTTTGCGCGTTGAGCTTTCAATAAATCCTGAATCCGTGAGACCGGCCCCGGAAGCACTTCTAACCCACTGACCTGCATGGCAATATAGCCATTATCGCCATTCACCCAGACAGTGCCATGCCCAACATAAAGTTCCGCGCCAGTTGCCGCACCCTCACTAGCCACGCCGGGCTGTCCATCATCGGGCAGTGCTTCGAGATCGCTGGCGTCGACAGCATCGACAGCCGCTTCCCCACCACGCTGGGCATGCGCACCAGTGACGTGATCAAGAGCTACCTGGGCCTGCTGTGTCTGGGCATGAGCGACTATGACGCTGTCGAGAACTTCCGCCGCGACAAGCCCTTCCAACAACTGCTGACCCTGCAGAAGGTGCCGAGCGCGGCGACGCTGCGACAGCGGCTGGAGAAACTTGCCGCCAACGACCTGCAGGCGCGCACCGCCACCTGGTCCACGACCCTGCTGTCACTGATCGAAGCACCGATCACCGCCGAGACGACGCACGTCTGCCTGGACATCGACACCTTCGTCATGGACAACAGCAACTCGAAGAAGGAAGGCGTCTCGCGGACCTACCAGAAGGTCGATGGCTACACCCCGATCGCCGCCTATCTGGGCAACGAAGGGTGGTGCCTGGGTCTGGAACTGCGGCCTGGCAAGCAGCACACCATGAAGGAGAGCAACGCCTTCCTGGAGCGGGTACTGCCTCGCGCCCAATGCCTGACCAAGCAACCGATCCTGTTACGCGAGGACAGCGGCTTCGACAGCCAGGCGCACCTGGCGCTTCTCGAACAGCAACGCCAGGTCTTTGCCGACGAGGGGCGCCGGCTCGACTATGTCGTCAAATGGAACCCGCGCGGCTCGGCCACGGCTGATCGAGATACCTGGCTGGCGGTGGCGGCGGACTACTGGGAAGAGCTGCGTCCTGGCAAGCGCCAGGCGCTGTGGCCGCAGACCGTCTCGATCCACGACGACAACAAGACCGAATACGTCGTCCAACGCGTGATGCGCCTGGTAGAGCGCACCGCCGATCGCGATGGCCAGTTGCTGCTCGAACCGGACTATGAGTTGGAAGGCTGGTGGACCAGCCTGGACGAGGCGCCGGAGGCGGTGATCAAGCGCTACCAGGCGCATGCCACCCATGAGCAGTTTCACAGCGAGATCAAGACCGATCTCGACCTGGAGCGGCTGCCGTCGGGCAAGTTCGCCACCAACGATCTGATCCTGCACCTCGCCCAGCTGGCCTACAACATCCTGCGGCTGATGGGGCAGCTGGGCATGACCGGCGAGCTGAGCCCGGTTCGCCACCCGGCCAAGCGGCGCCGGCTGCGCACCGTGCTACAAGAGTTGGTGCACCGTGCGGCTCTCGTGATTCACAAGGCACGGCAGATCATCCTCGACTTCGGGCAGGACATCGGACGCATGACGGTATTGAACACCTTGCGAAGCCGCCTGCGCTATCCCCGAGGCACGCCATGCTGATCGTCAATCGGCGACACTCTATCCACAAGCAGTTCCAAGCGACACGCGATCGCCAGATATGTCGTGCCTGGCGGGTGGAAAGGCATGACAAAACGGGCCGTCAGCACCGATCAGCACGGTGGGTTTTGGCAATAACGGGCTTGCGAAAGCCAACTTGCACGGGGCGAATGATCAAAAATGCTCGCTGGCGGTGATAGGGAAAGTGTCGGCGCCGGCTTCACGGATTCAGGTCTGATGTAAAACGTCCTCGTCCTGCATACATAGGCTCTGGCATTGAAGATGTAGAGAATGAACACTTATATGAGAGTGGTCCAAACCATTTGCTTAGCTTGGGTCTGCTAAGAAAAAATTATGGAACCGTTAAAAAAGGTCAACTGCCTGACTTCGAGCCAAAGAAAGGTGATTTCAAACACAGAGTTGAAATCTCGCTGCTGGGACGGATGTTACTCAAAGAAGTCGGCATGCCTACGGCTTTCGATAAGCGGCATGACAAGTCCTGATATCCGGGACAGATACTGTTTCGTTCTATTCAAAACGTCATCTTGAGGCTCCACATGGAGCCTTGTCATATTCTACCGCCGTGGAACAACAGCTATTTACTTTTCCCTCCTCCCTGAAATTAAACTTCATCACCACGGACACAGTCCATAAAGGCGGCTGAGTCGATCTTTAATCTCAGAGAGTCAGTTCGGCAGAGTTAGGAAATTTCCATTGGTATCAAATTGGCAAAACGCAAAGATAAAGGCAACAAAACGCAACATCTGTGGAGAAACGCAACGGCTGGCCAACTATGAACTTTCGTAGTGAACGGCAGCACCGGATAGCCCCAATTAAAAACGCTTTGGGATTGCTTTTTGCAGTTACCAGTGTGGTTATAGTGACCGTTACCAAAAAACAAAAGGGCTTACGCATTAACGTAAGCCCTTGATATGTATGGCGCGCCCGGCAGGATTTGAACCTGCGACCCTCGGCTTCGGAGGCCGATACTCTATCCAACTGAGCTACGGGCGCTTGTGGGTGCGTATCGTAACTGTGCAGGGGCGCTGTGTCCAGCCGTATGGCGCTTGAGTACCTTTAGTCAATTGACCGTTTTCCCTGGTGTGGTGCATGCTTTGGGAGCACTTTTGAACCTTTGTCCATTGGGAACACAATAATATGAAAACATTTGCACGTAGCACGCTGGCTCTAGGCATCTCACTGGCGCTGGTAAGCGCCGCGAACGCTGCTGATTTTGCTGATATGGATCCCGTCACCCTGCGCCTGGCCCATGTGGTCAATGAGCAGGATGGTTTTCACATTGCCGCCACCAAGTTTGAAGAGCTGGTGGAAGAACGTACCGACGGCAAGGTGGGTATCGAACTTTTCCCCAACGCCACCCTAGGTGATGAACGCACGCTGCTGGAAGGCATGCAGATCGGCACGGTGGATATGGGTGTGATTACCAACGGCCCGGTGGCTAACTTTGTGGAAGAGATGGCGGTGTTCGAGCTGCCGTTCCTGTTCCCCTCCCCGGAAGCCGCTTACGAAGTGCTTGATGGCCCGATTGGCCAGGAGCTGCTCGATAAGCTATCCGAAGTGAACCTGAAAGGCATGGCCTACGCCGAGCGCGGTTTCCGCAACCTGACCAACAGCGAGCGTGCCGTAAACTCGCCGGAAGATCTGGACGGCCTGCGTATCCGCGTGATGGAGAACCCGGTCTACACCGACACCTTCCGCGAGCTGGGCGCCAACGCGATTCCCATGGCGTGGACCGAAGCGCTCACCGCCATGCAGCAGGGCACCATCGACGGCCAGGAAAACCCGGTGAACGTGATCCACTCGTTCAACCTGGATGAAACCCAGAACTACATGACGCTTTCCCGCCACACCTACGCTCCGGCGATTTTTGTGATGGGCATGCCTGCGTGGAGCCAACTGCCGGAACAAGCCCAAGAAGTACTGCTTGAAGCCGCCCAGGAAGCCGCAGAGTATGAGCGCCAAGTGAACGCTGAAATGGAGAGCGAGCAGCTGCAGGCCCTGCGCGATGCGGGCATGGAGATCAACGACTCGCCCAACATGGCGGCCTTCCAAGCGGCTGTCGCGCCGGTGTATGAGAAGTATGGCGAGCAGTTCGGTGATTACCTGCCGCGCATCCAGGAAGCGCTCAAGTAACTCGCCTGCTACAAGAGAATCGCCTGATGGCTGACACCACCCATATGAAGCTGGCGAATAGACTCAATAAGATAAATCTCAATTTACTATTGGTCTTTCACACACTTTATTGGAAAAGGAGTTTGACGCTGACCGCAGAGGCGCTCTGCCTGACGCAACCGGCGGTCAGCCACTCGCTGAAAAAGCTGCGCCTGTTAATGGATGACCCGCTGTTCATCAAGACGCTGCTCGACGAGGGCAAGCTGATCGCCCGTCCCGCCGACCCGGCCCTGGGCCATGTGCTGCGTATCACCGCTGTGGAAGATGCCTTGACACCGGGACGGCTAGCGACCCTGGAGGCGGCGATCAAGACCTCCCGATAAGCACCGGGAAGATACCAGGCTACCAGTTAGCTTCGGCGTCTTTGCTATACCACAGGGCTATACCAGAGGAGAGTAGCCGCCCGGTTGGCAACGTGGGATAGTGGCGGCCATTAGCCTGCAAACCGCCACCCAGATCAACGGACCCGCCGATGGACACGCTACGCCGCCACTCCCTGATGATCCTCGTGCTCGGCAGCCTGGTGGTGACCCTCGCCATGGGCCTGCGCCACGGCTTCGGTCTCTTCCTCGAGCCGATGAGTGCCGAGCTGGGCTGGGGGCGCGGCGTCTTCGCCTTCGCCTTGGCCATCCAGAACCTGCTGTGGGGACTGTCGCAGCCCTTCGCCGGTGCCCTGGCCGACCGCTACGGCGCCGCTCGTGCGGTGGTGGCGGGCGGTGCCCTCTATGCCCTGGGGCTGCTCTTTATGGGGTTCTCCGACTCGGCGCTGGGCATGACGCTCTCGGCCGGCGTGCTGATCGGGCTGGGGCTCTCCGGCACCACCTTCTCGGTGGTGCTGGGCGCGGTAGGACGCGCCGTGGCGCCGGAGAAGCGCAGCATGGCCATGGGCATCGTCAGCGCCGCGGGCTCCTTCGGCCAGTTCGCCATGCTGCCCGGCACCCTGGGGCTGCTGGAGTGGCTGGGCTGGTCAGCGGCGCTGCTGGCCATGGGTGCCATCGGCGCGCTGATGCTGCCGCTGGGGGCCCTGCTGCGCGACCGTCCGGCCGCTGCCGCCGCCGGTGACCTGCCGCTGCGCGAGGCGCTCGACGAGGCCGCCGGCCATCGCGGCTTCTGGCTGCTCTGCATGGGCTTCTTCGTGTGTGGCTTTCAGGTGGTGTTCATCGGCGTGCACCTGCCCGGCTACCTCTACGACAACGGCATCGCGGTCCAGGTAGGCAGTACCGTGCTGGCGCTGATCGGGCTGTTCAATATCTTCGGCACCTACGTCGCCGGCTGGCTGGGCGGGCGGTTCTCGAAGCCGCGCCTGCTGAGCGGGATCTACCTGACCCGGGCGGTGATCATCACCCTCTTCCTGATGGCGCCCTTGAGTCCCACCACGACCTATCTGTTCGGCATCGCCATGGGCCTGCTGTGGCTCTCCACGGTGCCCTTGACCAACGGCATCGTCGCCTCGGTATTTGGCGTCCAGCACCTCTCGATGCTCGGCGGCATCGTCTTCCTCTTCCACCAGCTCGGCTCCTTTATGGGCGTCTGGCTGGGGGGCTATCTCTACGATCTGCAGGGCGACTACGAGGTGGTCTGGAAGCTCGCCATCCTGCTCGGCGTGATGGCCGCCGCCCTGCACTGGTGGATCAGCGAGGCACCGGTGCAGCGTGAACTGCCTCAGGAGCTTGAAGCATGAGTCATCGCCTCACCCTGCGCATCGCCGCTGCCCTTATCACGGCCGCCACCCTGGCCCTGGTGTGGTGGGGCTGGCACCAGCTGGATGGCGCCCTGCTGCTGCTGGGCAGCCGGCTGTGTTGATGCTCTCTGCTAACCAATAAGGTGTTCTTCCGGTCAGTTCGGATCGCCCCGGGCTAGTGTGCCGGATGCGGCAACGTGCAAAGCTTCATTTCACATTGAAACGCTTCACAAAAATAGCCGTTGGGCACGACGTTAGTCGTGCCCAACGAAATGGCGCCACCGCCTTACTGCAATCAATTGTCGATGACGCGGATAGCTCTCAGAAGAAGCCCATCGGATTAATGTCGTAGCTGACCAGCAGGTTCTTGGTCTGCTGATAATGCTCGAGGGCCACCTTGTGGGTCTCGCGGCCGACACCGGACTTCTTGTAGCCGCCGAAGGCGGCGTGGGCCGGGTACTGATGGTAGCAGTTGGTCCACACGCGGCCGGCCTGGATGCCACGCCCCATGCGGAAGGCGACGTTGATATCGCGACTCCACACGCCCGCGCCCAGGCCAAACTCGGTATCGTTGGCGATGGCCAGCGCCTCTTCCTCGTCCTTGAAGGTGGTCACCGCCACCACCGGGCCGAAGATCTCCTCCTGGAAGACCCGCATCTTGTTGTGGCCCTTGAGCAGGGTCGGCTGGATATAGAAGCCCTTGTCGATGCTCGGATCCAGGCTCTCCTTCGCACCGCCGGTCAGGAATTCGGCGCCCTCCTCCCGAGCGATCTCCATATAGGACATGATCTTGTCGAACTGCTCCTGAGAGGCCTGGGCACCCACCTGGACATCGGTATCCAGCGGGTTGCCACGGGTGATCTGGCCCACCTTCTCCATCACCTTGGCCATGAAGGCGTCGTACATCGACTCCTGGATCAGCGCCCGGGACGGGCAAGTGCACACCTCGCCCTGGTTGAAGAAGGCCAGCACCAGTCCCTCGGCGGCCTTGTCGATGAACTCCGGCTCGGCGTTCATGATGTCGGCGAAGTAGATGTTCGGCGACTTGCCGCCCAGTTCCACGGTGGAGGGGATGATGTTGTCGGCGGCACACTTGAGGATATGCGCGCCCACCGGGGTAGAGCCGGTGAAGGCGATCTTGGCGATACGCTTGCTGGTGGCCAGTGCCTGGCCGGCCTCGGCGCCATAGCCGTTGACGATGTTGACCACCCCCGGCGGCAACAGGTCGCCGACCAGCTTCATCAGCTCGAGGATCGAGGCCGGGGTCTGCTCGGCGGGCTTGAGCACCACACAGTTGCCCGCTGCCAGCGCCGGTGCCAGCTTCCATACTGCCATCAGCAGCGGGAAGTTCCACGGAATGATTTGACCCACCACTCCCAGTGGCTCATGGAAGTGGTAGGCCACGGTATTGGCGTCAATATCAGCCGCAGTACCCTCCTGGGCACGTATGCAACCGGCGAAGTAGCGGAAGTGGTCTACTGCCAGGGGCAAATCGGCGTTAAGGGTTTCACGCACCGCCTTGCCGTTGTCCCAGGTTTCGGCAACCGCCAGCTTCTCGATATTCTGCTCGATGCGATCGGCGATTCTGAGCAGCACGTTGCTGCGCTCGGCGGCAGAGGTCTTGCCCCAGGCCGGGGCGGCAGCATGGGCGGCGTCCAACGCCTTGTCGATATCCTCGGCGCTGGAGCGGGGAATTTCGCAGAACACCTCGCCAGTGACTGGGCTGACGTTATCGAAATATTCACCCTTCACCGGCGGCACGAACTCACCACCAATGTAGTTGCCGTAGCGTGATTCAAAGGTAATGACAGAACCAGCCTGACCGGGGTTGGTATAAATCATGGCACTCACTCCTGATTGGTTTTATTATCTCTGTATCGCAGAGGGTAAAAGCTTATACTTTTCTGGCACTACCGCAACACCACTTGAGAAAGATCATTAAAGCAACAGAAAATCAAAAATAAACTGCCAGTAAGCAGTGCCTGGAACAAAGTTCCCATAGCCAGGATCAACCTCTACCTCTCCATCTTGGGCAACCACTTCTTACAGGCTACAGTATAAACAATCATACCTTCGTTTTCATACCTTCCCAGCTAGTATAGCCAGCTTTCGATAGCATACCCTTTTTAGTAAAATTACTTGGCGCTGCATATCTACAATCGGAAAATCTGCATCACCCCTTTTCTCGGGAAGAAACCAAACCTCCTCACCGGATTTTCCGCTGTGAGGCGGGCAACCTCATTGAGCGTGAGTCGACCTTCATTGACTGCATTCAACATCATCGAAACAAGTTTTTATGCATCAATCATGCCTAGCGGTATGGAAAACGTATCCTTCCAATCTAGCTGAATTTCTTCATAAGTGTGAGGTGCATGTGAAGTGCCCTCCTCCATACCTGCACTATAGCCTTTGCAACTATGGAGGGAGTTACTTCAACCTTACCGCTCTGAGTCAGGCCTGGGTAGGTGTGATTAGTAGACCGCTTACAGAGTTATCGGCGTCGGCCACGCCGCCCGACTGTCAGTATCAGGTGCACCACCCTCGGCGCATACTCCTTCTACGGCAGAGGGATCACGCCGCCCTCTCCGGTGATTATAACTACGTGGGCGGTCAAGCCGAGTTTCATTTCCCCATAATTAAACTTTCGTACGTTACACGGCGCTTGGCTAGAACAGCAATTTCGGCAGCCACAGAGCGATTCCCGGAAACGCTATGATCAGAAGCAGGCCAAACAGAATCACTGCAGCATACGGAAGCGCCGAAATGTAGATGTCCCCGATGCTGATACCGGGTGGTGCGACACCTCTTAAATAGAAAAGATTGAAGCCAAAAGGAGGGGTCATATAACCGATTTCGACCATGATGACGAACAGCACACCGAACCAGATCGGGTCAATCCCGTACATCGTGATGATTGGCATGAACACCGGCAGCGTGATCAGCATAATGCCTATCGGGTCGAGCACCATGCCCATGAGCATGAGGAGCAGTAACATCGCAGCGAGCGCGCCCCACTCGCCGCCTGGGATGGCTGCCATTAGGTCCATCACCACCTGCTGGGCGCCCATAGCGCTATAGGCCGTGCTGAAGACTTGAGCGCCCAGGATGATCCACATAATCATGGAAGTCAGGCGCAGAGTCTGAAGCAAGGCTTCCTTAATCAAGTTCAGCGAAAGGGTGCGGTGGACCATCGCTGACAGTAGGGAGCCGAGCACGCCGATGGCGGCGGCTTCGGTGGCAGTCGCGATGCCGGACAGAATGGAGCCGAGGACCATGACCACGATGCCGATGGGCAGTGCGACAGCCATTAGCGAACGGAACCTTTCGCTCCAGTCTCCGCGTTCCTCTTTGGGCAACGCGGGGCCCAGCTCGGGCTGTAACCAGCATCGTATTGCGATATAGCCCGCAACCAATACGGACATGAGAAGCCCAGGTATCATGCCGGCGGCAAAGAGAGCACCAACCGATACGCCAGTAAGCATGGCATAGACGATCATCACGATGCTGGGCGGGATCAGAACTCCGAAGCCGCCGCCTGCATTGATGCAACCCAGGGCGAGCCGCTTGTCATACTTGCGCTCTAACATAGCGGGCAGGGCGATGGCACCCATCGCCACGACTGCCGCACCGCTCACACCCACCATCGCGCCAAACATTGCGCAGATCAATACGGTGCCGATCGCCAGTCCGCCCCGCAGACCGCCAGACCAGAGGTGGATCATGCGAAACAATGCCTGCGCAACGCCTGTGCGTTCCAATATCAGCGCCATGAACATAAACAAGGGGATGGCGATCAAAGTAAAACTGTTCATGGCCGTCCACAGCCTGTTGGCGACCAGGAAAAACCCATCTCCGCCCCAAGTCAGGTACAGGAATATGGACGAGATGCCACCAAGGGCGAATGCAACAGGCACCCCGGCGAAGATCAGGGCAAACATTCCCCCAAAAAAGAGGATTGTGATCAGTTCACTACTCATGACTTACCCCTCGGTACCCGCACGTTCAGCTCGCTGTGAATCAGAGCTAAATAGGATGGTTAGGTCGTCGATCAGCTTTACCACGCCCTGAAGAATTAGCAGGATCGCGCCGATTGGAACGCAAAGTCTTAGAGGCCAGACAGGGGGATTCCAGGCAGAATGCGAGTGCTCCCAGCGAGTGATCGCCGCCCACGCCATACCCTGCCCTTCCACCAAAACTACGATCGTGAACACAAAGAAAAAGACGGAGGTCACGACGTCTACAGCCGCTTTTGTTCGAGGCGAGAATTGCTGATAAAAGATATCGACTTTTATGTGTCCACGATGTAGGAGCAGATAACCTCCTGATAAGATCGTATAGGCTACGAACAACATGGTTGTCGCTTCGGTCGCCCAAGAAGTAGGCGAATTGAACATATAGCGTGCAACCACTTCGAAAAGTAGAAAAGCGAACATTAAGAAAGCGAAATAGGATAAAACCCATCTGCCCAGCCGATCGTTCAGCCATGAGATAGCGTGCAAGATTTTTCGCATACGGGCCCCGCTGACCTAGTTCTTCCTATGCCGCGCTTGTGCTTGGGTAATCACGGCAGTTAGAAAAGCGGCTCGCATGGCGAGCCGCGCTCATTCATGCTTATAAGTAGCCGAGTACGCCCAGGTAGGCTTCGAGGCGTTCGACGGCCTCAGCGGTGTACTCACTCTTCTTCGCCTCGGAGTGCCTGAAGTCGTGCGTGGCCTTGTCCATGCGCTCCACGATCTCTTCCGGAAGATCGATAGTTTGCACACCCTTTTCGCTGGCGAGCTGGTTGAGCATTTCCAGCTCTTCGATCTCGTACTGGTTGGTGCGAGCCCAGAAGTGTTCCTCCAGCGTAGAACGTACCGTCGTCTGAATGTCTTCGGGCAGGCTGGACAGGGCCTGATCGTTGATGATAAAAATCTCGTTTGCGATACCCAGCACCGCAGATGCGTGGTACTTTGCCGGCTCATAAAGGCTCAAGTCATTTGCGTTCTGGGCTCCGCCCCAATGCGCTCCATCCACGGCGCCTGTGCTGAGAGACTGGTATAATTCGGACCCCGATACAAAAGCCGTCGCAGCTCCACTGTCCGCTATGAATTTAGCGAGGCTACCGGAGGCGCGGATGCGCAATGCCTCAAAGTCTTCATTAGTCTTGACCGGCTTGTTTAATACCAGCCTAGTGAAGTACAGAAGGTCCGTGAAGTAGTGTATATTGTGTTTTTCTAGGGCTTCCCGGCGGATAATGTCTTCGAAGCCCAAGTGTTTCCAGAAGTAGGCGGCCTCGGAAACGTTTCGGAAGGAGCTGGGACCCCAGGCAAGCGACGCCGTGGAGATATAATCCATTATGTACGCTGGCGAAGTATGACCGATCTGGATTACCCCGCGACTTACAGCGGGGAAGATCTCGGAAGACCCCATCAAAGATTCCGCTGAGTGTAGCTCGATGTCTAATCGACCGCCTGTGCGCTCGTAGAGTTTATCCCGCAGCGCGACAACACTCTTTTTCCAGTCGCTGCCGCCAGAAGGCACGAACGATTGTAGTCGCCACTTGATGACGTCGTCTTGGGCAGCCGCGATAGCGGGCACCAAAACCATTGCGAACAGGCCGACTAGAATTATGGCCTTAGCAGTTTTCGTAATATTCTTGGACTTATTCATTCTTGCTTCTCCGCTGTTATTTTTTTATTCACATTAGCTCAGGTTGCTGAGAAATTCATAGCCAAGCTTATCCTCGCCGAGCTTTCTACGTTTTCCAACAGCTCCTCAAACACACGTTGTCCTCCCTCCTCGTCTCCAATAGCCATCGCGGCGGCCGTATCAGCATGCAGCAGCGCCAAAGGCGGTAAGGCAGCTCCGCATTGTTGGTGGTGGAAGAGCCAGAAGCGCCGGGACAGCCCCATGAGGGGACGCATCGCGTCCTCCGCGTATTCATTCTGTGCTGCGGTAATACATAACTCATTAAACCCCCTGTCACAACGTACAAAGCCCAGACCATCATTGGCGAACGCAATTTCCCGAAATTCCGCGTCAAGCTGAGCGAAGGCTCTCCTATGCTCATCAGATGCTCGTTTCGTCGCTAACCGGATAATAAGCCCCTCAACTTGGCGACGAACTTCGAGGAGCTTCATCTGGCCCATAAGATCAAGTGGCGCGACTAACAATCCTCGTTTTGGTAGCACTCGTATTAGTCGATCCCTGGCTAGCCTCTGTATGGCCTCTCGGGTTGGCGTTCTACCAATGCCTATCAACTCAACCAGCTCCGTCTCAGAAACTATGCTTCCTGGTGCAAGTTGTAGAGTTACGATGGCCTCTTCAATTTGTTTGTATGCCTGATCGGCTAAGGTCTTCTTTTGGTCTTCTCGCTTCAATGTCACTCTTTCCTTCATATCCCGAATTTCTGTGCCTGTAGCCTTGGCTCTAGCTTTGATATGACTTGACTTATTGAGTCGCCATACTTATGCAGGTATTGAAGCGCGACAATGGCGCCCATACTCCAGCCTGTGATGCTTACTGGCTTCCCGAGATAGGCTATCACCGCGCAGCCTCGGTAGCTGCCGAACTGTCTCCCGCCATACCTCCATTGAACTCTGCAGGCCGTGAAGCAGTATCAGAAAACCGCCAGTACCGTTGCATTGAAGCTCAATGGGCCCCCAAGCCGTACTAATAATAGTTTTATCTGCACTCGGAAACGCGCCCTCTCGATGGTATAGGTCAAAGTGCTTCTGTGACATGACCTGCCCTCGCGTAATGCTTGCCTTGCAGGATTGCAATGGTTTCGTCAAGTTGGTCCCCCGAGATATCCCACTCATTCGCAAGGTTGGCAACGATGTGCTTCATTAGGACCGGCGCCAGCTCACAAGCAGCCTCAACATCTCGTAGCCTCGAGTACAGAAGCGCGAATGCCAGTTGCACCGGTTCCGCACCCTCGTAACCCCATTCGAAACCTCCTTTGGAGTACGTAACAAGATCATCAAAGGTCGGCAGTGCTTTGCCATTGACCGTCACGCAAAGCCCATCGATTGTTCGCTCGCCTGCGTAGTGGTCCGCAGGGTGATTGCTTTTAGCTGGGTTATTCATTCGCGCCTCGCTTTGGCTGGAGTCAACTCCTCACGATCTACCGGAGATAACGCCCACAGCCCGACCATCAGCAGCACCACGAGTGCGCCCAGGTGTCCGAGCAGGTCCTCTCGCCCGGTTTTTATCTCAATTAGATATCCGATCACTCCAGCGATAAGAAGTAGCGCAGAGAATACTAATTTTTTTGAGGCCGGCATAAAATCTTCTCCATTATTTTCCGACAGCAGTCAACGATTTGCAGGTTCCGGACCGGGCTTCGAAGAAGCTTTTGAAACATGTGGCAGCAGGTGCGGAGTCTTCGCCGTCTGACGTAGATCCTTTTTAATATGCTTGGTGCTGTAACCGTTGAATAAATGACCGATCAACCCCCGATCAAGGTCAGAAGTACCGTAGACCCAATCCCAGAACGGGAACACGATGCTCATGTTGGTTTCCATCATGATCGAGTGGTTGTGATGGGCGGTGTGGTGGCGCCTCGCGGTATTGACGATAGGGCAATGCCGCACGAACCAATTGTCACCGACGTGGCAAAGAAAGTGCAGAACCTCGTAGAATAGGTAGGTACCGATAGTCGAAGCCATGAGTAGCCAGCCGACATTGCCGGATATTACCCACCCTGCTACGAGCGCCGACGGTAACATCATCAGCGTAGAGATGGTGAGAGTAAATGGTGGGAAAAGCGTGACTCGCCAATCTCGATGATTCGCATATCGTGGCTCTTCAGCTGTAAAAAACTGGTGGTGCATGAGTGTGTGACGTACATATAAAAGGCGCCCCATGCCGGACTTCTTTGGCCTGTGCAAGAGGAAGCGGTGGGTATAATATTCGACCCACTGTCCGCCTAAGAATACTACCGGTATCGTCAACCACTCCCACCACAAAACCTCACTTAGGTTCATGGTGAAAAAAAAGATTGCGTAGAGACCAATTCCGAAGATCAAGAATGCGTGCACATATCCATTATACCAACCGCTCGTGCGCGAACGGTAAACTTCGCGATATCGGCGCTGCCGTTCATTCATCGGGCTTTTATGTATCTCCATGGGACGTCCTCCAAACATTGTTGAAGCGTGCTTTGTAAGGCGCGCGGCAATCTAAGGCTGCATGAAATATATTAGACGTATATTTCTTGCTTTTCAAGCAAGTCTACTCACTGACGTCTTCCTTTTTTGACACGTCGTTGACATACCTCTCATTCCTGAAGGAAAAAATCTCCCTGAATCCGTGAGACCAGCCCCCAGAAATGCTTCTAACCTACTGAACTGCATGGCAATATAGCGAATATCGCCATTCACCCAGATAGTGCCATGCCCAACGTCAAGTTCCGTGCCAGTCGCCGCACCCTCACTAGCCACGCCGGGCTGTCCATCATCGGGCAGTGCTTCGAGATCGCTGGCGTCGACAGCATCGACAGCCGCTTCCCCACCACGCTGGGCATGCGCACCAGTGACGTGATCAAGAGCTACCTGGGCCTGCTGTGTCTGGGCATGAGCGACTATGACGCTGTCGAGAACTTCCGCCGCGACAAGCCCTTCCAACAACTGCTGACCCTGCAGAAGGTGCCGAGCGCGGCGACGCTGCGACAGCGGCTGGAGAAACTTGCCGCCAACGACCTGCAGGCGCGCACCGCCACCTGGTCCACGACCCTGCTGTCACTGATCGAAGCACCGATCACCGCCGAGACGACGCACGTCTGCCTGGACATCGACACCTTCGTCATGGACAACAGCAACTCGAAGAAGGAAGGCGTCTCGCGGACCTACCAGAAGGTCGATGGCTACACCCCGATCGCCGCCTATCTGGGCAACGAAGGGTGGTGCCTGGGTCTGGAACTGCGGCCTGGCAAGCAGCACACCATGAAGGAGAGCAACGCCTTCCTGGAGCGGGTACTGCCTCGCGCCCAATGCCTGACCAAGCAACCGATCCTGTTACGCGAGGACAGCGGCTTCGACAGCCAGGCGCACCTGGCGCTTCTCGAACAGCAACGCCAGGTCTTTGCCGACGAGGGGCGCCGGCTCGACTATGTCGTCAAATGGAACCCGCGCGGCTCGGCCACGGCTGATCGAGATACCTGGCTGGCGGTGGCGGCGGACTACTGGGAAGAGCTGCGTCCTGGCAAGCGCCAGGCGCTGTGGCCGCAGACCGTCTCGATCCACGACGACAACAAGACCGAATACGTCGTCCAACGCGTGATGCGCCTGGTAGAGCGCACCGCCGATCGCGATGGCCAGTTGCTGCTCGAACCGGACTATGAGTTGGAAGGCTGGTGGACCAGCCTGGACGAGGCGCCGGAGGCGGTGATCAAGCGCTACCAGGCGCATGCCACCCATGAGCAGTTTCACAGCGAGATCAAGACCGATCTCGACCTGGAGCGCTTGCCGTCCGGCAAGTTCGCCACCAACGATCTGATCCTGCATCTCGCCCAGTTGGCCTACAACATCCTGCGCCTGATGGGACAGCTGGGCATGACCGGCGAGCTGAGCCCGGTTCGCCACCCGGCCAAGCGGCGCCGGCTGCGCACCGTGCTACAAGAGTTGGTGCACCGTGCGGCTCTCGTGATTCACAAGGCACGGCAGATCATCCTCGACTTCGGGCAGGATATCGGGCGCATGACGGTGCTCAAGACGCTGCGGAGCCGACTGCGTTATCCATGAGGAACGCCATGCTGACCGTCAATCGGCGACACTCTATCCACAAGCAGTTCCAAGCGACACGCGATCGCCAGATATGTCGTGCCTGGCGGGTGGAAAGGCATGACAAAACGGGCCGTCAGCACCGATCAGCACGGTGGGTTTTGGCAATAACGGGCTTGCGAAAGCCAACTTGCACGGGGCGAATGATCAAAAAGTGCTCGCTGGCGGTGATAGGGAAAGTGTCGGCGCCGGCTTCACGGATTCAGGTAAATGCTAAAGCACTACTTGATAGTGCTATGAAGTCTCCAACGATTATCGAAGATAAGCGTATTTCTATCATTCCTCTTTATGGTGTAGATAGTAACGAAATCGCTTATGTCAAAAACCTTATTCGCATCAATGAACTTGAAAAGATGCTCTCTGCCAAGCGGCCATATTACACTTTGATGGAAGCTGATAGTAGAGATGTATCCACTAACGGTACTTGGGTAAGGTTTTCAGGGGGCTCAAATATTGTAGAGCTTGCTCTGCAAGAATTAACCAACGGCAAAGTAACTCCTGAGGATGAGACGATATTTTCTCAAATACTTAATTTGTTACCTCCACAATATAACCTGATTGTTAGGAGTGTGTGATATGACAGAGAATGTAAAGCTTGGTGACCGTTCGGCATTTATAGCAGCTTCGGTGTCTCTTTTTGCTGTGCATGTTCAATCCATTCTCTTTTATCAAATGGGTTTTATACCTTCGATCATCACGGCAATTGGTTTTTCATTGCCTCATGCCTTCAAGCTTTCAAAAATCTCTTTAGTGTCTGGGTTTCTGTGGTTGTTACTTATCGGGTTAGCTGGCATCGCGATAAATCTGCTGACCTATTTTCTCTTTGTGCTTCCTTTTACTAATTAGGAGTTGTTATGAATAAGCGTCTTGTAATAGTTGGTTGTTCGTTAGGAGTTGGTGCCTTTATTGCTTTAGGCGCCTATACCTTCACGTCTATTACTCAACAGAGCAAGGCAATGAGCGAACTTACAGCTTCGATCCAAAGCCTCGCGAATAACCAAGGGCTCTCAGGTGCTGAACTTGATGAATCCGTTCAACGCTCGCTCATGGCTATGCAAGATCGTGAAGCAGCCGAAATTCGAGAATCAATGTTTTCTCGTTATGCCCAAGCCTCTAATGATTGGGATGGCGATAACTGGTTATATGGAAGTCCAGAAGCCCGGTTCACGCTCGTTGAGTACGCTGATACAGAGTGTGGCTATTGCAAACGCTTTCATTCCACCCCAAAAGGAATTGTTGAAGCGAGTAATGGTAATGTGAATTGGGAATATCAACACTTAACGGTGATGGGTGAGCGTTCAATAAAGCAAGCCCAGGCTGCAGAATGTGTTGGTGATCAATTGGGTAACCAATCGTTCTGGGTTTATTTAAGTGAAATATACGAACGCACTGGCAGCAATGGTCAAGGTGCCGGAGATCTAAGAGCACTCGCCCAGGAAGTAGGTGCCGACCTGACAGACTTTGATTCATGCGTATCGAGTGGTACGCACATTGAAGATATCCAAGCTTCAACCACCCTGGCGCGCTCTATGGGTATTTCAGGTACTCCAGCAACGGTACTCGTTGATAACGTGACAGGTGAAACACAGATTCTTGGTGGAGCCCAGCCTACTGAGGCCTTTGTTCAAGCCATGCGCCAGATGATGCAGCGCGATAGTTAAGCGGAGGCTTTCATGCCTATTCCAGTACCAGCTCTCATTATCGGGGCAGGATTATTTCTTATGCGCAGTTCGTTCAGCGGTATTTTACTTGGTGGTGTGATGACGATGGCTGCTATGCACCTCTGGCCAGAGCACATGGCGATGCCTTATGAGTGGGTTGGAAAGGGATTACAGCTGCTTGGTCTCTGATTCCCTTGCTTTGTAAGCTTATGCCACTTCGGTGGCATTTTTTTATGGGTGAACTAAAGGGGCAATTTCAGGTCTTACCAGCCGCACGCATTGTGACTTTTTGCAAATTTGTAAGAAGGTAACAGTTTCGGAATGGCGTTTGTCTGCTCATAACACTATTATCTGTAGGGTGGGTAATAAGGTTGTGGTCATTTCACCGTCACTAACCCGAAAAGCGCCCGCGTAATGAGACTATAAAAAGCAAGAGGCAATACATGGAACCTTTTTCTTTTCTGACCGAGTGGTGTTTCCAGGCGGTAACCGAGCGTATGACATTAACGCGCTTGGAGTTGTGGCATCGTTTTCAATCAGCCACAGACGAACAAATTGCTGACGATATAATGCCAGCCAACAGTGCGTACGATCGTGAGGACGTTGCACACGCCCTAAGTTTGATCCGCACAGCGAATGCCGGTGACCTCGGTGAATTTGCTCTTTTTGCTTTAGGTCTAGGAAGCGTACCGTTACGCCCTTCTGAATTAACGGATGAACGTCGCGACATACTGATCAAGCTGGAAGTCATTGCGTTACGTACACCCAAAGACAACCCATCGGTGAAAGCACTGGCTCAGACTGCTCAACCGGTACCTCCAGCATCATTGAAAGAACTAGCCACCAAGTACAATGTTTCGCTCGAACATATTGAACAGCTGTCACAAAAGGAGTTTGAAACGTCTCCGGCTGGCTGCGCGGTCCAATCGAAACTACCTGATCTTGTGATGCACTCACGCGACCATAACGCTGAGTACGAGAATGACCGGCGCATGGCCCAGGTATGTCGTTTACTGAGTATGTCCGAGTAGCACCAAGAACATCCGCTCTTTGTCACGTTGGCACTCCTGTATATACTGTATGTTCATACATACCTATATGCAGCGTGCCCCATGACAATCATCAGTACCGTATGGCCGATTAACACATATCCCCAGGCCGTAAAGCAGACAGTCCCTATGTTTGGCTGTGCAGTTAGAGCAGGCTTTCCCAGCCCTGCCGATGATTTTCTTGAGCCCCCATTAGACCTTAACGAACATCTCATTAAGCGCCCAGCGGCTACCTACATGGCCCGCTCCGAAGGTGACTCAATGATAGGTGCTGGCATTTACGATGGCAGCCTTTTGATCATAGATCGCAGCCTATCCTTTGAGCATGGACGCATTGTAGTGGTGTGTCTTAATGGTGACCTCACCGTGAAACGGTTTGAGAAGTCGCCCACACCACGTTTAGTAGCACACAACCCCAAGTACCCGCCTATTCTGCTAGATTGCCAAGACGCGGTTTGTTGGGGTGTTGTGACGCACGTAATCAACGCCTACCCAGGCGCCTAACGTTATGTACGCGCTACTTGACTCCAATAACTATTACGTCTCCTGCGAGAGAGCATTCAATCCGCGCTTGGAAGGAATCCCAGTGGGGGTATTGTCGAGTAACGACGGATGTATTGTCGCAAGATCAGATGAAATGAAAGCTCTCGGTGTAGAGATGGGCACACCACGCCATTTGTTGCCTAAGCACATACAACAACAATCAGTATTCCTATCTTCAAATTATTGCCTTTACGGTGACATGGCACGACGCATCACTGAAATTCTCAGAATGATGACGGCGCACGTTGAGGTGTACTCAATTGACGAAAGTTTCTGTTCGCTTATCGGCTATCCAACCGACACGCTAGAAACGCACTGCAGAAATATACGCGAAACCATATATCAATGGACGGGGATACGTGTATCCGTTGGTATTGCCTCCTCGAAGGTACTTGCCAAAGTCGCTACTCGGGCAGCCAAGAAACAGCCCTGGCGCGACGGTGTTTGTCAGCTCGAAACAGACAGTGAAGAAACCCGCCAACTACTAATGAAGCAAGCGACAAACGATCTCTGGGGTATTGCCCACCGTACAGCCAGTAAGCTTGAATTGATGGGCATTAAAAATGCCTATGACCTTCGACAAGCTGATCCAAAGCTTATACGCAGTAAGCTAGGTGTTGTGAACGAACGGATCATTTGGGAACTACGTGGTTATAGCGCCATACAGATTGAAGATATGGACCATCCGCGCCAACGCATCATGGTCTCACGCTCATTTGGGCGAACGACTGGCATACAAGCCGATGTAGCCGAAGCCGTGCGTGTCTACACCTCGCGGGCAGCTGAGAAGTTACGTAGACAGAAAAGCGTTGCTAGCGCCCTTCTGGTCTTCATACGGACAAATTCATTCCACACAAGCTCACCTCAGTATTCCAACCGTATCGTAGTGCCCTTAGAGCCTGCCACTGACGACACCCTCGCATTGAATGCTGCTGCCCAACGTGGATTGCAGAGCATTTACCGACGTGGATTCGGCTATCAAAAAGCTGGGGTCATGCTGATGGATCTACAAAGCAAGCAGCACCGGCAGTTAGCACTAGGTGAACAAAGTGACTATGTAGAAGATGCCAAACGCGAACGGCTGATGGGCGTAATGGACAAACTTAATGCCACCATGGGTAAAGGCACCATCAAGATCGGCTTGCCGCGTAGCAACGGCGCAAGCCAGGCCAAAGTTAATCATCGCTCGCCACGGTATACGACGCACTGGAACGAACTGCCGATCATAAAAGCGAAGTAGAAGTGCACTGCATGCAGTGCAAACGAACTTAGGATTGTTACGTCACTATATAACCAGGCATTGATCAGCTTATTAGCGATCCGGCATAGCATTGGTCGAACGGCTCACGATAAGCAAAGCATTCCGTTAGGACCACCAGCGTAAAGCCTGGGGCATGAGAGCAACACCGCCCGCCAAGCGCGTCTCATTTAATTAGGCATTCCTCTTTTGTATGGGATACTCATCTTTGAGGCAATTGACCTCAACGCAAAGGGAGACCTGTTAGCCAACGTTACATCGCCTTTGATCGCGGATAGAAAGGCTCAATCCCTTACCTAAACACTCACCCCTAAAAATCGCCGTGGTGTGTTCAGTGTAAGTGCACTGCATGCAGTGCAAGCGAACTTAGGAATCGAACGAGTAGGGGCCTGCTGTGCCGGTACCGATATTTCCGAAAGTGCACTGCATGCAGTGCAAACGAACTTAGGAATAGAACGAGTAGCGACCTGTGGGGCATGCACCGATGCTTGATCCAGTGGTGCATACATGACTGGCTTGCATTGTTCGAGAGGTGAGCCGCTTGCCCTATGCCGATATAGCGGACCCGATGCGTTGAACAGATATTGCTTAAATGGTAATTTAACTTAACCCTAACTGGATGACCCATACCGAATGAAATTCTTGAATTCACAATTGCTTGTTACGGCTAAACGCTCCTTACTTCCAGCACTAGCGGCCGCAGCTTTATTTGCAAGCCCGGTTCATGCCCAAAGTGGTTTAGACGCGGAAGACGAGCTGTGCCACGTATATACAGAGAATGTCGCATTATCCTATTACCTTCAAAAACATGGCGCCTCCAAAACACAGGTTGAGACCGCATTGAATGAATACTTTGCGTATACCTATGACAATGCAGATGTGACGGATTTCCTGGGGGAGGTGACTGGGCCATCGGTTGGGGCAGTCGGAACCTTCCCTAAGAATTTGAGTGAAGCGGAAATTGCGTCACGAACAGATATCTTCGATACCCTCTGCAGAAGAAACATTGCTTTGTTTAAAGAGAACGGCACCATCCATCAATAGGCCTATCACCTTATTGATATGAGAGCCCCGCCATGTGCGGGGTTCTTTTATTGCGATGTAGCAAACCACAAACTAAAAAGCCCCAGCGCATTCGCCAGGGCTCTCATGAACGATACCGCATTAATGGCTTATAGCTTGTAAGCAGCTGATCGGGCCTCATCATAATAACCGTAACGCTCCATACGTCCTTGGACCGTCTCAAGGCACCATGGCGCCTCTGGTGTATGCCCTGTATCGCTGGCGCTAGTCTCGTACAGCATCGCTACCAACACACCAAACCTCTCTACTCGACGCTTACCGTCTACCGGCCTTTTAACCCGGTACGGCCCTCCCATTAGGCTACCCTAACTAGTGGGCCCGATTCGTCCGTAGGTGCCTCCACCGGGCCAGCTTGAGCCGTCTCACTGGGCGCCAGCAATTCACGCAAGGCAACCAGCGCCTCCACTTCCTCTTTTGTAAGCTGCACGGTCGTCATATCGGATTCGTCATACTCCAGGTCGGCAAACTTGGGGCCCCACGTTGCGGCATGCTCACTCATTTTAGAAATTACCTTTTTCGTGATCTTAGGCTTGACCGTCGCATGGCCATTCGCCTCCTGGTGTGCCACCAACGATTTCTTGGTCAGCTTCTTCTTGCCCGCTTTCAAAGAGACCTCCACACCCTCTGCCAGCATATTAATCGCCGCAGTACCAAACTCGTTGAACGTTTCCAGTGCAAGGCTCATAGAGACAACGTTCTCATCAATGAGCTGCTTAATCTCCAAGGGCATCTGATGCACCGTTAGGTACTGGCCAACGTTTTGTGGCGTTTTGCCCACTGCCTTTGCGATCTCTGCCTCTGTTTTGCCACGGTTGACCATGCGGGAGTACATGAACGCTAGCTCAGTGGCCGTCAGCTTCTTACCGCTTTGGCTAGTGACCACGAACAGGTCTGCATCGTTATCGTCACCTGTGAACTGTTGCACCGGCTGCAATCCAAGGTCTGCACCTTCTTCAATCGCCAACAGCATTGCACGGCGACGGCAATGGCCATCCCTAATGTAGATCTGACCGTCGATGACCTTTACGACCACTGGGGGAACAAACTGCCCGCTCTTGTAAGCATCTGCCAACTGACGAATGTGAGCCACGGTATCCGGCTTGCTGTAATCACGCGGGTTAAACCCCTCCTGCTCAAGAAGGTCAATGGGGCGAACCTGGAACATGTTCCCCTTGCCGATCTCCATTTGCTTGGTGCGGTGTAACTTGTCGAGTGATTGAGCTTGAGCCATGGTCATGTGGTGAATCCCCTATTGAATGTTGAGCTGGAAGGCAGTCGGCAAGACCACCTGCCAGGTATGAATTCACCTTATCATCGAAAATCATGAAGCCTAATTAACTCGCCTGTCTCAACCATCGTCTTTTTTAGCCGGCAGCTCCTAACTTACCCATAAGGGCCATCACGCCACACCGCCATATTCGCCTTAGCCCGTAAACTGGTAGTAACCAACACTACGGCACCAATGTTCATACCTAACAAAGTGGCATCCAGCGCCAGCGTGTCACCGGCACCTGTTTAATTAGGCATTTTAGGATCTTGGGGTAGGGTAGTGGCGAACCTGTTCACAACAGCCTCATCTTCGAGGCTTTACCAACGACGAACACGACTGACCGGGGAATGACGTTGAGCAACTTAGTAACCATAGAACAAATGATCTGCGAAGGTTCTTGCACTCCTGCCTGGGCGCAGCATTCGGGCTATTGCTGGGAGTCCGTGGTTATTGGTGGTGACGCCCTGGAGAAGCGTGAGGACTGGTTAGCCCAGCAATCACAACAAAACGACACGGACACCTAAACGAAATGGCGATGGATGAAATGAGCAAAGAGGAAATGGAACGCTTATCAGCAGAGTCAGTAGAGCGGGCTATTACTGCAAAGCTGGAGGAGCTTGAGGATGATGACACTACGCGCTGGCGCAAATTCACGGCACGTAACCAAGCGGGTCCAGTAGCAGGCCATGACGCGCTACGCGAGCTAATGCGCTTAATGATTAAGGGGATGGGCTTTGAATTCTTCCTCACCACCCCAGCAGCCATTCTCGAACAGTTCGCGCTCTCAGCGGTGGCACGCAATGAAGATATTCCATCATTGCTCGAAATGATGCTCCGAGCGCCCCTGATTGCTTATGGTCACCCCGACACGGCAGCCGAACTGATTGACCGAGTGACTGACATTAGCAATTTGTGCAAACCCATCATAGAAGGGCACCTAGCGGAAGAACACGGCGCTGGCCACCAAGCCGAGCTATCTGTCAGCACCAATAAGCCCATCCTCCACTAAAGGAATACCGGGCATCAGTGAATGGCGCCCTACAGAGGAAGCACAGGAAATTAGTCACTATGTCCCGTAAACGCTTTACACGTCGCAGGCGCCCCATTGGAGGGCTACCTAAGGCCATCATTAACGCGCCCTGGCAAGGCTACCTTATTGCTGGAGGCGTGGTGTTTATGCTGAGCATTAGCGATCCTCTCGCCTACGCCCTTTGGGCTGTGGCCCTTGGCAAAGCTATTTGGCGTGACAGCTGGACTAAGCGGCGTAAGGGCAGTGCTGCACCGGCACGGAATGATGGTCTACAGGAAACCCGTAGCCAACAGCTACTGCGGGACGGCAAGGCTTACGTGCGTACACGAACCTTGATGACCGACCACGAAAAACGGTGCTACCACCACCTTATGGCGCGTCTGCCGTCCATCGCGGTGGAACTAGGGTATGAACCTAACCAGCCTAGCGGTCAGCTGCGCATTCACAGCAAGGTCCGTGTAGTCGATGTGGTTCAGCCAAATGCACAGCGCTATACGGAAGGGACGCGGAACCACACCGGCCTGTTTCGACAAATCAGCCAATGGCATTTCGACTTCATCATCTGCGATGACGTGACACAGAAGATACTTATCGCCATGGAGTTGGATGATAGTAGCCACCAATTACCTGACCGAGTACGCAGAGATAACATACTTGATGAGGTATGCCGTGATGCGCAAATGCCCTTTACGCGCTTACTCATCGAGCGCCAGCAAATCACCTACCAGCCTGTATACCCCAACAGCTCGCCTATCCTTCGGGATTTGAAAACTGGGGAAGTGAAAACCGAGACACCCACGGCAGCCTAGTGATGGTCGCTAGGGTAGAGCGGTGATGCAGGTGCATTTAATTAGGCTCTTGAAAATGAGCTGGTAAGTTAATGGCTGACCAATCTTCGACTGGAAAAAATTAGATGAATACGCACAGTCAAAACACCTCGTCCGTTGTTCCTTTCTATTTTGACCAAGAGGTGGTCAACGTCGCAACGGCTGACGCGATGCGTTATTTAAGCCAGTATGAGTGCTTTAGCGTATTTATCAGCTTTGTTCACCCCGCAACCGGCATCCTTATCGAAGAACGTGCCACCTTCTACCCCAACCCTCAAACGTCTTACGGGCAGGGTGGGTTTGGCGGGCAATGCTTTTTAACTGAGATTCAAGGCTTGCTCATAAGGATTCCCGCCAACATGGAGTTCTGGAGCCGTGATCAAGGCCCCCGGAAAGAAGCAACCTTTCAGCAGCAGCTAAGCTATTTGCATAGAGGAGAAATTGCGTCGGCTGCGGTCGAGTTTGAAGTTTTGCGCTACATCCGCATTCCCAGAAAACCAATAAGCCAACCGACCGCCGTGACTGGCCGTACAAGCTTGCAACACATTGCCGAGACGCAATGACAGGGAGGTGAACGTGAGTTACACCATCAAATGGAAGCATCGCATCACAGCGGCCAATCAAAAGCTGCCTGGGGCAGGTATGCGCTCGACAATGGCATGGTTGCTAAGGCGAATGGCCGATCGCATTGATGGTGGCAAGAGCATCCGTTACGACTACGACACGTCACCCCATATAGGCGACCACCAAGCAGCTGAATGCATAGAGCGAGGCTTTCAGCACGCTAACTGCCTACTGGCGGAAATGGCCCATCTACAAGCTTGTGAAGATGCATTGATGAAACAGCACAAAGCGCTGTTTGCTGATCATGCTTCTGGCGCTGGCGCCAGCAAACCCTAACGCGATGTTTATAATCGTCGCGTTGGTCTGTACAGCACCCTATATCGAGACGCTAAACCTGCAATATGTCTCGCTATAACGCCCTTAAAGCCCTTAAAGCCCTTAAAGCCCCTCTATGCACCCCTTTGACTTCCGCATCGCCAAGTACACTTCGTAATTAATTAGGCTCCCGCAAAAACCATGAGAAAATTGGGGTATCAATGGCTTTCGGTCTATTGATGCCCCTAGAAGGATACCCAGTGACTACGAACTACCACCAGCAGGTCATACAGCAGTACCGCGAGACGTTTTACCAAGTGAATGGACGCGAACCACGCGTGACGATCAACGGGCATCGAATCGTCGTGGATGGGTGCGCAACCTTCACCATCGGCAAGCTTCGTGAGCTAACCGCCACCCTTCGCTGGCGCATTACGGGTGAACACGATGCGTACTGTGCGTAACAATCAGGAGAGAACAATGACTTCATCGAAGTGGATTATCGCGGCAGTCGCCACCGGGCTATGGGTGGCAGGGTGCAGCAACACCCCAATGGAGCAAGCCATCGAAGACAGCGAGCGGCTAGAGCGGCACCTGACCGCCCAAGAGGCGAAGAGAGCCGAGCGGCAAATTGCAGCTGGGGATGAACAGCTGTCCACGCTACCGGCCTGGATTGTGACCAAGCCACGGCCTGATGGCACTGGCATGTACGGTGTCGGTATTGGTGAAAGCCGGGATCTAACCAACGCCATTCGTAAGTCCAACCTCCAGGCGCGCTATGACGTGGCCAAAGAAATTCAGAACGAGCTCACTGCGGAAGAAACCATCACCGGCTCCAGCGATGCTCAGTACCGTTACATCGTTAACAGCTTCGTCAATCAAGTCGATCTAGCAGGTGTAGAAGACGTGATGCGCGAAGTGCAGTCCGGGCCACGTGGTTACCGTGCCTACACGCTGGTGAAATTGCCCTATGACGACTTCAACGAAGCCTTGCAAGGCTTTGGCCAGCGTGGGGAGCTAGAAAGCGCTTATCAGCAGCTAATGGAGCGTGCCGCTAATTCCACAACGCCCAATTTAGATGACGATCTCCCCGAAGGGGGAGACCAACAAGGGGGTATGCCCCTGACAGGCCCCCTGGTTAACGAGCTATCGCTATGACGACTCGCTGTACTGTGGCGATCACCGGCACCCTAGTCATGCTCATGACCATGACCGGGTGCCAAACCACACCGCCTTCGCTTGATCTGGATAGGCGGGGCGGGTGGGTCGAAGGCAACACCGGGTACTGCGTGACAGGACAGAGCCAGTATTCCCAGCTCAACGCCCACGCGGGTTGGCTCGAAACGTACGCCGAGGAAGACTACTTGTTACTCGGTGGCCACGAATCCCAAGTGGGTTACTGGCTTAAAGCGGACGTAGAGCATATCTGGGCCATTGGAGAGCTGCGCGGGTATGTAGCAGACCATGAGCTCATTACCTCACGGGAACAGCACACGTTGGCTGGCGCTATTACCTGTGTCTCGCCGCGCTATCCCTAGCGGATAGCCCCTAACTTAATACTGCGTCTGTAGAGCGCCAGCACCAAAAGGAATGGCTATGTATCACGCATTACCCTGGCAGTCGTTAAAACGCCTTGTTGGTGTCTCTACGCTGGCGCTGATGCCGCTTATGGCGAGCGCCCAGACCGTGACGCTATCCGACGCCTATGTGCTTCATGATAACGACACCCTCAGCATAGCTCGCGCCTTGCTGGCCGATCGCATCATTCAAGAGGCGGTTAAGCAAAACGGCCAATATGTCGCCATTGAGCAGACACTGACCCAAGACGGCTTTGCGGGGGAAAGTATTCACGTTTTGAATAGCGGCTTAGTCGAGGTGTTGGATACGCGGGAACAGGTCGCCACCAACGAAC
This sequence comes from Halomonas ventosae, assembly GCA_002257525.1. Lineage (GTDB taxonomy): Bacteria > Pseudomonadota > Gammaproteobacteria > Pseudomonadales > Halomonadaceae > Vreelandella > Vreelandella ventosae_B. The sequence continues at coordinate 163,630 of CP022739.1, forward strand.
ACGGCCGTATGGTGCTGACGCTCGAAAAGACCCTGCAGCTTGACCCGGATAGCTTGCAGCGCCGCATCGAGGCACTGCATACCAATCACGAACAAGCCGTTGCATTGCGCCAGCTGGCTACTGAAAACCAGCGTCTTCGCGAACAGCGGGGAATACTGATGGATCACCAGCGCTTTGGAGATCCGGTCGCACGGGCCCAAGCCTTTGAGCGCTGGCGTCATGAACTAGCCAATTGGGAGCAGCGCTCCGTAAGCCTGGAACAGATTGCTCAGGCGCAAGAGGCCTTAGTCACCAACACACAAGACCCATTGCAGCTACGGGATGCCCTGCATTACCGGCTGGTTCAGGCGGGACGCCAGCTTGAAGCACAGCTTAAACCGGAAATCACCAATCAAACGGTGGTGGGGGAGCATCTTGAGCTTGAGATACGGGTTACCGGCCTGAGGAATGCAGCGGCGTTAATCCGTGATGCACTTGGGTTCCCGCTTGCCAATGACGGCTTACTGTATCCTGGCGACTATAGGCAATGGCCCCAAGATCAGCGCAATCAGTTGCGCCAGGTATTACCGGTGCTGGCCATGTTGCCGATCTACCTCACGGTCGAGGCAGGGCATGAACGGAACACGTTTGGCGGCTTTGAGAAAACAACGCGGCGTGGCTATTTCGATGGACGCTATGCAGGGCAGTCGCACTTACTGTTTGGCACCATGATGTACGCACCGGGCAAAGGGCTTAACAGCGTACGGCAAATGCCGATCCACGCCGCAATGGCCAATGACCTAGCGACTGATGATTACTTTGCCACCGATACAACCGGCTTCGCGGGGTCTACCGGGCGACGACTCACACTAGGCTTAATGCCATCGTCGCCGCAGCACACATCACGCTACGTGACCGTTGAAGACGCCGATACGATCCGTGTATTGCTAAAGCTGAAAGCGGACCGGGGCATTCCGCCTTATATCCTAGCCCGAGTGGCAGTGGGTGGCTGGGATCACTACGAAAGCCAAGACAGGCTATGAATCAATAGGAGGGGAGTTATGCAGTGTTCCTGTGGCGCAAACGCCGACCTCACAATGCAGGTGAATCGCAAGTGCAAAGCCGAACTGCGTTTCTATTCGTGTGATAAGTGCGGGAAGGTGAGTGATGGCGTGCTGGCTATCCGCGATATCGACGTATCTTGGGATGTGGCCGGGGATGCCATCGCACGGCGCTGGTTTACCACGCTCACGCCGGAGAGTGCGGAAGACCTCTATCAGTCCGTGACGGCACTACAAAACGTCTTACTTGACACAACTGCAGCGGGTGGCGAGGGCGCAGCGGATAACGGCGACCTGCATACTCAGGCAAGCTTTTCTTTCTAACGAATCAAAGGATACAACTGTGGGTAATACATCCATAAATGACATTGCCGGCATGAAGCTAACGCTGAACAAAATTGTGCGTAACACCACCTACGTCATTATCACCATGGGGTTGCTGTTCATGGCCGTAATGCCATTTATGGCAGGCTATTACGATAGCGCTCTACTCTTTGCCATGGCCATCTTGTCTGCCCTGGTGGTCTTGTTGCTGCTCCAGCGTCAACGAAAGCAGCTGGTCAAAAAACTCGAGTCTTTTCTGCGAGAGCAGCCGGTAGAAAGCGACCGCCAGGGGGCCGCATGATCTCGCTATTGGAAAAGTCTATCCCGCTTAGCGATACCCAGGTGTAGCCCCGTATGTATCGCTACCCTTGCTCTACCCACATTACCTAGCCCATCCCCCCTAAGACGTAAAGATAAACGGCAGTAAGCCGACGTTAACCAGATGCCGTTCTACGACTCAACAGCTAGATGGCGCATTACCTATAAAATTAGAACACAAGGGATTATTACGTGGCGACGCTACAAAGTTACTCTGGCTTAAAAAATTTAAATAATGCTTGGCTGGTTCGGCTCGGCATTGTCTCTGCTGGCGCCGTACTTTGTGCCGTCGCTGAATATCTAACGGGGCATCATTTCCTGCTCACCTTAGTGGCACTTGTTTGTTATTTCTTTGGCATAGCCCTATTTGTCTTCTCAGGAATATTAGCCATCTTTGTCGCTTTGGACATTGATAAAAGCGCCCGAAGGAATGACGACGAGGATTGGATACAGGGCTTAAGCATCTTCTGTATTTTAGTCATCGCTATTCTCATGATCTGGGTAGATTGGAAGTGGTTTGCGGCAATCGCTGCTTGCGGGTCCTTTGTGGGAGCTGCTACCCAGACTACCCCCGCGTGGTGGAGAACGCTTTTCTATGCTGGCATTGGCGCCATCGTCGTTATCCAGCTTTGGCTTAATACCGCGTTGATCCACTTAATGTCTTCCGGGGAGTCCCTGGTCGCTAATAGTCATGTAGAAACACAGGCTCCACTACTCGCGGCGCTAGGTTTCGGTCTTGCCACTGCCCGATGGGTATCCGTTCGAGGTACTAACCGGGTGGCGGTGTTTTTAATCGCCTTTTTAGTGTTCTTTTACGGCCAACGTCTCGCTGTCGATGTGTGGGCTGAGACGCGATCCGCCGATACACAGAACCGAGCGATTGCTTCACTTATGCTCGCCAACCGCCTAGCCAACAGTAGCGATGGAGGGCAGACGTTTCTAAACGCGGATAATCGCCTTGAAGCGAGAATTAAAACAGCCTTGCTACCAGGGAAATTAACCCTGATGGGGTTCCCCACCGAATACTACAAGCAACTACAAGGCAATGATGAAGCGCTTCTGGAAATAGGTAGGGAGCTGCTATCTCGCGAAAGTTACGTTAAGTTTAAGCCGGTTCTTGACGATATGAAGGACTACTATCGCGGCTATTTATTCACGCAGCTAGCTGCCTTTACAGATGAAAGCGTGGCACAACAAGTAGCGCGGGAACATTTCCCTGTGATGGCGGGAGGTGAGCCCCTGACGCGGGGCGCCATCGCTGACAAAATATTGACGGAAATTTGGGAGAAGACGCCAGAAAGATACCGCACAAGTAATGGCATGGGGTATGTGTTGAACGGTAATAGGGGCAGAACGCAGCTAGCGAACCATCTTGCCCAGTACGAGCTATCAATGCCTAGCCGTTGGCGCTATGAGGGCTATGAACAGTTTCGAGCGCTGTTAATGGAGGTGGTCGATAGTAGGGCAGCAGAGGTACGCGTCGAGCTTAACAACATAGGCATAGACACCGATGAACTCGCTAAGGACGTAGCCGGAACGCGCTTAATGATGTGGGGGGCTCTCACGCATGATCGTATTGGATTAATCCTTCCTCCCCCTACCACGATGGGAGACGACTATACCTACGAAGCTTATAAGAGTGATATCCAAGCGATATTTAAAAACCAAGAAGGAATTTTTCTAGCCCGTGGTCTTTATAAACTGTATAGCCTGGAGGAAAAGGGAGCGCCGGTTAAGGCCGCAATCATGCCGATGGTCGGCATTTTGGCAAGCTTTGTATTTCTGCTAACAGTACAGGTAGTGGTTATCAGAAAGCTTGTTATTCAACTAATAAACTTCCTCTATGAGCGCCTATCGGCCACCATCATATTGCGCCGCTCCGTGTATGTGATGGAACATAAGCTCAAGAAAAACCCGGTCCATTACGTTATGTACGTGACTTGGGTTTCCTTAATACTTTTGCAAAATATAGTAAGGTCAAAATTTACGACTTATGTGGTGTTGCCCAACCTTGGCCTTATTTTATTTGCTTTAGGCAATGAACAATTCCTCTATGCAACCACCACATCCGCTTTATCCGTGCTCGGGCTGGAACCTGGCTTTCCATCGTTCATTCCTGACTTTTTACTCTGATACCCAACGCAACGATACTTGATATAAGGGATGCTATGGCCAATGGGACACCCGATCTACCACGCTTCACCATTCGCCAGTTCTCCAGGCGGGTAGGGTGCAACAGCCTGTCTGAGCTTAAGGCGTCACTGAGCGAAGCCTTTGCGGGGGAGTCGGTGAGCATTCAGTACACGCGAGCGACGGGCTTGTCTGCGACCTTGTTTGTCGATGTAACCCAACAAGGGATCTTTGAAAGCTATGGCGAGCAGCGCGCTATTGATTGGGGCTTGCTTGAAGATGGCCACGCATAACGATGCGCGACCTTAGGTGTTACAAGCGGGGAGAGGGTAAGCCAGCCGGTTATCGCACAATGGTAAGTGGCTGGCGCTTTACGTCTGGCGGGGCATTCAGGAATTGGGTAAGACCTGATGTGTGTTTAACCATGTGATTTGCACTATTTGACGTATTTTTAGCAGATTCCCAAAGAGCCGCCTCATGGACGAAGGAGGCCATGCTACTAGCTTCAAACACCACTCCATGTGTAGCCATGTCCGTGACCCTAAAACGGTGTAGCGCCAGCTCAGCGACCGTTGTATGGCGTGTTTCATTCATCGTGATCAGCCTCTACCGCATCCGCCTTTTCCGCATCGTCCAATATGTGTTTCACGCCAATGCAGAACGCATCAAAGGCTAGGTCGGGCATAGGCTCATAGTCGGTGTAACCAGTGGGTGTATATGCTGGACCCTTGTTGAGCTCTTTACCGGCGCCACGCAGCCAGTGATCGGACTTTACCCTAGAGGCTTTATCATATCCGCCCGCTTTGCAGGCCTTTGCTATATCGGCACGATCTAAGCGCATGGCATGGGCGAGGGCCTTTAACCGTTGGTTATTGTCCATTATCGACACCTTTTGAGAGCAGCTTACTTTTCGCTCTCTGCTATGATTTTTTGTGCTGTAGCTTTTGCATCCATCCCCTTGCTCCAGGACTGCGCCATGTAGAATGGTTGTGCTCCGACAATACCGGTAGCGTCGGAGTAGGTGACCTCTAACGTGGCCGCGATTTCATCAATAATGCCAGCTTCCCAGCTTAAGTATTCAGACATTGAAATTAATCCCTTTCAGAAAAGCCCGTTAATGAGTGGGAGCGCTGGGTAGCAGCTGACGCAAATCCGTGGGGTGTATCCGCGTGTCATAGGCTGCCCAACCGCCATCACGACCGCCCCAGCCATCGGTCCAATCAAACACATACCAGTCCGTACCATCCCCAGGCACAGGTCGATCAAGCTGCACTACACCACCATCCTCAAGCTCGAAGATCATGCCTGATTGCAGTAGATGATGATGTTCGTACCAATAATCAGGTTGCTGGACCTTTCCTTGTTGCAGCACAGTCACGTTAACCCGCCTTATTCATGAGGCCGACCTGAAAACGAAGATAGCGGATGGTATTCTCTTGAGAAATCAGAACGTTCCGGCAAGAATCTGAACCAAGAGAGCCATCCGCTATGGGTGAAAGCCTATCCACCTGGACGCCCTCATGCAACGGCTCTGTCCGTGTTGAGCTGAGCGGCCAGCGCACTACCAGCGACAGCGGCGCTCTGCTGTTGCGTGAGGCCCTCGACAACAGCGGCGTGATTGAGGCGCTGGAAGACAATCTGGTCGATCGACGCCACCCGCTGCGCATCCTTCATTCGCTGGCCAGCCAGTTGCGTACCCTGGTGCTGCAGCGTGCGATGGGCTGGATCGACCTCAGCGATACCGACACGCTGCGCCGTGATCCGCTCTGGCAGCTGGCCTGCAGCGATGCGCGCGGGACAACGCCCCTGGCCCAGGACCGGCCGTCTCAAGCCACGCTGTCGCGGCTGCTGAGCTGCCTCGGTCGTAACGACAATATCGATGCCGTGCACGAAGGCCTGCTGCGGCTGGTGGTCTGGCGCCTGACCTCGCTGCAGAACGGTGAACGTCCCAAGCAGCTGACGCTGGACATCGACGGCCTGCCGATCAAGGTGCATGGCCACCAGGGCGGGTCGGCCTATCATGGCCTTTACGGGGCCCGCATCTACTCGCCGCTGGTCGCCTCGCTGGCCGAGACCGGCGACATGGTGGGTGGGCTGCTGCGCGAGGGCAACGCCGGCCCGGCCGAGAACGCCGACACTTGGATCCCGCACCTGGTGAAGCGACTCAACGAGAGCACCGGCGCCCAGGTTCGGGTGCGCATCGACGCCGGTTTCACCGACAACGCGACGCTGGAGGCCCTGGAAGAGCGCGACATCGAGTACCTGGGCCGACTGCGCAGTCACTCCGGCCTGCAGAAGCTGGCGGCACCGCACCTGAAGCGGCCACCCGGCCGGCCACCCGAGCAGCCTCGCGAGTGGTGCCACGATCTGGAGTATCAAGCGGGCTCTTGGTCGGCACCGCGTCGCGTGGTGCTGGTGGTGCAGGAACGCCCCGATGACCTGCTGCTGCATGCCTTCTTCCTGGTCACCAACCTCGGCAAGTTCGACTGGCCGCCGGAGAAGGTCCTGGCGCTCTACCGCAAGCGCGGCAGCGCCGAGGCGCACATGGGCGAGGTGAAGTCGGCGCTGGACGTGCACCTCTCGTCGACCGATCGTGGCGCCTCCACCGTTCAGGACGTGATGGCCCGCAACGAGGTGAGCCTGCTGCTCAGCCTCTACGCCTACCAGGTCCTGCATGGCCTGCGCTGCCTGCTGGAGCGGCAGACCCGGCAAGGCTGGAGCCTCAGCCGGATGCGCGAGCAGGTGCTGAAGGTCGCCGCCACGCTGAGGCTGCACGCTCGGCGAATCACGGTTCATCTCGGAGCCGCTGCCGACAAGTGGTGGCCGACCTTGCTTAAGGGGCTGCCGAAGCTGACCGCACTGAGCTGACGCTCCTGCGAGACCACCACAGCATCAGAAAGCGAGCGACCGGAGCGGCGGTCGGCGATCACGGCTGCTTGGACGGCCGCCATTGATTCCAAAGAGCTATAAGTAAGTAGGAAAAGGGCTGCGTTCTGGCATTACTCAACAGCCACTCGCGCTGAAGATGCGAATCCTGATAAGCAATGCCAACAGCCAGTACCTTCAGACCGCTCAATCAGCGCCCTCGTGAATAAGGCGGGGTTAAGCACCCTCCATAACCAGCGCCTTGTAGGTATAGTCGGCGTTATCAAGCACCTCTGCGCAAATTTTCGATGCCATGCGCTGCAGGCTTTCAATGACGTGTTCACGGGCAATCGCATCGTATTGCTTAGCCACCAACTCAGATACAACGCCCAGCCGGGTATCAATCCATTTCGCCTCATCTGATTCAGGGGTGCGCCAACCCACACGGGTTTCAGACCACATAATGTCACCACGCAGATGGCCGCAATGTGCCATGGTTCTATCGGCACTCCATTTGACCGTACCCAGGCGTAGCTCCTGTTGGTGTTCCGGTGTGATGTGGTGGTTTAGCTGGGCCATGTAGGGTCTCATTTAGTGTGTTAGTAAGTTGTATTTTCACATTAGCATCCAAAGTTTAAATGCCTAATTAAATGTGCGAGACGCCGCTAAATATAACCTGGAGACAATAACTAGGGTTTTATAAAGCCCCTTTTCATGTATTATTTGAACGGGTTAAGTAAGTCCGTTCGTATAAACTCAATAATGATTTCACCGTATAGGTGGCTTGTTATAAGTAGAATGTTTCGCTTGAGCATAGGCGAGTCAACACCGAACAGGTGGCTTTAAGAAACAGATAGCAGATAGAACGCTATCATCAGGCTTTGGAAATTGCTTTTTGCCGGTAGGCGGCTTGGTACACTAATAAAGAGACTGACATTGAAAGCAACGAACAGACCCACTTGGTGGGGCTATGCGGTTTATGCAGGAATTATCGTTGGTGTCCTTTACCCGCTACTTATCATTGTCGATGGTGGGGTAGGGCAGGCGCTCTTTCATTTGTGGCCATTAACGACGCTGCTACTCACCAGACCTACTTCGCTCATACAAGATCCCGGCAAGGGGTTCATTGCCTCACTTGCTGTCCTGGGGGCCGTATTGCTAAGCCATATACTGCTCGTTCAGCACCTACACGGGTACGCCACGTTTGGCTTCTCTATCCTGTTCACTCCCCTAGCGGCCTGCATTCTCGTCGGCACCGTACTGATAGCGCGCAAAGCTGCACGTAAAGTCACACCTGGCTTTGTCATTGGCTACGATTTCGCCTAATCAGCCATTTAATTACAGCTGGCGCCACATAGCGCCTTTAAAGGCGCGGTAGCCCCCCACTAGAACCCCGTTACCTAAGACACAATGGCCCATTCCAACCAAATTTAGGAGTGGGTCACTATGTCGTTGGGTTTAATCCGCATGAGCGCAGCCATCGGCGGGATTCTAATCGCCCTGGTCACGGTGACAATGCTGCCGATCTGGCTGGTGCGTGAAGCGTGGTCGTATCTAGGCGAGTGGTTTGGCTGGCAGTATCCCTATCTCTGGCTACCTGATTGGCCATTGCTGGCGCCTCTCTGGCAGTACCCACCGTTTTCGTTAGGTGGGCAGAGCATCCCGATCCCACCCGGTGACCTGTGGATTATGTGGGCATCGCTTGCACTAATGACTGCCGGCATCCTGGCATTAGGCATTCTTACCACGTCGCTTCCCCTGGGTTACCGGGTCAAAGCAGTGTGTGGTCATCCTGGCGTTCGACTACCGCCTCAGCATACTTATCAGCGCTACGTGAATGGTTTGGCACAACAGTACATGACAGGCCCTGTTCAAGTGCGCACTGTGCCTCATGCGTCCATTATGGCATTTGTAATGAGCTCACCCCGTAACCGCCACGTCATCGTGGTATCTGATGGGTTATTTGCCCAACCGCCAGCGATCGTCCAATGGGTAATCGCCCATGAAGTCGGTCACATACGATTTGGCGACACGCAAAGCACTACGCTATGGCTCTTGGCGTTTAAGAGCATCCGGCTGCTCGATGCCGTCCGCTTACGAATCATGAACGTCATTCTCCGGTTGCTGGCGCGCATCCCGCTGCTTCGGCTCATTGTATGGCCGGTTTACCTTGTGTTTAGAGCCCTGTCGTTCATTGCATGGTTAGGGCAATCGCTCGGGAGCTTGATTTTTTTAGCCGCGGATCGCTGGGTAAGCCGACGCATGGAGTTCCGGGCAGACCGGTTTGCTGTGCACCATGAAGGTACCGCGCCAGGATTACATTTCTTCAAGTATTTAGTGGGCTCATTTGAACCCACGTTCGACCTCCTGGCGACGCACCCGAACAATATCCAGCGCTATGAGGCCATTATTCAACTCATGGAAGATGCGGACGTTAAAGAAACACCGACTAACGCACTGTGATTACACGTCGCGTTAATTAATTAGGCTTTTAAAAAAAGACTGATAGCTTATTCGCTATAGACATTTAACGAGAGGGAATTGACATGCGCGGTGTGAATAAAGTCATCTTAATTGGCGCACTTGGTGCTGACCCAGACGTAAAACCAATGAATGGTGGTGGCATGCTGGCAACAGTAAATCTGGCCACTACGGAAAAATGGCGCGATAAAGCGTCTGGCGAGCAAAAAGAACAAACAGAGTGGCATCGTGTCGTGTTCTTTAACAAGAGCGCGGAAATTGTGCAGAACTACCTACGTAAAGGCTCAAAGATTTATGTAGAAGGTCGTTTGCAAACTCGGAAGTGGCAAGATCAGAACGGCCAGGACCGGTACAGTACAGAGATTGTGGCCAACGATATGCAAATGCTGGATGGCAGCAATCAAAACACGACAGGGCAACAGAATCAGCAGCGCCATCAGCAGCAGAACCAGCAGCAGAATTATCAGCAGCGCCCGCAGCAGGCTTCACCGCCTCAACAACACCAAAACTATTCTCAGAACCAGAACTACTCCCAGAATCAGAATCAGGCGCCAGCCCCAGCACAGCGCCAAGGAACGCCGGTTGCGAATCCTTATGGCCAGTAGGCCAATACATCGCTAAAACGCTCACAAGCGCGTCCTAAGGGCTGAGAACCACGTGTTCCAGCCCTTTTTATTGGCATCTACGTCTTGGCCGTCACCCGGCAAGGTAAATCAATTTGTTTGCCTCTCTCAGTCCACACCGTTAACCGGGTTTCCCCAGGCTTCATTACTCGATCTATCTGGCGTGGATCAATCGTGATCATGAACGGAGTGGGTGAGTCGTCTTCAAACACAACATCCCAGCAGCCAGCCGAAACAATGGACGGCTCAATTATTGCCTGCACGCCCGTACGCATATCAGCAATAAACTGTTGCGCTATGTTTGGAACTAGCAAACGCCATACACCTGCGTTGCCTGTTAAATACATCAAGCCTCGTTTAGCATGGTCTGATCGCCAATAATTTGTATCTTCCAGGTCTTCACCTCTATTTGAAAAAGTAAACACGCAACAAACCCCTTAGCATTATTAAAATTAATATTCGGTAAAGAACGTCAAATGTTAAAATCCAAACTCACCTATTAAATAGCTTTATTTAAATAGGGTAAATACGTGGCCATGTTAGCTTATTGACAAGCAAACGCATTGCTAATTGGAGCTTCCCATGGACCTGTTCGCCACTGACACGCCGCCTAACGACACTGCCACCCCGATAGATACCTTTCGCCAGCACATCACCGCTGGCGATGCTAAAGCCGCCGTGTTGTATCTCCGCTCGTTAGATAAAAACACGTTACAAAAGCTGCTGCTCTTAACTGGCTTCTCTATTGGTGGCACGTATCGCCAATGGATTAACTACCAAGCAACAAAGCTGCTGGATGCGGCCGCAAACCGGGCTTTACCGCGTGAACCACGTCCAGGCGATTGGGAGGCGTGGAATTAAGCATGAGCTGCTACCAAAAGAATTTGCAGGAATTGAACTACGGTCTGTTTGGCCATGAATTAGTGGTCGATAACTTTGCCGGGGGAGGGGGAGCATCTGAGGGTATCGAGCAAGCGCTAGGCCGTATGGTAGACCTTGCCATTAACCATAACCCCCTGGCCCTGGCGGTTCATGCTGTCAATCACCCTACTTCTGAGCATTCGGTTGCCGATGTGTGGGATATCAACCCCGAAACCGCCACCGATGGCCGACCTGTGGGCTTATGCTGGTTTAGTCCTGACTGTCGCCACCATAGCCGTGCAAAAGGCGGTCGCCCGGTTTCTAAGTCAGTACGTGGCCTAGCCTGGGTAGCCGCTCGATGGGCAGAAAAGGTGAAGCCTCGCGCAATCGTTCTTGAAAACGTCAGTGAGTTTATGGAGTGGGGGCCTCTCATCAAAGGCCCGGATGGTAAAACGCGCCCATGCCCGGTACGCAAAGGACAAACATTCCGTGCGTTTGTGCAGCGACTAAAACGCCATGGCTACGACGTTGACTGGCGTGTGCTTAAGGCGTGTGATTATGGCACCTACCATCCGAGAACGCTTCTTCCTGGTGGCTCGCCGCGATGGGCGCCCCATCATCTGGCCGAAGCCTACCCATGGTGAGCCCAGCTCCTTAGCCGTGCTGCGAGGTAAGCTGAAACCGTGGGTGTCGGCAGCTGAGTGTATTGATTGGTCAATCCCCACGGTGAGCATCTTTGATCGTAAGAAGCCATTGGTGGACGCAACACTGCGTCGTATAGCCAACGGCATCGCCCGCTATGTGGTCCAGAACCCCCAGCCGTATTTTGTGAAGCCCCACCAGCCAAGCCCAGGCGACGTACTGGAGGATTGCGCAACAGAAGGTAAGCCATCGCATGGCTTATGCAATGCCCAACGGGTAGCGGCGTTTTTGGAGCAATACGCCCCAGGCAAGCTCGCTGATACAGCTGGCGCCCCTATCACGCTGACCACGGATCAGATACCGGGCCCGCTGGCTGCCTTGATGCTCAATATGAAAGGAAGCCAGCGCCAAGCCAGGGATATCACCAGCCCGCTCTCAACGATCTGCACAGGCTCTACTCATGCGTATCTAACCGTTGCTTTCCTCGCACCGTACTACGGCAGTGGCAGTGGCCTCACCGGTAGGGATTTAAACGATCCATTACCGACAATCACGACCAAAGACCGGCTTAAGTTGGTGACGGTTACGCTCGATGGGCAAACCTTTGCGCTCGTAGATATCGGCATACGGATGTTGCAGCCACACGAACTAGCGATGGCTCAAGGCTTTCCCAAGGGTTACATGTTCAGCCATGCAAATGGCGAGAAAATAGCCAAGAACAAGCAGGTCATGCTCATCGGAAACAGTGTCCCACCCCCGTTAGCTAAGGCCATCGTGCAAGCTAATTTCGCCCATGAAAGCCAATTACTGACCAGTCCAGTTGCCGCTTAATCGGTAAGTCAGTCCTCGCTATCCCCTGGTAACCGTACTCGCAAAAGGGGGTAGTGAGATCTGCTTAGAGGGATGTATGAAGTCAGTCATGAAATGACATACTTATCCACAATACTTGTGCATAAACATGTGAGTAAGCGTGTTAGTAACCGATATGTCGTGAATAATCGCTATCGGAAGTCATGAATAATCACTATCGCAATGGGCATGAATAATCGCTATCGCATCGTGAATAATCACTATCGTTTTATGCATAATTGCTATCGTTTTATGAATAATTGCCCCCCCCCGAAACCTATACGCTGTAAGGGTTACGTCTTTTACCTGTAGTAGTGTCTAAAGCCCTTTATCAAAAAAATAAGATTTTTCCCCTTTACCTTAGGCCGTGAATTTTTGGGGATAAGTATTCGGAGGGGAGGCGGTATTCGGAGCAGGCAGCAGCCGCTACGCCAAGGTGGCAGGCGAACAGGTGCATAAATAAGGCCTAGAGCTGCGCTAGTGAGAAGAACGACAATGCAGTAAGGGGTATGCCTATGGGTGGCAGTGCTGGCGCTTAGAAAGGCTTACAGCAGGGATAAGTTCATTTGTCGTTCTTGGCGGGTTCTAGGCGAAAGCATCAAGGCCTTTTCGACGTTCATGTGACGTGCATTCGAGGCTTTAATTTCAGCGACCAGTTCATTACTGGGGTACAGAAGAAACTCTGCATCCACCACAACCGGCCGTCCCGAGCCCTCGGAGCGTTGCTTGATAACGCGCTTCTCATAGCTGGCCAACGTACGGTCCGATTGCAGACGTTTAATCTCTTTCTCCAGATACGACACCCCATCGGTCACTCGCGAATAATTTAACCCGCTGGTGGTCTCTCGAAGCTCGCTGAACAGCACGCGCAAAGGGGTACATGAGGACAAATTGGTGGTGAAGATAAGGCGCTTTACCAGGGTAATGCCATAGCTACGCCGTGCATAAAGCCGTGTGAGGTCATATTGGCGGTACTGAGCGCTTTCGATCGCCTTGGCGACTACCCGGTGAAAGAAAACCCGCCATTGAGCTTCGGGTGAATGCCGAGCGTTGCCTTTAGCCGTCGCTGCTTGATACTCCGTGATGATACGACTCCGAGCAACGGCCTTCCCATTTGCTGATTCGAGCAGAAATTCTGACGACGTGAGGATATCTATCGACTCGACTATCTGCCGATGATTGTAGGTGTGGCCCATAGCCTCCAGTTCACGTCGAAGCTGCCGGATCGAAAAAACCACACCGTATTGGCGTTGTCCCTGATCAACCTCACAAATGCCCCCAATGTCTGACGCCAACTTCATAAGGGCCAGCTCAACCGCTTGCTCTTTGATACCGGGATAGCGCCGCATCCATGCTTCGCCTCGTTGGCTGTAATCGCGGCAGGTACCAGGAAATTGGGTGAAGTCGAATCGCTGACCGGCGTAGGAAAATTGTGACTCTACGGCATTGGGTAGTTTTGCCTCGGCATTTGCCGCTTCGTTGGCGTACTTAGGCAGCCAGTCCCAAAACACTATGGCATTGGATATGGATTGGCGATCTGCGCTCTGGTTGTACAAAAAGGATTGAAAAACAGCCAAAGGGAATTGGTCGGTATCAACCGAATCACGCGCCAGGATCACTTCATCAGGGCCATATAATGACCGGTTAGCTTGATTATCCATTCGCACCTCCACAAAGCGTCACTGCCACCGTATCGCAAAAGTATGGTCGAGGGTGGGTGCTACAGCTCGCAATACGGCGACGACACGCAAAAAATTAGTGCTAATAATCGTAGAGGTGGGTGCGCCAGCTCGCAGTAGCACTCTGGGGGCATTGCCACTCGCATGGGTCGAAACCCGACTAGGTGGGGGTTTTGACTCGCAGTAGCCACGCTCCAGCGCTCAAATTGCCTAGGTACCCATACCGCTTCTGTCCACGGCACACATTGCTGGCGCTGTACGCCTGGGTGGAGGCTGTGGCTCGCATTAGGTGGAGGCTAACGCTCGCAATAAAGCAAATAGCTGGTTATGCAGTCAGTTACGAACCGTTTTATCCACACAATAACCGGTGATAGGTGGGGGCTACAGCTCGCAAGAACGCAGAAGGGTGGGGGTCATTGCTCGCAAGAGCTGAACAGGGTGGGGGTTACCGCTCGCAGAAGGTGGGGGTTGTGACTCGCAAAATATCAGAAGTGGTAGTTATGACTCGCAGTAGGTGGGGGTGCTGGCTCGCAGCTGCAGGGGATAGTCTTAGCAGAACAAAGGCTTAGACGTGATCCCCTTTGGTTTCCTTATTCTTTATATTCCTTGTTATCGCTCACGTTACTACCCTGACGGTTTGCACTATATCGACCCAGCCAGCCCACTATGCACCTTTGACCTTGTACGGTACCGGAGGCGGGGAACGTTTGAGGCGCAAGCCCGTTTTAACGACGGCTATGTCAGCCTCGGGGTAGACGGCATGTACACGCTTCAACACTTTCAGGAATTCTCGCTTGAAATTGCGAGTAGCAGCATCACCCGTATATTCAGAACCAAACTGCGCATGCAGCTGGTGCCAGCGAAGAATGGTGTAAGAACCCTTGAGCCGATGCAATCGCTCTGTAAGCATAAGGTAGCAATCCAATGCAAGAGCAGACCCCTTCAAGGCATGCAACGCCCGCATATCAACCGGTACCGCGTGTTCGGCTAAATTCTCGTAATAGCGATCACTGAAAATGACCGTTTCAGGCCACATTTCACGACACCCGGTAGTTTCGGTGGTCCAGGCTTCGAAGCCCTCGATAATATCGCCTTTCATCGTATAGGCCCGATCCTTGACGTTATAGCCCAGCGTTAACCGGCACGCTGCCAATGCCTGGACCTGCTTTTTAAACATCGTGTAAGAGCCATTGGCGCCTCCCGAAGGGGTAATGCCCAAGGTGCGAAGAAAGGCAGACGCACTTGGCCCTACGTTCACCGTGGGGGAGCGCTGGCGCAAAGCTTCACTGTTCAATTGCGCGAGAATGAGACGTGGAAAGGCGCCATACGGGAGCGGCTGATCAACAAACTGCTTACCATCCCATAATGAGCCAGCGTCGATCTGTATGGCCACACCATCACATACCCGAGATTGCCGCGTTTCAGCGGTCTTACGTCGCGGCAACCCTAGTTGACACAGTACAGTGTGCATAAACGCTATATCGTCATTTTGTGGTAGAGAATCGCGTATTTGCTTGGCGAATGCCTGCAATGCTTTCGGCAGACCCGCATCCACAACAGGGAGTGCTTTCTTAGCTGTTTCCACCGTCTGGGGTTCATTAGCGGAGGCAGCGTGGATAGACGGGTCAGCTTGCTCACGTCGCAGCTGCAGGACTGCATCCCCGGCCTCATCACCGAAGCTTTTGCGTATGAGTTCGAGAGCAAGACCTGGCGCAATCTGATTCTCGCTTAACAGCGCTTCCATATTAAGCGCGTTTTGTCTTGTCGTGGCGTCTAACGTAGCGGGCATCTTGCTTTCCAAAACAGGTGGCGGGGTCGATCGTGGTGGTATCGGCGCATCATATCCTCCCGCTTTGGAAACACAGGGGCACTGACCATGCCTTTAAAGGCACTCAGCAGCACATTTGAGGCCCGGTAATGACCTAATGGGTGCCACCCAGGATGTGAAAGCTGTAATCCCGCTTAACTATGTCCATTTAAAACAAATATAATAAATAAAAAAGGTTTTAAACGCACATTGTAAAAGTTTATTAAAACAGCTTATTTAAATTGACCGATAAAGTTTACCGTTTAAACTCACCGATAAATTAAAGCATTAAATAATGATTGTTTAATGGATATTGCAGATTCGATAGACCTGTAGCCTCCTGATAGCCCTTATGGGATGCTTCCGACTCCAGTGTGGGTAATTTGTTGGGTGATAATACCCCTATAGCCGACTACCTGAACTGGCAATACCTACGTGAACATTCAAGACAGTAAAAAAAGGAACTCACATTGACTCATCTGCTACTAGAAGGCCTTCAAGGACGGTACGAAGTCGAGGCAATGTGCGTGACTGAGACGGGCATCGCCCCTATCGAGCTGATGGAAACTGAACAGGTGCCGCAGCTGTGGAGCCTAACTGACGAAGATCATCAACAGCAGCCTGTTTATGGGGATAGCTTAAGGGAAGTAATCCAGCGCTGGTGCAAGCTAGAAGTGGAGGAAGGCTTGGCTTTGCTCCAGCAATCACATTCGCAGCCGTACGAATTCCGATCCAGCCAGCAAACAACCTGGGCATGTGATATTACCGAGACAACCGGGATGGTAATCGCCCGGTTCAAATACGCAAAAGAAGCTTCACGCTGGTTTTCTTTACTGAACGCAGTTACATCGCAACAGCGCGAGGCCTGTATTGATAATTACCTCACCGAGGTGTTGCCCTATGCCAATCACCATCATCGGTGGTGGATGCCGTTAACCCTTCGCCATCAACCCTTCAAGCCAACGCCTATCCTGCTAGATCGTCTTTCGTTAAAAGCCGATAGGCAGACTCCTCCTCCTGAACTTTGGTGGGAAGTTTCGAGCAGTAACAACACTGAACACGTAGTAGCGGAATTTAGGATAGCTACGATGGCCAAGGCATTTAGCGCAGCGCAGCTCTATCGACTTACCGCCACCTACCGCGATCTGTCTCCAGGCGCGACCGTGGCAATTAAGGGAGGGCAGAGCCAAGCGACAGTGGTGGAGACACCACTACTGAACCAGCTGGCGCCTTCCAGCATGATTAAGGTTCGCTTCAAACCGAATGAGGTGACACAGGTAGAAGCCCAAAAGCTGACTTGGGTGATGCCCAACCAATCAGCAGCGAATTCTTAACTTACGCTGATATGGTGTAATACATGTATTACAGTAATTACAGTTATTCTTGAGCGTTTATAATTTTGGCTAGGACAGCCCCTATCCTGCAGCCGCTATGATCAGAAGGTGACAAATATGATGGATGACTACGAGAAGATGAATGCACAAAGCGAATGGTCGCCTTGTGATTACGCTGTGCCGTTAGCAAGCCGCGCCAAGATATGCCATTGGCACATTGAGAGGCCGAATGAACCAGTGCCCGAAGGTGCAATCGAGCTGAACCCAGCCAAGCCACTCAAAAAGAACAGCTTTGCACTAGCGGTACTTCCCGAGGAAAAAGACGCAATACCTGGCATAGGCCAATACGTCTTTATTGAGCCCGGCAGCGTGCAATCAGGAGATGTTGCAGCGGTGATCGAATCGCACAACGTCATTACGCTTATATCAGTGAGGCAAGAACCGACGGGTACGTGGTGCGTCGATGCTGCGCACAGTCCTCTACGCACTACCATTGACGCTGAGCGCATCGTGGGGCGAGTTGTGGGAAGCATTGAGTAGGTTAATCATGAGGCAAACGATGGATACCCCAGGCAAGGTAATTCTTGTAGACGGTGCTAGCGCCAGCTGCGCACAAGTAGAGTGCTTGGTACGGGAGGACGACATACTTCTGGTAGCGCATAGCGACGAAGCCGATCCCGAATGCTGGAGAGAGCTTTATCCGCAGCCCAGTGACATACGCTTGGTACCGGTCTCTCGGGCGCTCAAGCAGGCTACCGGATTGTCGCTGGCATTTGCGGCTGGTGAGCTAGTGGCTTCACGTAAATGGCTAATCCATGTCCCGTGGCTGATTGTGTCCAGTAGCCAGGACTTTCAGGCCATTACGAATTGCCTTGCACAGCGGGGCATTGAAAGGTGCATGCAGGTCACGGTGCACCCTCTCCCAGACCAGCCTAGCAATGACACTTCGCTACTACACGGTGCTAACCCTGTTGCAGAGGAGCTAAACGAACTCATTCAGCGCACCTCGGGCTATCCGATCTTAATATCCCAGGTGAGACCGTTAATTACGGAGCATGCACCTAACGTAGTGGACGCGCTAAAGGGGAGGGGGAAGCTCAAGAAGCAATTATGGGAGCTGGGTTTTCATTGCGATGCTAAGAACGTCGTGAGCTGGACCATGGCGGAGTTATGTAGGGCGGGCTAATTGCAGAGGTGTGATTAAAGGTACCTGAACTCTGACCCCTCAAAGGTCAGAGTTTTTTTTGCGAAGAATTAAGAACCTAGCGGAAGTGGCAAGCGAGTACATAGGATTGCAGTCTCTTTTACGATTCTTGTTTCTTATTGATCAAGTGTAGTGTCTGAGGCCATGCACTTGTTTCAAGCGCGATGACCATTACCACCGCCGGCACTAAGAGCATGGGGTTTAGCGTCACAAGGCCCGCAATGGAGAATCCAATTAGCACCAATGTCAGCGTGGATTGTGGTAGCGACTGATAAGGTCGGTTTGTAGGTCGATACGGCTGTAAAAAAACCTTCAATTTCTGCATAAATACCTTCCACATTTAAGGGTTAGATTAGGAGCTTTCCGCACAGGTTGCGCGGCAATGATAAAGACACTGTTGCATTGTGAATCACAGGATAGTAATAGCATCTACATTTGTTTATATCATAACTAAATAGATAGCATAATTAAAAAATATTAGAAAGCGGCTATTTTCCCCTTACTGAACACTTTGTGCTAACACAACAGATTATATCCAATTTGTGTGGTCTGCAGAGCAACACAATTAAATAGGGTAGATAAGATTTATTGGTAGTATTGGATTAATACTAAATAAATGATCGCTGCTCAGCTCTCAAGTGGTTTTAGAGGTGTGCAAAAGAAACAACCCAGGAGTCGGTATGTTTGAAATAGCCCCCTTCAAGCAGCGCCTGTTAGAAAATGTCGCTGAACTGATAGAAGCACGCCAGATGTTCCAGGTAGCGACAACGAAAATGAATGGACTTGGTGAAACCAGGCTCAGCTCACAATACCTAAGTGATATTCCCGGCGCGCTCACACGGTTATTGAAAAGCCGATTTAGTGAGGTAGAGATCCAGCTAACAGCTGAATACAGCAATGGGCTCCCCGTTAATATCACCACTAATGAGCAGTTTTATAGATTTGTCTCACACCCGTACTCTGGAGATACACGGTATTTATCCGACGCGCTGAATGATGAACTAAAAGCCGTAGAAGGTAAGAGCCCACATGAGCAAGTGCTGGCTTTAGAAAACACCGTACATAACATGCCCTGGAGCAAGATTAAGGAGGACTTCGATTCCCAATGTTTGAATACTAAAAAATCGGGGATGAGCGCATGCACGCTGACGGTTCACGACTTCTTCTCAATCGACAAAAGGTACAATAAGGCCGTCTTCAAAAATGGCTGTTTGGTTGCTACACGAGACTACACTGGGGAGTCTTGGGATATTCGCGGCTATATCCAAGCCATTAGCAATGTACAGGACGCATTAGGCCCCATCGTCGCAGAAGCCAACCTGGATATAGGCGATAGCCTACAAGCGTTGCTAACGGCGCTTGAAAAGACCTACCACTCCCGACAGCCCATCCCAATGCGTACCCGCTTTGGCAAAGGATCAGCAATAGATGTTACGGTATTTAAAACAAAAATAACCTTCACCCTGAGCCCTGCCGTGGTCGAAGCGATCCAGGCCTCGACCGTGTTATATTGTGACGAACACGTTATTGATAGCTTTATGAACCTTATGGATGAAACGCCTGCTTAACCGATTCTCGATACAGGCGTTAAAACTTTGCTTAAATTAAATAGGCTCTTGGAAAAAACCGGGTTAGCATAAAGGTATAAATCATTCAGCAGGTAGTGACGATGTTTAACATAGATGCCTTTAAAAAAGAGCTTATCGAGAACGTAGCCAAGTTAATTGAAGCGCGGGCAGCGTATGCTAACTCAGCACGTACTTTAAGACAGCTTGGCGATAGTGATGCCGATAGGCATTATCTACCCGCCTTAAACAATGCGTTTGCAAGTATTTTGAAAGTCCATTTTGAGCGTGTAGAGAAAGACCTAACCGCTGAATATAGTAATGGCCTTCCTGTTGAAATTACGACAGATTACAGTTTCTACACCTACGAAGATTATCATAATAGAAATTCAGGGCGGTTCCTTAACTACCAACGAAACCAAGAGTTATTAAAAATCGACAAAGAGAGTCTTCATAGCCAAGTTCTTGCTTTAGAAACGATGATCCACCAGATGCCCTGGGACAAAATCAAAAAACATTTTGATGATCAGTGTGAAAACGTCAAAAGTGAAGGCATGCGGAATGCAGTCCAAAAGGTAAATCGCTATTTTAGAATTGCTAGAGGTCGTGATAAACCCACATTCAAGAAAAATAGCTACGTCATTTCTCGTTATTACAGTGGCCATGCTTATGATCTACATACCGACGTTGAGGAGCTAGGCGCCGTTATTCAATCATTAGCACCAATAACAACCGAAGCCTCGGTTAACGTTGGAGATAGCCTCCAAGAGCTACGTAGCGCTTTAATTGAGAACTGTCAGACTCGCACCCCTATTCCGATGCGTACCCGCTTTGGGAAAGGATCACAAATGGATATCACCGTCTTTAAATCTAAAATCACCTTTTCATTAGGTGCCAGCTTAGTTGAAGCAATCCAGAGCGCTACCATTATGTACGGTACAGACGAAGATATTGATAGCGTGATGGCATTAGTGGCGAGAGCCGAAGCGGCATAACCCCATTGAAGTTAAAAAAACCCAGCCTAAGCGCTGGGTTTTTTGTTGCTGCACATTTAAATAGGGAGTTTAAAAACGTGGTGTAAAGTAATTATAAAGCAACGTTAGATAGTCACGGGAAGGGTGTCATGGGTCATTTTAATTGGACGATTTTAGACGAACTCGCTTCAAGAGGCAGTCGCGCAACGAAGGCCCAAAACATGGGCGGGCTGCATGCCAAGCGAAAAGAAACCCTTTCGCAGTTCTTTACCCCCGCGTGGGTGGTCAAAGCGGCATGGTCGCTAATTTCTCCAGCCTTTGCACCTGGCTGCCGTTACCGCTTGCTCGATAACTCAATAGGGGCGGGTAGCATGTTTCGTTTCGCCCAGGCAGAGCAACACACCTTACATGGGCTTGATGTTGACCAGGAGCTCATCGACGCCGTTACCGATCGGCTGGACGCTGCAGGCTATCAAGTCGATATTAAAGCCATTCCCATGGAGGATGCCGTACTTGGCCAATACAGCGCAGCACTTATCAACCCTCCATTCTCCATCACGTTATCTAGCCCGAATTTAACGCCTTTCCCAGGCGTTACCACGTTTGGTAAGCATGGCCCCCATACCTCGGCACTGTCTCACGAATACGCCTTGGCTCAAGCCCTCGATAACGCCGATATCGTTGCCGCGGTCGTCCCACGTACGACAACCCAACGGCTGACTGCTGGGGAGCTTGGCGATCTGGATAAGCGACTGGTTGCGGTCTACCGTCTCCCTGCCAATGCGTTCACCCAAGAAAACGTGGTTAGCGTTACAACAGACCTGCTTATTTTTGGCGAACCTGCCCAGCAAGCCAAGTGGCACGATGGCGGCACGCTGTCACCTGATGCGCTTCCTTCGCCGCTCCCCACGCTCTTAGCCTGCCGAGAAGAACGTATGCTTAAGACTAAGCCGGTGGGTGCAATTGGCGTCGATGAAGGGGAGCCGGTTGTATCCCTTCCTGTCACTGGAGATACCCGCGTTGTTATGGACCGGGCAGGGCGCCATATCAAGCTGACCTTTCACGATGCGGCAACCGAGGTAAGGGTTAAGAATGCGCTATGGGAATCACGCCTGATTTCTAATGAGCTCCATCGCTATTCCCCAACGACACGCTATGCAGGCCAATACCGGTTATCCCTTGATGCGATTGTCCTGCAGAAAGACCCTATGGCAGCGTTGGAGTCCGTAGCTGCTCGTATTACCGAGGCCGGGGGGAATCCCACCATTACGGCCCAGCTTCGCCATGGCGTTGCTTCGCTCGTCAAAGAACATCAACAAATGAGCATTCCCTATGGCCGGTGGGTTTATCGCAAAGGCACCCCCAGCTTTTCAGCAACGGCTAAGCGGCTAGCGATGATCGACAAGCGCCAGCGTACGTCTGTGGTGGCCATGGGTGAAACCGTCACGGCCCTACGCAGCAATGACGGGTTTAACGTGACGACGGCACGCGGTGTGTTCGCTATGAACCACGACGCCTTTTTCAGCCTGTTTGATATGGAAGAACAGGCAGCGAGCGCCGACTATTGGGAAGCCATTCATCCGCCGATCCGTGAGCACTACCCCCAGCGTATTAGCCAGCTGGAAGCGCAAGCTCGCGCTTTGGGCTTAGACCGTTGGCTTACCTGGGATTTCCAGCTAGAGGATCTTTGCGAGCTGGCGTTCCGCCCGGTGGGTGGCGTGTGCGCGTGGCAAATGGCGTTAGGTAAAACCCGGCTCATCTTGGCGCTGGCGCTTTTACAGCCTGGAAAGTCGCTGATTGTGGTCAAGTCGCGCCTAGTGGATGAACTCATGCGTGAGCTGGCCTTGCTTAAAGTGCCCGCCGACCACTACCAAGCCATTACCCGCGCCAGCGATTTGGCCAGCCTGAGCAAAATCAACATTGTCAGCTACGAATCTATCCGCAGGCCGCTAAATGTGAAATGGCCAAAGCTCACCCTGGCTCGGCGCTTGAAGGGGCGGTTTGCCAACATTTACTGCGATGAAGGCGGCTTGCTGAGCAATGCGCACTCCCAGCAAACCCAAGCGGTGTGGTCGTTGGGCGGGAAAAAGCATTATGTGTTCGATGGCACGCCTATGGCGAATTACCCCCGTGACATGCTGCCGTTAGCGTGCTGGACCATGGGCGCAGAGCGCTCATACCAGCCGTATAGCGTCGATGCGGGCTTTATGTACCCTGAGCTGTTCAATAGCGCCTATAAGCAGAGTAAAGGCCGGCAGGAGTTCCATAACCATTATGTAACGATGGCGTGGTCCACCAATGAGTTCCACGAGACGGGCCAGGGGGCTAAGCGTGAGATACCTAAGATCCGGTCCGCAGGGCTGGCGCGATTCCGCCAGTGGTTGAGCCCCATGGTGAAACGTCGCGTGCAGCAAGAGCCGGATGTGGCGCGGCATGTCAGCTTTCCTGTGCCAACGCTGCATGAACCAATAGCGGTGGAGTGGGATATCGACCACTTGGTTACCTATGTACAGACCGTAGAGGAGTTCGCGGACTGGTACCGGGATTATCAAGAGCGTACCAATGCCGATGGCAAAAGCCTCAATCTGACGATCATCTTGCAACGCCTGGAGGCGTGTTTTAAGGCCGCAAACGCGCCGCACACCTTGAGTGGGGTAGTGGCACCCTACCTGCCTACTACCAGCAAGCAACGGGCGTGTATCGACCTTATTGTTAAGGAAGTGGGCAAAGGGCGTCGTCCTATTGTTTTTGCACGCAACCCCTCGACGTTAGAGCGCTTAAAGCGCCTGCTCGATAGCCAGGGCATCACGTCTATGGTCTTCACCGGGGCCGAAGGTATTAAAGCGCGGACGAAGCGGCTAAACGCCGAAATCCGCGAGGGCGATACCCAAGTGATGTTGGCCAGCCTGGGCGTGACGCAAGACGGTTTGAACCTGCCGGAAATGAACACCTTTATTTTCTATAACCGAAGCTTTAAAGCGCGGGAAGAATTCCAAGGTATTTTCCGTCTGCTTCGTGCTGCACAGACAAAAGACGTTTACGGCTACTTCCTTCACTTAGCGGGAAGCCTCGATGACTACCAGGGCCAATTAATTCACTGGAAAGCCTTAGCAAGTGAGTCGGGGCTAGATTACGGGGAGGGCATGGATGACGACGCGGAGTTTGTGCACTTCGATGCGGTACTGCAGCGCTTCATCGCGTCGTTACCGGGCCTGAAAGATAAAATTGATAATTTGCGCCAGCGCCAACGTGCCGCCTGAGAGGAGAACCGATATGGAAACGTCTTGCCGTACGATCCGCCAATTTAACGTAAGCGACGATGGCAGCCTGACCATCCGCTTTAAAGGCACCACCACCCGCGTACGCGCCAAGGTGATTGATCGTCGCTATGACCAGGAAGGGCGGTTGGTCTATCTGTGTCTTGACCGCCTAATACATCGTCATCATGAAGACGGCTTTAAATTTGATCTGCCGGATTCTCCAGAATATGGCCACTACCTCAGCGCTGAGGTGAAAGGCTGTTTTGGATCAGAAATTACTCTAGTACCTTTTAATTAGGCGTATTAACGCGACGTGATACGCTAAGCCCAAGTTCGACTTAATCAGAGGATATTCGATGCTAACCACCATTGCGGGCCTGCCCTTCGCCCATTTGCCTTTAACGACCGAGAAGCCGAGCCATACCCTTTCCCGGCTGACCGTGGACGGCATTACCTGTGACGTTCAGGTGACAACGTTGAGCAAGCGAACCTGCTTAGCACTGCGCTTTGCTAGCCCTGGTAGAAAGCCTGAGCAGGTTGTTCTTTCCGACCGACAGGTAGTGATGTTGTACCGGGAAACGAAGAAGGCGCAGATGGTTGGGCTTGTGGTGCCCCACTTAGCGCGTACGGCACAAATGTGGCGGGAAGATGGCGTGCTTTATGAAGACCAAGCAGCCTAATACGGCAAGTTAAGAACCCATCGAAAATAGAGCCCGATCAAGGAACGTTATGTTAATTAAATTAATGGCGGTGCTGACACTGACTGGGTTGGTTTCATTCTCAGCTGTCGCAGATCAAGAATCCACCGACACAAAACCTGGCATGTTTGATGGTATGGCCGCGGATGTGAAGCGCACGCTTGACGAAAAGCATGCTGCTCGCCAGTTGCGCGGCAATCAATCCAACCCTAGCGAGAAAGCCGAACCGGGCATGTTTGATGATATGGCCGCTGATGTTAAGCGCGAGCTTGAAGAACGGCATGCAGCACGCCAGTTACGTGGCAACCAATCCGACCCTAGCGAAGACGCCGAACCGGGCATGTTTGATGATATGGCCGCTGATGTGAAGCGCGAGCTTGAAGAACGGCATGCAGCACGCCAGTTACGTGGCAACCAATCCGACCCTAGCGAAGACGCCGAACCGGGCATGTTTGATGATATGGCCGCTGATGTGAAGCGCACGCTTGACGAACGGCATGCTGCACGCCAGTTACGTGGCAACCAATCCGACCCTAGCGAAGACGCCGAACCGGGCATGTTTGATGATATGGCCGCTGATGTGAAGCGCACGCTTGACGAACGGCATGCTGCACGCCAATAAAAACCGTAATACATAGGAAAAGAATTTTATGAACGAACAAATTAATACCGATGAAGTATTGGCCATGAATGGTCAAGATATTTCAAGCCTCTCTGTTGAGCAGCGGCAAAAGCTCAATCAGGCGATTGAAAAAAGTCGGCTGTATGGTCTAGCTATTTCCGTGACGAATAAAGCGACCAGTGAAGACCTTGCCATTGCGTCTAGCGCTGAGGATGCAGAAAGAATCATGGCTGAGGCAGGCAGCGTTATCTCCGTGCGCAAGCAGTAGTTACATTAGGCTCCTACTGATCAAGGAAAAGCGATGTGTTTTCCACGCAAACCAGGGCTAGGCCGTTACAACGCTAGCAGGCATGAATGGCTGCTAGCATACCGTACCGCTAGGGTTAACGCGGCGACTGGTGCAAAGCCTGACCCAAAGACTGACGGAGTGTTCTGGAAAGCCCAGCTCATTGTTTGTTACGAGCGCACTGATCTTGGCGATAAGCTTTTGCATACAGCATCCCAACGTCTGGCCATGATCAAACTCACCAACGATGTGCTCAAAGAAATACAAAACGAAAACATGTGATAGGAAGTGTTTATGCCAGGGCTCGATAGCAAGAACAGCGATGACCAGCCCATCAAATAGTAATTGGTAAGCGGGTGAGGGCATGGCTAGCAAGAAATTAGTTCGTTTAGCACAGGCAGCCGCTAAGGCATGCGCCAAAGCACAAGCTGACCAATCTGAGTGGGTTGAGGCATTTCGAGCAGAGTACGGGCATGACGACATATCAGACACCCTTGTCGAAGCCATCGACTATGCCGGTGGTCCAGATACCCTGACAGCATCGTTCATCGAAGAACATTCCGGCAAAGGCAACTCTTGATCCAGGCCGTTCAGTTAAGGGAGCGGTTAAGAGTTAATGGAAAAACTGGCATGAGCTACCGAGTCACCATTGAAAAGTTGACCTACACTAGAAGATAAGGGCTTAAAGATGAATTTTGTTTGGGTTGTTATTATTGGATCTGCCTTTTTTTATATGATGGCACATGCCCTTGAAGCTCCAGACGTGGGAACGTTGATAGCGCCTTTTATTGCAGCAACCTTCTTTATGTTTGTACCGATAGTATTGTGCGGGTGGACGAATACGAATCCAAGGCATGCAAAGAACCTGTTCTCCTTTGTCTTCCGTATTCTTTTATTTTTCCTTGTGTTGCAGTTTATTGTTTTTTGGATAAGGCTTTTATTCGGCTATATCTAAGAGAAAATGGCTTAGACACTATTAAGCGCGAGAGTTAAATTAATAGCGAATGCTCTGGTTACCAGGACATTCGCTAGACACAGGCAACGGGCGAAATTTCAGGAGATAAAATGAAAGAATTTTTATTCCTCTGTGTTGGTTCAATACTTTTAATACTTATCGTTAAAGATGGAAGGAAGGGTTTCAGCAGAAAGCCAACAAGGAAAATTAAATTGGATGAGTTTGAGGATAGGCCACGACTAACGTGGACGGGACGCGACCCAAACAATCCGATTGATACCGATTTTTAAAAAACTAGGTAAAGCTAACGATGCCAATGAATGCAAGCAACCAAGAGCAACGTCGAGCACATGTTTATAGTTGCGTCAAAATCTACTACCAAGCCACCGAAAGGGGACGGCCAAAGGAACTTCAAGAGTTTTGTGAAGAGGTCTCGGAGCTCGTGCTGAACTTACCATACCGTGGGCTGGAAAAAGATGGTGAGCGCATTGGAAAGCTTCTTGGTATTAGGTCTAATGCCCAAGAGGCTCTTAAGTCTGAAAACACGGCGTATGAAGATAACAGGGCGTCAGTGGCCGCTATCCAATTCGCATTAGAGGCAGAGGAAGGGTTGGCGTTTTTGCGCTACTGGAATCAAGGCGACTTTGATGTGATACGCAAAGAGTGGCCCGAAGCACCCGAGGACGTATTCATCGGTGCCGATCCGCTTTACAAAACAGGCTAACTGTTCAGGGAAATGGTGAAGGTATGTCTCTTGCAATTGTATTGGCAGCACCTGTTGTTGGAATAGGAATTGGTAGTTTTTTCGCGCTCTCTGCTATTGGGAGCGATGTTCTCAACATTCCTGAATGGAGCTGGATTGGCTTCTTTACGTCAATATTCGTAGCAATCCCTGCCCTGGCTTTCAGTAAGCAGGCTAGAAAGCACTCAAAGACGTTGTTGGTCTACCCAGCCGCCCTAAGCTCTATTGCTGCGCTCGGCATTATGGATGGCTGGTCTGGCACCGGCCCTATGGTAGAGGTAATGGACACGCTTGCTGCCTTTGTCGGCACAGTGCTGATAGGCGTGATCCCGCTCATCGTGGCAATTGGCCTACTCTGGCATGCTTGGCCAGACGTTACGGCTAAGCAGTTAAGCCAGAACAGCGCCGACAAATAGGAAAAGCGTAAAAGAGTTAGCAGCGATTTACGAAAGCTCAGAGGCATAACGACAGCGGCGCCAAATATCCGGCTGGTCACAATTATGGCGCGCTCTTTATGCAGGTATTACATCTTAAGACTATTTCTGTCGAAAAAAGCAACCTAGATGGCGTGGTAACATCATTGCTTCGTTAGCACTATAGTCTCTTGGTACGAACAGCAAATTAACAGTTTTCTTATCAAGAGAACTTTTTTAATCTATGTTCTCTTTGGTGCCCTTAAGAGCCCGCTAGCCGCCCATCGTCAAAATTATTTCCTGGTAACGTTGATCCATGCTCACTGAAAGGATTTCAGCATGGCCACACAACTGTACGCTACCTTCACGCCTGCCCAGGCACATTCAATACTCACATCGGGGGTGTATACGCCCTTAAGCTTGCGCCCTATGGACCGCGAAGCGTCTTTAACCTTGCACTGTTGCGATCTAGCAGGTGAAGCGCTGGCGCTGCGTCCAGGCGCGACGTTAGATGAAGGCGGGGTGGGTTTAGTGTTCAAGTGGCTAGGCGAGGAGGAGTGTTTAGAGGGCTGGGGTGCTGGCCCGTCGCCGGATATTTTGTATCATGAGTACAGGACACACGAACTGGTAGAGGAACCCACTTATCAACGTTCCTTGGTCGTGGCAGGCACGAGAATCAACTTTCGCCTAGAGTCCTTAGTCTTTGATGATAGAGCCCTGCGTCACCACCTCTTGGCGCGTTCGGTGCCAAAGCCCCTGTTACCCCCGCGTTGGCGAAGTATGAACAAGCGGATTCGCGATTTAGCGGATAACCTCACAGCCCATGTACCTGATTGTGGCCTTAATGTGCGCCTTGATGGACCATCACTTGGTTTGCGCCGTATTCATGACTTGTATGCGGCTGCCTGCATTGACCGGGCAGAAGATGTGCAAAAGGTTAAATCAAAGGATGTACCGGGAATAACAGCGCAAAAGCACCGAGACCGTGACGATCCTCCCGAGGTCCACGATGTAGCACGCTACCTACTACGGTCGCTAAATATCCCCTATGCGTTGACTACCGGTGGACCCTTTACCCTTATTCCAAATACTGAGCTCTATATGGATGCCTACGCGTTAAGTAGTTTGGGCCCACAACATGCGCAACTAGCGCCCTTGGTGGAGGCAGCCGAAGCGGGGTAACAAGATCCAACGTGGTTCCAATGCACCCGAGTAGCCGGCTAAATAAAGATACCGCCTTCGATAACCGAGTGTTGTATAAGCACAAACTCTAGCGCTTTAGGCCAGGGCTATGTATATTTACCTCATACTCACTGTTTAGTGAGCAATCGTGGTAGCACTGGCCACGCAAAATTAACCAGTATTTTCGTATTTGCGCACATCTAGTGCGCTCAAACCCTAGAGGGGGCAACACTCCCTCTAGGGGTTGTTGCCTCCTCATTTTTATTGGAGGCAACAAAATGAAACATATCATCGCATCATCGCTGAAAAGCGTTGGAAACCTGGGAACAGGCATCCTGCTGTTAGGTATCTTCGCACCCCTAACAGTGACAAGCTCAATCGGCTTGTTCTTCGTCACTATTGGCTACGCCATGCTACTACTAGCATTTGGTGGCCACGTCCTCGACATTAGACTTCTCTATCCTTCCAGACCTTGGCGAGCAGCCATTTATAAGGCAGTACATGCCTTATTCGCGCACCTAAGCACATCAACGTTCGTCACCGGCCTTGGCCAAGTAGCTGGCGCTTTCGTCGCTCCTGTAGCGGTTGCAAGCGTGGCAACTACATTATTGCTATCAATGGTCAT
This sequence comes from Halomonas ventosae, assembly GCA_002257525.1. Classification (GTDB taxonomy): domain Bacteria; phylum Pseudomonadota; class Gammaproteobacteria; order Pseudomonadales; family Halomonadaceae; genus Vreelandella; species Vreelandella ventosae_B. The sequence continues at coordinate 193,109 of CP022739.1, forward strand.
GACCATCATCTGCGTAGGCGCCTATTTTGCTTATAGGCACATTCTCGACTGTTAGAGGGATTCAACCATGCAACCAACGAACGTCTTCATCATCCTGTTCGTTATTTCACTGGTTATTTCAGCGATAGGTCTCGTTTTTGCCTTTTGGAAAGATCGGCAAAAAAAGGATTAATTTCCCAGAAGTATTAAAAAAGCTGTGCCCTACTTAGTAGGGCCATTATTTGATAGACCAATACCAGAAAATGGGATTGATCTATCAGATAATGGTGCTAGGATGTGTATGAAACTAACAAAGTGGGGTCGGATCGGCTCCAGCAAGCAAGATGGAGCTGTTGTGACGAAAATCTTATCGTTAGCCGCTCACAAGGGGGGCGTGGGGAAAACCACCACTACCGTTTTGTTAGCGCATTATCTAAGCAGCAATGGCTATAAGGTGCTCGTTGTCGATAACGATGCGCAAGGAAATACTACCAGTGTGCTGACACTGAATCCTGATGGCACCTATGTACCGTTCAGCACCATCATTACGGCCGACCTATACCAAGAGGGGCTGGATGGAAGTGTGGAGCCTATCCATTGTAGCTACGGAATTGACGTAATACCGTGCCCAGCCAACTGTGATCGTTTTCGTCAACTTAGCTCTGAGCACATCAAAACGCCCTGGATATTTTCCGACAACCTGAACGATCTTTGTCAGCAGTACGATGTGGTGTTGATTGATTGTTCATCGAACTACAGCAATAACGTGAATGCTGCCCTGGTTCTATCCACACACGTACTGTGTCCAGTGAAAATGACAGGTCATGGAATTGACGGCGTTTTAGGTTTAATGAAGACCATTTCAGAGGTTCAAAGTCGCCACAATCATGAGCTTAAGTTCCTTGGGTGTTTTTTAAACCTTATGGAGTCGAGAGGTAAGCGTATCCAGGAGAACAGCAATCGCTTACGCGAAGCGTTAGGCGACGATATGCTGAAAAATGTTCTGCATCGACGCCCTCCCATCGACACCATTCAGGATGAAGGTGGGACCTTGGCTGAGCTTGGTTATGCGCATGTCGCGGTAAAAGAAGTGAACCAACTGATGGAAGAAATAGTGGAGAGGTTATATGCCTAACAAGAGTAGAAGTAATGCGCAGCCCGTGGCCGGGAAATATTCTCAACTGGCTCAACAAATGGCTCATCAGGCACACCATTCTTCTGGCAGCGCCCGTACGTTAACTAATGGCCAAGCTTTATTGATGCTCGACCCCGACCAAATTATTGTCGAAAAGCAAGTACGGAAGAAGCTAAAAAACATCGAGGAATTGGCTGAAAGCATTGAGCAGAATGACCAGCAGCAACCCATCATAGTGCGCAACGCCCCCGGTCAGCGTGATATGTATATCTTGGAAAAAGGTGAACGGCGTTTAGCAGCCTGTCGCCTTAAAGGCTTACAAGTTGCCGCCATCGTCAGTAATGCCAAATACGATAGCATTACTGCCCATGCAGGCCAGCTGGTCGAAAACATCCAGCGTGACAATCTTGAACCCTTTGATATTGCTGATGGTCTCCAGCGGTTCATAGACGAACCCAATGGTGGATGGACGCAGCGCAAAATAGCTGCGTACATTGGAAAGGGCCCCGGCTATGTTTCGCTCTACCTCGCATTAGCCAAAACACCTAATAGCATTCGTCAGCTCTATGACGATGAGGTTGTGCAGGACCCGGAAATGCTGAATAGCATTCGACAGCTTGCTGAGCTGGAACCCGAATGGGAGAAGGCACTTATCCAGCAACTGGTTGATCAGAAGAAAGCCGACAAGCGAATCACTCGGGCGCAGATACGTAATTGGCTGGCCTGGGCAAAAGAGGCTGTTGAATTAGGCGAGAAACCCAGCGAATACATCGCGAAGCAAGAGGCTGCCAGTAATGCACCTCAACAAGCAGCTTCACAGGCGTCAAACCCCGAATTACCAGACACGACACGGCCAGGTCTTAATGTAGGCGCTGGGTACCTGCTAGACGATCATCAAGGCCCGGTTACGGGTGCGGATGACGACAACGGCAGTGACGTGCCGGCGAAAGACAAAACGGCTACCTCAACGACGACCACAACCACGACGACAACGGTTGAAACCGACCTTGAAGACGCAGAAGAAGAATACCAAGAAGACCAAGGCGATATCTTTGCCAGTGAACTGGACGTAGCAACGACACCTAGAGCAACAACAGCACAGTCAGCAAACGACGGGCATCCGGCAAACGAACCGGAACAAGCCGCACCAGCAGCAAAAAGTAAGCCTAGCCAATGGCCGATCTACCACACTGGCTATGTCGAGTATGCCCCAGGTCAACTGGTTATTTACGTAGAAGTCGATGGACAGCAAGGAGAGCTGATGACGAACCTTATGGATGATCAATCGGATTATGTGTGGGTGATGATTGATTCTGAGAAGCAGCGAGTGCATGTCGATGATGCGCGGATCTCATGCATGCAGCCTCATTCTGATGTGGAGAAGTAGTAGTGACTCAGATTGAGTGGGGGCGTTTGTCGCAGCCGATGCGTCGTCGTTATTTAGTCGTAGCTGCCATAGCCGAAGAAAAATATTCGTTGCAGCAGATTACGGATAAAACCGGAATACCAGTGTCTTCATTACGTCGTATTTTGCGTTCGTTAAGAGTCGAATTTGGTATGGACGTTCGTTACATTAATACGGGCGTTTCAAATGGTTATGAACAAGACGGGTACTACAAAATTGAACAATGGGGCGTTTTCGATAAGTCTTATTTCCTAGATAAAATAGCGACAAACGTGCCACTTTAGTATTATAAAAACGGTCACTGCCTACAAATTTGTAAGATATGGCTTACAAGAATGTAAGAGATTGCCCATACATGCAGCAGAGAATACTACTGTAGAATGGTGCAAAGGGAGCAACACCAGATGTTTCTTTTTTGAAAATAACTGTTACAAAAAACTATTTGATTAAGTCTCCACAGCTTTTAACAGAGAGACGGAATCCCAACTTGGGATGAATAAAAAAATGTGGCGAGGTATCGCGTGTGAAATCATGTGCAGGGGCAGAGAAAAAGCTGGTCGCTTTATCTCGTAGCAAAATTATAGGGAAAGCCTCCGAGGAGTGGAGGCATGATGGACTGTGCCAAAATCTGGAGTCACCGATCGCGGGATGTGATCTGTGCGCCAATAACAAATTGCGTTTTGCTTTTTTGATTCAGAATCAAACGACGCATGAAAAAATGTGGGTAGGTGCGGGCTGTTTATTACGCTTTCAAATCCCTATCTACAGCGGAGGAGTGCGCGTACCAGCCCATCGTGCTCGTGATCACTTAGCTGAGCTTGTACAAATGCTTGTGACCCAAGAGGCTATGGCACGGTGCACGATGGCCGCAATGGAACAGCAGCATAGTGCTTTAGCCGAGGCGATTATCCAATATCGCATGCACGGGCGTGTGACTGTGTTTGAAGCCTCACTAATATTTAGCGCTGTTGAGAAAGCAAACATGCTCACTTCGGACGTGGTTTTGCCAATTTATCTACGCCGGGAAGAAGACCTAGAACAACTGCGTGCGATACCACGGTGGTCATTATGGCGCTTCTGGCATTGTCTAAAAGCCGAACAAGTTCAGCTGGCGCTTCTATGCGGGCATAAGGCTCCTACGACAGAACACTCGAAACTCGTGAGATACCAACGTCAAACTGATACCAAGCCGCAGGAAGACTGCTTAGGAAAGATTGACTGATCGAGTTGAGATAGCGCCCGTGAGTTCACGCCACTATAAATAATGCCCGGTAGCATCAGCTCCGGGCATTATTGGTTTACTGCATATTGAATAGCGCAAAGGCTTGGGGCTATTTACATGCCCTGGAGCTGGTAGCGAACGCCTTGCGTCATATCAAAGCCCAACATGGCGCCAATGCTCGGGCCGATCCGCTGTGTTAGCCGCTCCAGCGCAGAGAGGCGAGGCGTGTAATTGCGGAACTGTACCTCACCGATTAACTCACGCGATAGCTGCTCCAGTGTCATAACGTCATCAATAAGACCCAAGGCCTTCGCTTGCTCGCCCGTCCAGACCAACCCAGAGAACACTTCCTCAGAGCCTTTCAAGCGGTCACCACGGCCATCGCGCACTGCCTGGATAAACTGGTCATGCGTATTTCCCAGTACCGATTCCCAGAATTCCCGCTGCTCGTCCGTCACTTCACTGAATGGATCTAAAAAGGCCTTGTTCCTGCCCGCGGTAAAGGTGCGACGTTCAACACCAACACGGTCGATAGCATCATTAAATCCAAACCCTGAGCTAATCACGCCAATCGACCCTACTAGGCTGGCTGGCGCTGCATAGATACGGTCAGTAGCCGCCGCAATATAGTAAGCACCACTTGCGCCCACATCCTCTACCCAGCTAAGGATTGGGGTATCGGGGTACTGTGACGTGAGATAACGGATCTCCTCGTAGACCGCTTGTGATTGCACTGGACTACCACCAGGGGAGTTTATACGCAGAACCACAGCTGCTACATTTTCAGCCTCAAGTGCATCGCGTAGCCCGCTATTGATCCGGGACGCAGTAGCTTCCTCGTTAGCGTCAATGACCCCCTTTACATCGACCAGGGCAACATGGCGTATTTCATCTTCTGAATCACCACTGCTGGCAAAGTGAAAAAAGTACGCTGTGTTGGCCAGCGAAAGCATTAAAAAAGCAAAGAAGGCGAATCTGAAAAATATCTTCCAACGCCTAGACCGGCGCTGCTCTTTTAGCGATTCGTTCATCCAGTTATCGAACGTTTGCCACTGCTTTTCCCTTAAAGACCCTTCATGATCTGTCATCACAGGTTGTCCGTTTTCCATTGTTGGTGAGCCAGGAGGCGTATCTTGCATGGTTACTTCCTCAGTTAAATCTCTGTAACTGCTATAGCTCTATAGTGGGTGGCCATAAGGTGAAACTGCCATGCCTGCCTGCTTTCGCCTCACCGCCTTGAGCAAACCCTAAAGCGGTAATTAAAATTTCATCACCGTTGATTTTTATGTATCCCTTTTTTTCTAGCTGGCTTGTAAGTTCAACACGAGTAATCGACAGTGATTGCGCCAATCTTGTGAGCGTAAGCTTGCTATAAGGCACGCTTTTACTCTCTTGGCTTTCTGGTTTAGCGGCAGCCTGTTCCTTGCCACTGGAAGGAATAGGCGTATTTGCTGGCTTTGGAGCGGGTTTCGACGGCCCTTGTTTAGGCGCTGCTTTCGTGGGAGGCGTTTTGGATTGCGCTTGCTCTACCAGGGCAACATCTTCATCGCTAATGCGGATAATTCGCAGCGCTTCATCGTAGGCATCCCGATACAATTCTGTATCGTCGGTCTTATCGACCAGTATCCCCATTTCGTTGTTGTTCACCTGCGAAAACTCGTAAAGGTTAAGGCTGGTGATAATGCACTTGTTCTCATTGATATAACATTTGGCATGCAAGTTCTTACAAAAGCTCGTACGTACAAAATTGAGCTCAGCCAACCATTCAGCTTCGGTAGGGCGCAGTTCACTCTTGCCATAGACAATGCGAATGTCGATTTTGAGCCGGTTCTTATCTTCCAGAAGCTCTTTTAAACGGTCATTCAGCTTTAGGTACGGCGATATAAATATCAATCGCTCCTGTGTCGTTTTAACCATTTCCTCAAGAAAGAAATTAGTCGCGCTAGTATTTAAAAATCGTGCCATTTGTATTACTCCTTTTATCTATAAAACCTGCTCACATTCGTTTTTTAGCTTCGGCGGGTGTAAGCGTGACTTTGCAATTTGGCCAGCCAGTACAGCCCCAAAACTTGGTTTTGCGTTGTGCGTTCGGTTTTTTTCCTGATTTTTCGCGCATGACGCTGCCACATTCCGGGCAGGATGGGGCGCTTGCATCGAGTTGGGCTTGTCGCTGCTGGGGTTTACCCTTGTTGTCAGGGAAGGTCTCTTTGCATGTTTGACTGGAGCATGCCCAAAAGAACCCTTTGGAGCCTTTGATACGCTTGAGATTACTGCCACATGTGAAACAGCCATGCACCGGTCCACCGGCCTTAGCAAAAGCAGCTGCCAAGGCGGGATTTTTCTCAACGATCTGATCGCTATTATCGCGTACGGTCACCACCATGTTCGTAACCCACTTATTCATCTGGGTCATGAAGGTGTTCAGGTCTAAGCGACCATCAACAATGCCTTCTAACTGCTGTTCCCATAGGGCGGTAAGGCCTGCAGACTTAAGCGCTTGAGGGAGGATGGCGACCAGCGCATGAGCTTTGTCGGAGGCCACTAATATCTTTTTTTTGCGCTTTATGTAGCCTCGGCCGACGGCTCCCTCAATGATCCCGGCGCGGGTGGCACCGGTACCGATTCCCTTAGACGCTTTTAGAATGGCTTTGAATTTCGGTTCATCTACATAGCGAGCGATGTTACTCATCGCATCAAGCAACGTGGCTTCTGTGAAATGGGGGGGAGGCCGGGTCGTTTTTTCTTCAAGCGAGGCATCAGCGACCGCGGCTGGCTCGCCCTGGCGCATGGGTGGCAAGAGATTCCCGCTATCGTCTTCATCCTCCTCAGGAGCATCCTCTGGCTGCTCGTTGGCAAAGAGAATGCGCCAGCCTTGCTTAATCGGCACCTTGCCCGACGCACTGAATAGATGATCTTCCACGTTCAGGCGGATATTGGTCTTATCGAATTCAAAGGGCGCATAAAACTGGGCGATGTAATGTCGGCGTACGGCGTCGTAGAGATTGAATTCCAGTTCCGACATTTTGCTGATATCGGTGCGCGTGGTCGTGGGGATGATCGCGTGGTGCGCTTCTACTTTTGCATCGTTAAACGCACGGGAGGCACGATCTGGGTCAGCGCCAGCCACTAGCCCACTAATTGACTGATCAGACAGCACTACCGACTGCAGAATTTTAGGTATGTCCGCTCGCTGAGAAACAGGCAGGTGACGCGACTCGGTACGCGGGTAGGTCGTGGCTTTGTGGGTTTCGTAAAGCCCCTGGGCGCCATCCAGCACTTCTTGTGCGGTATAGCCCCATTTACCGGATGCGTATTTCTGCAAACTGGTAATGCAGAAGGGCAGTGGTGGTGACTCCTTACCCCGCTTGGTTTCGGCATGCTCGATGACGCCATACTTTCCTTTAACCTGGCGCGCTACTTGTTCCGCAAATGCTTTATTGATGCAGCGCCCTTGATCGTCGCTCACTTCCTCGGGCGGCAACCACTTGGCATAAAACGCTCCTTGTTGTACCTGGACATTCGCTTTTAGCACGTAGAATGGTGACGGCTTGAAAAGCGCTATTTCCCGGTCACGCTGGCAGACCAACGACACGGTAGGGGTGATGACTCGCCCAATGTGTAGCGTTTCCTTATAACCGATCTTCTCAGCGAGCTTTGAGTAAAGCCGAGACATGTTCATGCCAATCAGCCAATCCGCCCGCTGACGGGCTAGGGAGGCGTGATACAGCGGTATGGAAAGATCGCCTGGGCGAATGTCGGCAAGGGCTTTTTTGATGCTGTCATCATCAAGTGCCGACAACGCCACACGACGGACTTCGCCCCGGTAGCCAACACGCTCCATGATACCCCGCGCAATCGCTTCTCCTTCGCGGTCGAAATCGGTGGCCACGTAGACAAGCTGCGCTTCTTTCACCAAGGCTTTAATGATGTTGAATTGCTTTTTTGCCGATGGCTTAACCTTGTACTGCCATTGTTCGGGCATGATCGGCAACAAGCTCATATCCCAGCTCTTGTACTTCTCGTCGTATTCCTGGGGCATGAATAGTTCAAGCAGGTGGCCAAACGCCCATGTCACTGCTCGATTACCATCCCGTATGCAGCCGTCTCCTCGGCCACTAATCCCCAGTACGCGGGCCAAGTCTTTAGCCTGGGAAGGCTTCTCGCAGATATAAAGCTCCATGCCGGTCACTCCGATGGCTTAAGGTTCGATATTGATGTGTATCAACTGCAATAAACTGCGGGTATGCGGCAGGGTGCCCCGTAGCTCGGTAAAGGGAGATGCGTTTAAGGCCGCGAAGCGCACTGCACGGTCAAAGGTGGTATCACCTGAACTCAGCACCGTCTTCGCGCTAAGGACATTCCCGTAGTCGTCCATCATCAGTTCTAACGTGAGGGGCTGAGGCGGCGTTGACCCGCTGTGATTCACACGCTCTTTGATGCGGCGGGTTAGTCGATTAGTCGCCGGAACAAAATCGGCATTGGCCTGTACGCTGGCATAGCTCTGGCATTCATTCTCTATGCACACCATGCCTTCCGCTGCTGGCGAGCACGTATCATCTTCACAGGGTGGCTCAGCACCAGCGCTGACACGCACACTGCTGCAGTCGGCATTAAGGCAATAAACGCCAGGTCGTGGCTGTTCCCAAAGTTGGCCTTTTGACCGTTCCGCATGTCGTGGCTGGACAGATAGTGTTTGCTCATCTGTCGATTGCTCGGCACGGTCTCGTAGCGGCTGGGGAGGTGCGGTCAGCTCATGGCCATCCAGACGCTCGATCCGGTTAATTTCGGGGGTCTCCTCGTCTCCCGAATCCCGCCAGCCTTGAAACACAACAAAAAGCCCGATAATGGCGCCAATAGCGAGGAAGGTATTAACGGGCATATTCTTGGATTCTTCGGCCATTAAGGCGCCTCTTGTGTACTAACTTCTATCCCGCCGAATGACAGGATGATGCGAGTGAGCAAAGCGCGGGTTTCAGGCGAGGTTGTGCGGATCTCATAGAAGGGCTGGGTATCGAGGATGGCTACTTTGGCCTGCTCGTCAAAATGAGAGCTGCCTGATGATTCAACCAACTGCGTTTCCTCAACGTGGCCTTCTTCATCAAGTATCAAACGCACGCGAACACTTAAATCATCTGGATCGGATTTAGACCATGTATGCCAAACGCGGTCACCGATGCTTTGGACAATTTCTTTAAACGATTGCTGGCTTCGTATGTCGCGCTCATTAGTACAGTCTTGCATCACACAAATGTAAGTCTCCTCCCTACAACGAGCGCTCTCATCGCCGTTTAGGTAACGGTTATGATCATCGCCGCTGGCGCAGTGGAGAGCATTTTCCCGATATACCCAACAGTCGTCGGTAATGCACTCGTACTGATCGGGCATTTGATGTTTGGGAGAGGTTTTGATGACAGGAGGCACGAACTCGCTATCGTCTTGGCTTAGCAAGATATAGGCAGCCGCAGCGCCGATCCCTGACAATAGGATAGCGCCGGAAATGAGCGAACTTTTAAGTGACACAGCCGTTACCTCAAGCTGCCGTCAGGAGATACATGGAGGTTGAACTGTCGAGCCTCGTTTTGCTCCTGCAGGGATAGACCGCTTAGGCCTTGGAAAGCCGGCATGTTGCGTACCAACTGATAAATCTGATCATTCAAATCAACATTATTGGAAGGGCGTAGAAACTCTATGTCCGCCACGTTCCCCATCGGTACCGCCAGCGTGACTTGCAACGAAATATCATGATCGACACCCGTTTTTAAATCCGCTGGCCAGTGGTTGCGCATGGTGCGTTTAATCAAAGCCACGGTTCGGTTTTCAATTGAATGCTCACTAGCTTCATCATCATCGGTTGCGTCGATAGCCTCCTGACGCGTCCAGGTCGATTCGTATGCTTCAATAGATTCCATCGAACCAAACGTCAGTGAGAACGGGTTTAAGAGTGTTTTAGCGGTACTGGTCAGGCGGTCAACTTCCACAAACGGGGCGCTATCTTTCGCTGCTGCTAGCACACTGTTGTTATAGCTTTCATTGCCAGAAGAACGGCGGATACGAATTTTATTGGTGGCACCGCCACTTCCTAATTCGATGCTCAAAATGGCCCCATGCTCTGCGTGATCCTCGCCCTCGTAATACCAAGCCTCGCCAACGCGGCGACCAATAGCGGCAATCACTGAATTGAAGTCTTCTGAGCGCAAGATTTCATCACGCTGAGATCGGGGGATTTGACCCCTACGAACAGTCTGCTCGATGCGGTTGCGGTTTAGCGCTAAACGTTCAATATCGCTGGCAAGTTCACTCGCGGCGGGTACGGTACTGCCATCACCATTAACGGGATTGGCATCCGTCATCGTCGCGTTCGGTTGGACACTTTGATCAATGGCAACAGGCAGCTCACCGGGAAGTACCTCAGCTGCGCCGGAAGCATCTTCACCGGCGTTGTCGGGTTCGAGGCTGGCGCCAGCCCCGACTTCTGATACCGAATTAAGGTTATCCACGTAGCCGGGGGTTGCCTCAGAATGCTCGGCCATTTCGCCTAGCTCTGGGGTAGGTTCCTCGTCTAGCGTTTGAACTACTTCTTCGTCTTGTTCCTGGTTGGGCTTCTCTGACTCATCCAGCCAGATATCCGTTGGGTTGTACTGATCGAGCGTAGAGCCCGCTAATCGAGGGGCTGGTGACAAAGCACTATTGTCATCTTCAACGTCACCGGCCATTTCCGCTATGTCATCTTCGTTATAGACAGGCGGTAGGAGAGAGCTATCACGGGGCTCCTCATTAGCATTTTTAGATACAGGCAGAGCGTGTGCATCATTTTGATCAGATTCATTGTCACTACTGCCATCACGGTTGCCTGAGAAATTCAGGTATAAACCGCCGCCAATAAAGACAGCGACGATGCCGTACTGTATCCACTGCTTGGTACCGGATGGTTTAGATAATTTAGGGCGTTTAGGACGATAATTGGCCATTACACATTCCAGACAGTTTAATTAAGGGCTTTGCAGGGATTGACGACGGTTTTAGGACGCACACTGTTACGAACGATCTGGCGCTGATCGGCGGTCGTGTTGTCGGACTCACAGAAGCTTGTCCAGGCCTGGAGGTAGTCAGCAATGTCATGCTCGGGGGGCTTACAGCCGACAACTAAAATGTCGGGGATGTTATTGGGGGCGCCAGCCTCTGTAACGAAACGCCAATCGGGCTCGTCCATTCCCCTGCCACGATCACAAAAGCGCTCCCAGCGTTGCAGCTCGTACATGGAAGCACCGACCGAAATCCAGTTGCGGTCGTCACTGTCTGGTCTGCCAGAAGGCGGCTCCGAGCTAGTAGCAGTAGTGAAGCGGTCGCCATCCATGTCATAGCGATCATTTAAATTCTCGCCTAAAACATGGATGTAAGCGGGTTGGAGCATGGCGGCACCGGCACGACCACGATTACCCCAAGACAGCGTAAGCTCGCGGTCAACCTGGCGCATTTTGTCGTTTTGTCGCTTGCGTCGCTCGGCTAGCGCTTTTAAATCCTCGACCAATGCCCGGTTAGCCGCCGTTGGGTTGCGGTCAGCCGCTTCACTGTAAATAGATAAGTTGGTCTCCAACCACGAATCACTAGGGTAAGTGGGTGGTTCTGGCAACGTACTGGTGCCCGTTGTCGCACATGCGCTAAGCATCAATGCAAGAGAAGCGGCTAGGATCGGTTTAAGTGCCATCAGGTAGCGTCCTTTGATGTTTGGGTATCCGGCACTGCCACTAATGTGGGTTCGGCTGGTTGTCGGGTAAACGTTATACGGCCCTCGATAGTTTCTTGGTGGTGCCCCACCAATTCAGACGTAGATCGAGGTTCGGCAAGTGGATGGCGAATGCCACTCTGTGCGCATGTTTTAGTGACAAAAGGCTTGAGCTGTTCGTATAGACCTTTTGATGGTGAAGCCGAGTTGGAAAAGATCGAACGTAACGTGGAGGGCGAACCGCCGATATGGCTGGCCAAAAGCCATAGCGCATCAATTTCCCGCTGAGAACCAAACTCCATTACCACTTTGCCGTGATCGTTTTTATAGACGTTCATGTATCCCCAGGGCGGTTGGCGCGAGGCAACCAATCCCATCTCCTTTGTTCGTCAATAACAGTTCATTAGGTAGGTATGGGGTGAAGTTTAATCGCGGAAGGAATTTTACTGGGGGCGCTGAACACGCCCTTAAGGGGTCTTTCGGTGCCCATAGGATCATCAACCGCCGTGGCACACTACGCGCACTAACACGGGGAAGATGAAGTG
>CP022740.1:0-17314 GCA_002257525.1 Halomonas ventosae
AGAAACACGTCGAGAGGTTCGGCGTTTTTCCGGAGCCTTATCGAGGAGATCGAAAAGGAGAGGCGAGCTCCATTCGTAGTATGTTAAAACACGAAGGGACCGAGGTTACAAAAACGTTCATAGACGAATGTATTAAATACTATCGACCGTCTCCAGAGTATCCGACGGTTAATTTTAAATTCTTTTTTTATGTTCTTATTTATGCGGCGTCCATTCGGACTAAAGAACGCACGAAAGAAAGTCGAAAAGCAGCAACGAGAGGCGTCGTAATTACGGCGTCTTTTTTATTGAAAAGTCCTTGACGGTCTCGTTATGTTACTGTATATTAGTATTATAAACGTAACGCAATAGCGTAACGGAAAGGAGGACACGAACACATGAATGAAGCCGGGGGGGGCAACCGATAAAGTCGAAGAATGATATAAACAAGCTCAAAAAAGCAGCTGCCAACGATCGGGACCGACTACTCATTACGTTTGGAGTTAATACAGGTCTACGAATCTCGGATATTATCGACTTAAAAGTCGGTGATCCCCCTATTCGACGGACGCAGCAACCAACCGAAAAAAGCCGTTAAAATCAAAGAAAAGAAGTCGAGAAAAACGAAAACTTTTTTTTATTCACCCTCAATCAAACTATTGCGAAAGATCTTAAAAAAACCGTTAAAGACCCGACAGATCGAGAGGCTTTCGTATTCCAGAGCCGACGGGGTAACAACGGGATTTCACGCATACAAGCACATCGGATATTAGCCGCAGCAGCAGAACGGGCCGGGTTAGATTATCCGGTTTCGTCTCATAGCTTGCGTAAAACCTTTGGATACCACGCGGGGGGGGGGTTATAATAACGGCGTTGATTTAACGTTACTTATGAAAATATTCAATCACTCGTCGCAGGAGATCACGTTAAGATACATCGGAATACAACGAGAGGACATAGACGCCGTTTATGACGGTTTGGCATTATAACGGGCTGCCCTTTGGGTGGCTCTTTTTTTTATGCGAAAAATTACGCATTTATCGACCGTCTCCAGAGTATCCGACGGTTAATTTTAAATTCTTTTTTTATGTTCTTATTTATGCGGCGTCCATTCGGACTAAAGAACGCACGAAAGAAAGTCGAAAAGCAGCAACGAGAGGCGTCGTAATTACGGCGTCTTTTTTATTGAAAAGTCCTTGACGGTCTCGTTATGTTACTGTATATTAGTATTATAAACGTAACGCAATAGCGTAACGGAAAGGAGGACACGAACACATGAATGAAGCCGGGGGGGGCAACCGATAAAGTCGAAGAATGATATAAACAAGCTCAAAAAAGCAGCTGCCAACGATCGGGACCGACTACTCATTACGTTTGGAGTTAATACAGGTCTACGAATCTCGAACGTAACAAAACGACAAAAACGAAGGGCACAGGCGAAACACAAGACGTTTAAATAAAAAACGAGACTCATAGGTCCCGGACATATTACGAAAGCTCTCGTAGCCAAAAAAAGCTATCATGTGCTTCTCACGGATTCTTATGTTCTCGTGTGGTATGACATTAGTTATTTTTAAAAAAGTTTACGTTTCATTTACCGAAAAAGGGAGCTCTCGAGCTTACATAGGTACGGAGAGTAAATAAAGTTTAGAAACAATACAAATAAAAGGACCTTAGAAGTCTATTGAGTTAGAAGGGGAGGAAACATTCACAACTAAATTAAAATTGGAGCCGGGTTTATGGTTCCCGGTTCTTGTTATTAACTCGGAGAGTTTACAACGCCCGTAAAACTCTCATGCAGTCAATAACATCGTTCTTCCTATCTGCTCAACCATAGCATATTTAAAGACACGCTCTCTCCTAGACCCCCCCTTATTGGAGAGGGAGGACTCTCCCCTCCTTCTCCTCCTCGTATTAATTAAATAACTACATTGGGGCTTTTAAGCCCTTCGGAAGGGTTTCTTGACTAATATCTATGAATCACTCCAACTCTATGATACGGAGCTCTTAACGGGGCTCCGAAATTGCGAAACACCAACTAAACCAAACGAAAGGAGTAATAACATAAATGAATTACAACGTAAGACTAACGTCGGAACAATTAAAGCAACTACGCATTATAAAGGGAATCAGCGTTAGGAAATTCGGAAGGTCGGTCGACCTATCTGCGGCTTATATCTCGTTAATGGAGAATGGAAAACGTACTATTCCCCCGAAGGTCGATTTTTTTGAACGTTATACGAAAAGAGTACGGCTTAACAGATCGGGAGCTTATGAAACTCGCATATCTAACGGATGCGATCGAAAAGGTCGGAGAGGCTAACGAGGCTTAACGGCCTTTTATTTTAGTTAAGACGAGCAAAAAGATCACGTACAGAAGGGACGAAAAAGAAAATGGCGATAAATCAGAAACAACTAAGAATCGTTAGGACGGCGGTTTTAGATAAATCAATACTAGAGCTCTCGAAGGACCTCGGAGTCGATCGTATGAAGGCGACTCGACAGGAGAGAGGCGAAACTTTTCCCGACCGGGATTACTTGAGTAAATTCTCAACCGTCTACGGGATTGGATTCGATGCGATCGAGAAGGTGGGAGAGTTAGAAAAGGTTATCGAGAACGTCCAGAAAGCACGTTATAAATAACACCAACGAGGAGGAGAAACCATGAGAAATAGTAACGATCATCTACGAATAGTCTCGGGCAGCATGGCCGTTAAGGAGGTCAAAAAAGAAGACGGTAGGTATTATGCGGTAGGAATCGAGCTCGTAGAGGATGGCGAGCCGTTCCGGACTTATTCGCTTTCCTATAATGCGGAGGAGTACGAAATATACTCTCGAAGAAAAGTAGCAGGTCGAGCGATCTTTCGAGTCGCTTTCGATCTACCGAAAGACGTAGACGTTTTAGACCTCGAAACACTTAACAGGCTCGGCAAAAAGAAAACATACGACCACGGCAAGGCAAGGCTACCGAAAAGAAAGCTCGATATTCATATCGATTTGGGGGGGACAGTTAGAAGACGCAACTCACGGAATACGAAGGGCTTTCGATCTAGCCGAAGATGCCAAACGTAAAAAGGAGTCTAAACCCCCCCCCATATGCGACCTCTCATAACACAAAACGTCGAGGAGCTCGAGGAGGTTCGGTTCCTTGTTACGATCTTATACGGTCCAGACGGCCATAAAACCGACGAGGTTGCGGTCCTTTATTACGGAGACGCAGCCGGAGCCATTTCATCAGCTACCGAAATCGCAAAAGGTCACGGAATCGTGGAGGCTCTGGACTATTGGACGAGCACACGAGAACTCATGGCCGCAGCATTAACCGTTCCCGGCGTAGCTCCAACAATGAAACGATCAGAGGAGACACGGGAAACACATAAGGCCATACACGGACACCGGGAGTTATTCCTCGAGTTATACGGCATTAAGCCGAAGGAAAAACCGCAGCAACAAGACGGAGAAAACACCGAGACTCTTTCGACCTGGCGGAGGTTGATCGTCGGAGCTCTCGAGTCTATAAACCTAAAAACTAACTACGTAATTCACAAACTAACTAAACAAAAACGAAAGGGAGAGATCACACATGGGGGGGGCGAAGAATAAACGAATGGTATTTAACAAAGCGAGAGAGATCGAGAAAGAAAGAGACGGGGCAGCAACGAAAAGAGATAACCTAGAGAAACGGGCGAAAGATGCGAAGGCTCAACTCGAATTATCTAAAAAGAAATACGAGGACGAGCTCAAGAAAGGCGTTCAAGCCGGAGAGGATAACACGGAAAAGCTCAACGAATTAGCCGACGAGATCGACCAGAAGGAAAAACTCGCAGCACGTCGAGCAAACGAGGCGGCCATAGGTCGACAACACTTCAAAAAAAAAACCCCCAGACCACCACCGATAAAGACGAGATCAAAAAGTCTTTTCGTGAATGGAAACGAGAATACGAGAATAAGGAAATCAAGCCGGAACTCGAGAAAATCCGAAAGATTAAGGCGGAGCTCTCCGACGCATACGAAAGCTATAAGGATGCGACCAACCATTACGAGAGGGAAAAAGAGACCGCACAGTCATTAATGGACCCAAACGGCGGCGTAGTATTCAACCCGTTAGGCAGCGTAGGGCCAATGACTAGACAAGAAAAAGACTATTATCTTATTACGGTCAACACTTTAACGGACCTAGAAAAAGGCCGAAAACCGAACGGCGTCGAAGGAGGAGCTAAATAATGGCGATTAATAACAACGAGGTACAAAAAGAACTAAGAGAGAAGGACCCGGAGACGTTTACGAGAGAGGATATGGATAAGGCGTTAAAACTCGCAAAAAGTACGCAGCGAATAGACGAAAAGGTCCTCTATACAAGCGTAAAACACCACGTAAAACAGAACGAGCAGCAGCAACAAGGAGAGGAGTCTTAAAAATGCGATTAAATCAAGCGAGGCGTAGGTCGAAACTCACGGAGAACGACGTTAAGGAAATCCGAAAACGTTACGCAAAAGGCGGAATCACACAAAAGGATTCTCGGGGAGATTTACGGGGTTTCGACTTTCCCGATCTCCACGGTAGTCAATCGAAAGGGATGGAAAGGGGGCACGTCGGCAGAGGACGACAACGACGAACAACAAACTTCCCAACGGAAACACCGCCGACAACGATCGGAGGCATTAAGGACTTTCTCGCTAACAATGCGAAAGTTAAAAGCGTAACGGTCGAGATCGACGGGGTAGAAACGAAACTCACGGAGAGCTCATTTTAAGATATAGGAGATAGATCGAGGGGGAGTCGCATTAATTGCGGCTGCCTCTCTTTTTTTTATGGACGACGATCGACGGACAACAACGGAAATAATGCAAACAAAAACGACGCCCTCTCGATTAACTCGGAGTAGCGTCGTTCGTATGATTATTTGATGTATCTGGATTTTCGTGTGGTTCCGTTGGATCGTATTCGATCAAGTCACAGACGTCAATATCAAAGTATCTCGCTATTAAGTCCAAGTGATACAGATAAACGAAATTGCGGTTATTATTTACTAGGTTATTAATCGCAGCAGGACGAAGCCCTAATTCCCTTGCTAAACCTCTTTGGGAGACGCCTCTCTCCTCTAAAGTATCTTTTAATGTAATTCTAATTGCCATAACCATACCTCCTAGCCAACTAAATAAACAATACCACAGAATTTTCAAAAGTACGATACGTAATCACGTAATAACATACGATTGAAAAAGTATGAAATAAATTTGTGAAAAAGTGCTCCTTCGTTACGCTAATACGTGCTATTTTTTTGATATATTAAAGTAATTGGGGGGGGCGAGGATTACGCTTGCGAGTGACATAATCGTCGAGGCTATTGAGAGAGAGCTCTAAGGTCTAGCGATTAAAACCATCGGGTACAGATCCGGACTTTGACACG
The DNA here is from genome assembly GCA_002257525.1 of Halomonas ventosae. GTDB lineage: Bacteria > Pseudomonadota > Gammaproteobacteria > Pseudomonadales > Halomonadaceae > Vreelandella > Vreelandella ventosae_B. The sequence goes on from CP022740.1 coordinate 5,390, forward strand.
GTTGTCTATTGCGTGAGTTATGACGGAGACAGTTTCCGAGGTGAATGAAAGAGCCCTCAAGGATACTCACGAGCAGATGGAAAAGTTGTATATATAGATAGGCGAGTGTTTTCTTGACGTGAATTAAAACGGGGTTATTCGATAAATAGATAGAATACAAGAAAACGACGATGATCTCTGCTAATTACAAACTACCACAGAGATCGAAAAGCATAAAAATACTATTGGAAATAAATCGTAAAATAGGTAAAAAAAGTATTGACTTATTGTTACGCATCGGTGTAACATTGTAAATGTTGAAGGGCAGACAAGCCTTAAAAAATCAAGCCATCAAGGGTTTAGGTTGATACATGGACAAGAAAAATCAATCAAAACAAATTAAGAAAAAAGGGGAATCATACACTATGGCAAAAGAAAAGAAGAAGAAGGTTAAGAAACCATTCTACAAGAAAATTTGGGTTTGGGTTTTAGCGATAATCGTAATCGGAGCAGTTGCGACAAGTGGCGGCGACGAAACCGCAAGCGATAACAGTGGAAACGACGCAGAAGCCACAGAAGCAAACGCCGACGCATCTTCATCCTCTAACGAAAAAAAGCAGTTCCAACGGGGGGGGGAAGGTAGCTCGTCCGAAGAATCCAACGAAGAAAATGCGGAAGAATCTGACGAAGTGAAAACGGCGAAGATCGGAGAGCCATCCGAGGTAGATAACGTTACTTTCACGGTTACTGACGTAGAGGAAACCCCCCCCCGCGTTGAAACTATACCAATCATGGTTCTGTAAAGTGAGGTTGTGTCCAATGTGCAACTGGAGAAGATCATTAAAAATTGCTTATCATAATAAAAAGATCGTAGAGACGGTAAATGAAAAAGCGTCAAAAGGTCCGTTGGCTATTCTTAACCCTTACCGTTAAGAATACAGACTCTGAGAGCCTTTCTGAGACGATTTCAGACATGTTCAAGGGTTTCAATAGGCTTTCTAAGTATAAAGCCTTTAAAACGTCTATAAAGGGCTTTTTTAGAGCCTTGGAAGTCAGGGGGGGGGGCAAGGGATAGAGATGAGTACATTACAAAGAAAAGGTATGATAATAATCCAGCATATTATAAGCGCAAAGGTTTTTATTAGAGATTGGGTCTGAAAATCCGAACTACGGTACATTTGACTCAAGTTACTTCAAACTTAACGCCGGAGGCTCTGAGTACGAGCCGACAACCTCTGGAGAGGTTACGATGGCCCTAAGTTCCGAGGACGACTTTTTCTTAACGCAAGTAAACCCAGACCTCGAGAAAACCGGAACTATTGCGTTTGAAGTAGGAGGGGACGTAGAAGTCTCCGAGGCAACGTTAAAAGCGTCCCCTGGCTTTTGGGGAACGAAAGCAACTGAGATTCAATTAAGCGAGTAAGTTATGACGATGATATGAGAGAGTACACGAAACACACGAGAGGGCGGCCATTCGGTCGCCTTTTTTGGGGTAATATATCTAAAACTGATCCATAAAAGGTTTCGATGTATAACTCTAGGGTTTAACAAGGATTATTTCACCTGCGTTTATACCTTCTCTCGAAAATAATTCGGGCGTAGACTCTTCTGGTATGCCTTCAATCAAAAAAAAAATCAACGCAACTTTTGCTTGATCGAACGCTTTTTGCACAGAAGCTGAGAATCCCAAAGCAGAATAAAAATTAGCAGCAAATACTCTGGCTGCCTCATCTCCAATGCTAGTATTCATACCGATTGCGAAATCAACATAGTTTGTCAATTGAGCAGCTTGATTACTAGAATAGCAAGTGTTAAAAAGCACTAGCCTTATATTTTCAGATGTGTTTTTTTGCATTTATTAATTGGACGATCGCATTTTTAGTAACTGGTTTTGCGTTTCCTTTATCATCCATAAAAATTATTTCATCTTCCATAGAACCATGACCACTAAAATGAACAATATGGGGATTTTCTTCATTTAATGATTGACCCCCAGAAGATCGTGTGAGCGTACCGCCCACCTTGCTTTTAATTCTATAGCATCACGATGCTCAGAAGCTCTAATCTTTTGCATGACATCCCTTATCTCCTCGTCCAATTTTAGCTGGTGTTGATCTTTAGGATTGGCTGCAAAGAATAAGACTGTTATTTTTTCTGGCAATTTTGCTAAATCTATCATTAGGGGGCTCTCCTTCATCTCATTGTGTAAAAGTACTTGTGTTCTTAATGAGGAAGTAACAAAATTCTGATGCTTAGTTTCAAGTTGTCGTACTTTTTTTCTATCCGTTTCGTTTTTCTTTTCGTTTTGTTTCAATGCCTTATCTAATTTAACCTGCTCACTTTGCAAAGAATGTTGTTTACCACTTAATTTTTTTTGATATTCAGCTACCTTGTTCTGGGCAGAAGACAAATTTTTATTTAAAGTCACAAGGCGTGACATTTTTGTTTTCAGTGTAGTCCCTGTTTTACTTCTATTGATTTGAGAAGTTAAGTTTGAAATGTCTTTGTATATCTTAGCTTCTTTTTCTTTTTCTGAGCTAATTTTCTTCTGAAGATCCGCCACCTCTTTACCATATCTTTTTATCGCATTTTGATGTGAAGAAATTGTCATTTGATCTCCTCCAGATAATTCACATTCAACAAGTTTTGGTCTCTTATCATTATACCGGAAATAATGCCCATTAGTGAACTTATCAAAAACTATGTCCTGCAATACTTTTAGGCGAAATAACAAAAAGCCATGCCTTAAAAAATTAAGGCATGGCTTTTTTGTGCACCCAGGTAAATTGTTTTTGGGAGGACTTCTCGTTGTAAATCCGTATTTTCTGATTAGCCCTCATCTAAGGGTTTTGTTTATTTTAGGCTGATTCCATAGTTATCAGACGTCTACATACACGGGGATTGCTTCGATGTCTAAACTTGTCGAACGATTTTTTGCCCAAATCTCAAAATCTGCTACGACTTCTCCTATATTATATATGTCCGGGAAACGGTAGCGGAAATTCATACAGGAAGGAGGAAGAACATGAGTCACTTTTATTATAAAAGTAAACATCGTACTATCATTGTCAGCTACGATAAGAACGATCGAAAGGAATCTAGTAGTACAGAAACTTATAACCGAACAAAGCATGTAGCAATTGCTTTAACAATCATCTATAACCTATTTAAATTCAGCATTGGACTATAATGAGGATTACGAAAAGCATACAACGAGTAAAGATTGGAGTGATCGAGAGGTATCACAGACCAAAAGATCAGAAGGTCACGAGGTAAAATATATGACTTGAGAAAAACGCCCTCGAGCATTCAAACTCGCCGAGGGTAAAATAGAAAATATAACCTAAAGAACTACGAGACTCGCAGAGACCCACGGCCTAACGGTCGAGCAACTCGAGGCTTTCACATATTGGACGTATGCGAATCCGAGAGAGCCGGAGAAGATCATCGAGGATAATCGTCCGAGTCTCGAGATATGGACGTATGAGACGGATACAGAGCTCTCACAGAAGGCCGGAGAACTTATCGAGGAGTTACGTTTTAATATAGCGACTAGAGACGTCGAGACGGTCCGGAAATACATGGAAAAGGAAAAGCGAATACTCTCCGAGGGAAAGACGACAACAGAAACGAAAACAACGGCGGCGACCTTTTAAGGTTGGCCGTCTTTTTTTGCGTCTGGACGTCCTTCTCGAAAAAAATATAAAATAATTTTTACGTTTATAAATCGCTATATGACGGGGTTCACGACGTTAATTCGTAAATAAATACATAGAAATACTTGTTACGTTCTTGCGTAACGTTACGTTTATGCGTTACATTAATAAATGTCAGAGGGACACGGCAACAACGAACGCCCTCGGCTGGCAATCAAATGCCATGAGCTCGCAGATGGACAAGAAAAGCGAGTCACCTACTAACTACTCAAAACAATCTAAAGGAGATTGATTATAAATGAAAAACTTTAAAGAAATGACTTTTGCAGAACTAGCCGGGGAAAAATGACTTGAGCAAGAGGCCGCAAAAGGCGACCGCATGGCAGAGTACGATCTAAACGAGGTACTTTTCCAGATGCTAAAACGTAAAGAAGACGCCGGGAGGGTCGAAAGTAAAACGATCTCTTTCGGTAACAACGCAAGAGGAGAGGTCATCGTAGAGGGTGAGCTATTCACCGGGAAGTTAATCGGCAGCGAGGGCTGAGAGTTCGTGAGAATAAAACGAGGCAGTAGCAACGAGAGGCCGTCGAAGTAATGCGGCTCTCTCCGGTCTACTCTCGAATGAGTAGCAGCCGAAAACTAAGCGAAACGGACGGGATATACCATGAAAACGATCGAGAAACTACTCAACGCATCCAACGATAAGAAGGCCGGAAAACTTTGAGTCGAAATTGAAGTGAATAAACCTTATTTCTATTACTTTTATACGAGGTCGTGAAAATGCGGATTTAAAACATTAATAAACAAGAAAATTATAGAAATTAAGGAATTTTCTGATACAATTACAATAGGATCGGTTCGCCCTCTGCCTGAAAAAAAAAAAACACTTTTAAGAAAGGAGAGGGGTAACCTATGGAGATCCTCTGGTTTATCCTTGAGTCTTGGTCCACCCTGGTTGACACCCTCCAGCTCTTGCTCGACATTGGTGAGAAACTGGTCCTAGTAGTAACTTTGCTAGGAAAAAGGAACGTTCATTCAGATGATGGTCAAGACAATAGCAAGACAAAGCACGACCGCAAGATAAAGCAAGATAGCAAGAACTTGAAATAACAACTCACAGATAGGATATACGTGGATGTAACTTATTATACCCATTTGTGTGGAACTGACTCCGTACTACCAATGCGGATGATGTAAAGCACGAATGAGACCGTTTCCTTCGTAAGACCGTGTTTACGAAACAGAGGGTAGGTAGAACAGTAACTAAACTGGCCCAACACTATCGGATACAAAGAAAAAAGCACCGGGAGTCCCGGTGCTTTTTTGTGTGGTTCCACGGTAATGAAACTCACACACGAACGAAGTTCCTCACGTTAATGATCTACCAAATCAAAAATCGTCCGACTTCGTTCTGAACGTTTTGCTGAATCTAGATCTTGATCTGTACTTCACATGGGACACTTCCCCTCTTTTAGCATCCGAAGGAATGCAACCGTCCCTTTCGGTGACCGTGACTTATCACCTAGAAGAACTTTGTTTATCCTGTCTTTAATTATATGGTAAAAAAATCAAGATTTAAACCTTTAAGTACGAAAATGGGCAAGCGTTGAAACTATACCAATCATGGTTCTGTAAAGTGAGGTTGTGTCCAATGTGCAACTGGAGAAGATCATTAAAAATTGCTTATCATAATAAAAAGATCGTAGAGACGGTAAATGAAAAAGCGTCAAAAGGTCCGTTGGCTATTCTTAACCCTTACCGTTAAGAATACAGACTCTGAGAGCCTTTCTGAGACGATTTCAGACATGTTCAAGGGTTTCAATAGGCTTTCTAAGTATAAAGCCTTTAAAACGTCTATAAAGGGCTTTTTTAGAGCCTTGGAAGTCAGGGGGGGGGGCAAGGGATAGAGATGAGTACATTACAAAGAAAAGGTATGATAATAATCCAGCATATTATAAGCGCAAAGGTTTTTATTAGAGATTGGGTCTGAAAATCCGAACTACGGTACATATCATCCTCATTTTCATGTTTTGCTATGTGTACCTACAAGTTACTTCAAAAAGAAAAATTACCCCCCGGATGATCCCCGGGGTTCAAGAAAGGAGTATTAATACTATTTATGCACTGTAATCATAGCACTCAAACCTTGAATGAATCAACTTTTGGTGAAATATTGGTTGATCAAACACAATCAGGTAAAGAAAGAGATTGGAAGGGTAAAAAGGCCCCCCCAACGGGGGGGGGGGGTCACAACTTACAGTTTTTTCTGAACATTTTGATCTGGCGGGACTCACGAGTAAAGCTGAACGAATGAATTTTTTTTCCCTACATAACACAAGATGAGTGGACAACCTTATGGAAACGCGCAATGATATTTACATTGTGTCTTAAAGTGGTTCCTTAAAAATATGAGAGATCTCAACTAAACAAAGAAAAAAATTAGATTAATTATCAAATTATTAGTATCCGGGGATCTAACGGTTTTTTCTGCCCCTCTCTAATCGTTACTTAATTTACATAACGATGTAACAAAACGAGGTCACACGATCAATAAGGAGACAATTTGAGACGTTTCGTCGTAAAGTCTAAGGGATTCTTTCACAGAACATTTAAAACAGCTCACGCTGTCGATGAATCGTTTATACAAAGGGGCATCGAACTACATATGCAAAAAGGAGATTGCAGTAGCTCCGTCGAAATAATTACAATGGAACGAGGGAACGGCAACGAAACGATAAGTAACAACAACGTTTTACGGCTCCAGACGTAACGACGCCAACGAAACGAAAGAAATCGACAACTTTTTACGAACATAAACGAGGTAATGGCAACGAAACGAGTATAATAGACGACGTGAAACGAATATCGTCGAATCAGCAGCAACGGAACGAGAAGTACCGACGACGAAAAACGGCCGAAAGGTCACGCAAGTACTTATTTCATGCGAAAGGGGGCTACATCATGAACAATGATGAAAGACGAAATGACAGCCAAAACGGAAACCACGCCCGGAGGACCTACTCCTTAACGGAAATAGCGAAACATTTAGACAGACCTCTTTTCGACGACGGTCCGAACATGGAGGCAGCAGTATGCGGAATATCTCGAAAGTTCAGCCGTCGGAAATGGCCGTAACAAACGTTTTAAACAACAGGCTTTTCATTTATTCGAATTGATCGCAGAAATGAAGGACAGGAACGAGCCACACGAGCTCATACAAGAGGCATTAACGGAAAACGTCGATTCTATCATTCACGACGTAGGAGAGTATGAGGAGGAGAATCGTCCGGCCTTAATGAACGAGATTCTAAACGGGTACGCAAGCGTGTTAGGGGTTATGAAAGAACAGGACAAGAAACTCGACGATCAAAGCGAGCTCATAAGGCAGCAGGGCGAGAAGATCGAAGAACAAGCCGAAAAGATCGAGAAACTCCTCAAATATGCGGAAACTCAAGAACAACGACAGGACGAACAACAACCCGGCAGCAGGATAAAAAGATCGAAAAACTCCTCGATTATGCGGAACAAGAAGAAGAAGAACGAGAACAGCAACGGAGAGACGAAGAACAACGAAAAGCAGCAGCAGAGGTCGCAGCAAGCGAAGAAAATGCAGCAAGTACGGAGGGGGCGGACAACAACGCCGAGGACGACAAGACAGCCGGGTCCAACGACGAAAGACAACAACGTCCAGACGAGCAGCAGGTTCAGCCGGAAAAACCCGGCTTTTTTGCGAGGTTATTCGGAATAAAGTAACGGGGGAACGATCTCATGGAGGAGAGTAGTAAAGACGGAAGGGAACATAACGAAAAAGAGCAGCAAGAGAAAGAACGAATGGACAAGGCGGCTCAACTGTTCGCAGACGTACAAGATCGAGCATGGAAACGGATAGACGAAAGGGAGAAATTTGAACGAGAAAAAGAAAGGGGGTCCCAACAAGAGGACAACGGCAGAGAGTAACAGAGAAGGCCATGAGAGCTTACGAGAGATTTTCGAGGGTTTGTACGTCATGGTTACGTTATTGCGTCTCATGCGGAGGCTATGACGTTCTCACATACTCATTGACTCCGAGGTTATAGAAAGATAGAATAATAGACAATAGAAAAGGGCCTTCGGTGTCCCTGACGCACCGAAAGCCCGGACGAGTGGGTTGCCGCAAACAACCGACTCATAAACTAACAAAATCAATATGTTATCTCTTATTATAGACGGGGCTCTCCGTATTTTCAAGGGATAACTATAACGTTTATGAGGTAAATAACGGAAAATTGCGGCGGCCTTCTCGGAGAATATTCGAGGAGGTTTTTTAATGGCCGGAATAGACTTGTTTTATTTACGAAATAAAGAAACGATCAAACAGAAGGCGGAAAGGTTCCGCAGCTTAGACGACTTTAACAAAAGGCTCCGGGAAATCTTTTATAAGTATGCCGACGATCTCACGAATAAGAAGTTAAAAGAGTTCGTTAAGTTCTTGAGTCAATACTCCGTGAAAGCTACGGGAGTCTCGTGGATGAAACCGGAGACGATGGCGAAACTGTTCGGCGTATCTATTGCGACAGTTCGGCGTTACTTATCGAAATTAAAAGAGCTCGGAATAATTGAACGGATACGACCGGAAAAGGGAACTCATTACATAACCGTTTTTACTCCGACAGGGAAGGCCGAAAAGGCAAGTGATAGAGAGAATGATAGACCGGAATTGATAGACCAAACAAACGCCGGAAACGCTTGCAATAGTAAGGACGAAGGCGATTTTAACCGAAAAGAAACCATGACTTTTAAAGCCGGGTATAAATCTATTGAATTAAAAGAACAACGTAAGGGGACGACGGTCCCGTCTATCATTCCGACTTACGTCGATAGTTCTTTCATAGAGTTCTTAAAACCTTTCGTAAAACCGGAGGAGATTACAACGCTATGGAGAAAAGCCGCACAAGCAGCGAGAGGACTAGAGTTATGCGAAAAGAACGAAGGGCCTCACGAATACATTGACGCTGTACTCGATGCAGCTAGGTCCACGGTCTACCAGTACAAACAAAAAAAATTTTTGAGGGAAGGTAGGAGGTTCGATCGTCGGGTACTTTTACGGCACAGTACGGAAAACTCTCGAGAAGGTTACGGAGAAAGCAATTATACGCAAAATGTTACTCGAATACGATTATTTAGGCAGCGAGTAGACGGCGAGAAGGAGCAGCAGCGTCGAAAGGTAGGGGAGGAGATCGCAGAAATAGCGACAGAGCTCCGACAGATCGTCGACGGGTTCCGTATGTAATCCGACGGAGTAACAGGCCCTACCACTCCCCCACTAATGCGATTCGACAAACAGAGCCGACGGAAAACGTTATGCTTTTACGTAATGCGACGTTAGGGTCCCGTGACTATTAAAACGGCTTAGAGACGCCATGAGGAGGGTTTACGTGTGGGACGAAATTGTCCCGGTGTAAACTCGAGTAATTACGCATGGGAATAAATTACAAACGGCTATGACGCTTGAGGCCGTAGGGTTCCGGAAGTCTTATACGTTATAAAGAACGATTGTATGTTATTACGTTTGTGTACGTTTAATAGGCCGTATGGGGTCACGTATTTACGAGGAGACAGGTACGGGAGAGAGTCCGTAAGGGTACGAGAAGTAATCGCAAAAGGTACGAGGAAGGTATGACGTCTATTTCAATCGCTGCCCCGCCTCTCCGGCGGAAGGGGTTGCCGAAACTCATGGGGTCTATACATACTTAACGGTACCTATCAAACACCGGGCCATATGCGAACAAACAAGCCGACACCCTTATAGATCATTCGTATTTAACCCGGCTTATACATCGTCAAAACTACCCGGATATACTCGAGAACAGGCCGTACACTATCGAGAACACCCGGACATACTTAACGTTATAATACCCGACAGGGGTACAGTTAAACGCCGTCATACCTGGCTTTATACGCTATACCACTATGTAACAGTACGGGATTGTGTTACATACGTATAGGCACATACACGGCAGGACAGGCCGCAGCATTACGGGATACACCGCATTTTCCACAACAGGGCTCGAGGGGCTCACACGTTAGGCCGTAACCGTCACATAATACGAGGGTACTACCGAGGGGTATAGGCAGGGACGCAAGAGGTACGATAGTTTGAATTGTCTATGCGTTTATTGTTCGGGTATCCTCGAGTTATTCGCAAACAGGGAGAAGAAGTAGAAGGAGAACAACAACAACGACAAGGACGAAAGACAAACGAAAGCAGCAGCGTTAATTAAAACGATCTCCTTTTCTTTTACTTAACTATCGACAACTCGAAACGATCTCCTTTTCTTTCGTTCAACTATCGACAACTCGAAACGATCTCCTTTTCTTTCGTTCAACTATCAACAACTCGAAACGATCTCATTAAGTTATTGCGTTTACTCCAGATCGGAACAAGGACGAAAGACAAACGAAAGACAACAACGACAACGATCGAAGTCCTCTCCGTCTTTCTCAACTCATTCGCATTGGATTCGAAGGGTAAAGGACCGAAGTCGAGAGAAACGTCTCTAATAAGCTCTCTATCGGTTTCTATTGCGGCGGCCAACGACGAACAGTCCAACGAAAAACTCAGAACGAAAACTCAAAAGCGAAAACACGCAATTCCCCACGGGCCGGGGCGTCGGGCGTCTACATCTGCGGTCTACCGATTATATTTTATATCTCAAACCCGGAGGGTCTTACGAAAGACCAAAGTCGATATATAATCGACAACTATCCGGCAACCTCCGAAAAAATTTATATATCGTTTTTATCCTCGAGGGGTCAGGCGAAAGGAACCTCTCTCGTAAGTCTACGCAAATATATCGACGTCTTAACGTCTCTAGTCGTTCGTTAATTCGTTCGTCTATCGCATTAACTTCGTACAATTAACCGAGTACGTCGGAAAGAGTTATAACGTTATAACAGAGCGAAAGCGATGTTAATTATTAAGGTATTGAGTTAAATCTCTAGGACTCGCCGGCCGGCTCACCTTGTAACGTCACTTCTATTTTATAACTATGGATATACTTGATGCGATAAAGTACGAGCGAGAGCGAGATACACGTAGGACCGTAGGGACAAGAAGAAGACAGAGCATTCGAGAAAACCTCGATAAACACCGTCATGACGGGGATAACGGTCATTTTCAAAGCGGTCAAAAACAGGGTAGAGTTTGCCTCTAAACGGTCAAAAACCGGGCAATGTTTACGGCTGTTTACATAAGGCATTGAGATACAACCCGGCCATTTTACGAAAAACCATGTACCCTTTTAGCCTCTTATCTTTTGTGCTTACTTACGTACGGCGGAATCGAATACCGCAAAGTAAAAACGAGGAGGAGTCGGCAGCATGAGCGAAAATCATAAACTATACGTAATATCAGACGGAGAGACAGGGGAGAAAATCGGCGTTACGGATACGGTCATAACTGGAGAACAACTCGAGGAAATGAACAGGAAACGAAAAGAGGGGTACACGACGTATTTAGCTCGAAAAGAATACTACGATAAGGACCGGAGAAAATTCGTTACCAATTTCATGGATTCAATCGAGGAGTTATCGAGTCAGTTAAGTCTAGTCGATGCGGGTTATCTCATGAAGTTATTACCATACACACAGGAGGACGGAAAGCTAAGAGATAACGGGGGGGGGGGGCGTCAATCTTAATCAAATGAAGATCGGGAAGATCGTAAAGAGATCAGAAAGACCTGTACGTTCCGCACTTAAACGGCTCGAAGAATCCGGCGTATTACTTTCCACGAATGAAAAACCAAAAACCTATGCGATCAATCCGAAGTACCACCTAGTCGGAAAGCTCGGAGGGAGAAAAAAAGAACGGTTTATTAAACTGTTCAAATCGAAAGCGAAAGAACTACTCGACCGACTTACATTAAGTGAGGCCGGATGCGTTTATAAAATCCTAAAAAAAAAACCGTACTTCCATTATGAAACATTCATTTTATGCGGAAACCCTAACGAGGAGAATCCGGAACTTTACGAGGAGTTATCGCAAAGAGATCTCGTGAGAAAGTTAAACCATAACGAAAATGAGTTAGTAAAAATAATCTCGAAACTACGATCGAAAGGTATTTTACTAAAAACTGAATCGAGTTATATAACGAGTCACTACGTTCACCCGGATTTAATGTTTACCGAAAATCCTACGAAAGTAACCACACGCAAGAGGTCCGGAATATGTTCGAACGTAACGAGATACGTCGCCAAGCTCGAGCAAAGAAACGGGCAGCAGGTAAAAAAACGGAGGGGAGTCGATAATATC